>NZ_VUMP01000010.1:0-143495 GCF_009696115.1 Eubacterium sp. BL-380-WT-2B
CGCACTAATTCAACCAGCTTCTGCTTTAATTCACCGGTGTATTTCTTGTTTGGTATTCCTTTTGGCATATAAAATCACCCCACTTGTTAGTATTATACCACATGTCTAACAAATGGGGTTCACTTCACCACACGCTCCGGCTTTTTCAGCTATTCCAGCGCATCCCGCTGCCGCCGAAGAGCCTGAAGCCCACGGTGAAGCCGGGTTTTGACGGTGGCGGGCGCAACACCCTGAATACCGGCGATGGCCTTCAGGCTTTTGCCGCCATAGTAGTGCAGGCGCAGCACCTCAGCCCGCTCTGGCGGCAGGGCGTCCACCATGGCCCGAAGCCGGGCGCTGCGGTCAGACACCTTGTCAAGCAGGCATTCCTCGGGCGTGGGGCCCGGGTCTGGGATGGCTTCATCCCCCGGCAGAAGCGGCCTTGTCTCCATCCTGCCGCTTCTCGCTGCCCTGCGGCCCGCGTCGGCAAAGCGGTAGCGCAGGCGGGCGCTTAAAAAGGCCGGAAAGGGCTGGCTGCTCCCGGCCCGGTAATCGGCTGCGGCCTCCAGCAGGATCACACCCCCGTACTGCACAGCGTCCTCCAGGCTGTCGTGATGGTGCCTGTATTTGGCGGCCTGCTTGTAAATCAGCGGCTTAAAGCTCATGAGCAGCATTTCCCTGGCGGTCTGGTCGCCCTCGCCGGCCATGCGCACCCACTCGTCCAGGGCGCTGTATTTTTCATCCTTCAAGTAATTCCCCCTTTTGGGCTGTTCGTTTAAAACAGCACGTCATCCTCCCGGACATCCTGTATGGCAAACATCACCTCGGGATGGGTGCCCTGCAGGGCGGCCAGGTAATCGTTGAACTGATCCTCCGCGTCCTCCGCATCTCTGGCGTGAAAGCCAACCCGGACACGGCACTCTGCTGTGACCACGTAGTCTCTTTTCCGCCTCACCAGACTTCCTCCGATACCGTAACGATTTGTGGACAAACTGCACCTCCTGAATAATAAAAGATTAATATAGTATATTATTAATATATTATTAATGGCGGACACGGGCGTCCGTGATTCTGCCGCCACTTTTGCTTTTTTAACAATATTGCGGACATAAATGTCCCCGAATCCTGTTTTGTGAAATTTTCAGCCCGACTTATCCACATGCCCATAAACGGACACCTGCTCACCGGAAAGATTTTCAAGGATTACAGGGGCCACGTTGTCGGCAAAGGGAATCAGGGTATAAAATCCTACCTGTTTGTTTTTAACGGCCCGCTGGTATTTCAGACGGCCCGAGGCCTCCAGCTCACTGCGATAGCGGCGGATATGGCGTTCAGAGCATTTTAATACCCGTTCCAGCTGCTCAGGCCGCACCCAGAATGCCACCCGCCACAGCCACCGCCCGTCTAAGGACGGCAGCGCGCAGGCATTGCAGCGGTACAGCAGATAGTGCCACAGAGCAATGGCCCCGGGCGACAGCTTTTTCTCGTCGGGCAGACTGGCGTGCCATTCATAAAAGGCGTCGAGCTCTGTGAAATAGTTTATAACGCCGCCTCCCTGTCCTGGGCTACAAACCAGTCTACCAGGCAGGCCTGGCCCACAGGTGTGACACGGGTCACCGACCAGAGCATTTTGCCCTCCCCGCCCAGGGGCCTGTCAAAGAAACCCTCCTCAATCTCAAAATAGCCCTGCTCCATGGTCCATTGAAGCGGCTTGTTCCAGCTGCCTTTCTGGGTGCTTAAAAAACCGCCTTCGCGCAGCTTTGTAAACAGGCGGTTCCGCCCGATGTTCACGCCGTTCTGGCGCAGGAGCTTAGCCATATCTCCCATGGAGATGCTGCCCTCTGAGGCTGTGATGGCCTCGCCGAATACGGCGTTTGGCGTAAGCGCCTTTATCCGCATCTCCAGCTTGTCCACTTTTGCGCCCAAAGCCTTGTTTTTAGCGGTCTCCGCCCTCAGCATGGCCATCAGCTCCTGCATGGCCCCGGGGTCGTCCTGCACCCGGTCCATCACGTCGGCCTCCATATAGGCCCCGTGCCTGCGGATGCTGGGCAGAATGACCGCGGTCACATAGCGCTTGAAGGTCTGGGCCTCTGGGCGTGTGCTGCCAAAGATCAGGGCGTACAGGCCGCTCTCGTTGACGACCAGCATGCTCTGATGATGCCCGTTGGCGTCGGAGATACGCCGTTTCGACGTATCTGCCGGGTTGACATGGCGCTTTACAATGCTTGAAGCGTCTTTGCTGTAGCCCAGGGCAACGCACACATCCGCGGCCACCAGCCATTCCCGGGCCTCCGCGCCGTCAGCAGCCTCCCGCTCCACCAGCGTGCGGATTTTTCCGAAAAGGGCGCTCTCAAAGGTCTGGGTAAAGATTGCCGCGGCCATTTTACATTTCCTCCTTTTCGATCATGACAAAATACTGCTCCTCATGGTCGAGGATTGTCTTAAATACCATGCGCCCCATTTCAACGCTGTCCAGCAGCAGCTCTACGTCGGTGGTGGCCCGCAGAGCAGGGTTTCGAAGCGCCTCCCAGTCCTTTTCAAAAAGATGATTTGTCTCTGTGCCCGGCACCTCGGTAACCGTACAGCACTCCCGGCTGCCGTCAGGCTTTACGGTTTCCAGAACACACCCGCCGCCAGGGGCCGTCACATATAAATCATAAGGATTGCTGCTCACAAACATGCGAACCTTTGAGATTTCCCGCACCAGGTTCATCCCCTCTAAAAACGGCGGCGTCGCCTCAGGCTTCCAGCCCTCCGGACGGCAGACCCTGGGGTTGTCCACCGAAAAGACCGGCGGGATAAAGCCCGGTACTTCCTCTGTACTCGAAAGACCCAGGTACTTTAAAAAGCTCGGAAGCGGTGTCAGCTCTCTGGCTGGTATATGGGTCTTTTTCCCTTCGCTCGCAGCTGCCGTGGTGGATGATGGTTTGTTTTGGTTCATATCAGAACCCCCTTAAAATATTTCTTCAGCGCTCACCGCTGAGGTTGAGATCATTATACGAAATTGCTCCACCGCCGTCACCTTTCATTCAGCCCCTAAAAAGAACTCTAAAACGCAAAAAAGCCCCGTTCCCGAGACTTTTTTGCTTCAAAAAGGTATTATTTTGTCTAAAAAGCAGCCTTTTTGAGCTTTTTCTCTTCCTGAAGGCAAACATTAAAATACTCACACCGCAGGCACTCCCCGTCCCGCACAACGGAAAACCCACTGCCTGTCAGCAGGACCTGGGCTGGCAAAAGCGCCCTGCACAGCGCAGAACCCTGTTCGATCTTCCGCTCCATGGCCATGCTGGTGCCGGCATAACAGACCGCCATTCCGCTCTCAGCCACAACACACCCACGCTCTCGGTCGTGCTCTTTAATTAAAAAAAATCCGGTCGACGTAACTGTTTCCCGTTCCGTCACCGGGGAGGCTCGTGTGAGCAGGCATAACCTGAAGGTTCTTGCCAATATAAAAGCAGAGGTTCCGCTTTGTTTTAAAACGCTTGGCGTTAGCCCGTCCACAGGCCCCCATATCCTTCTTAAAGAGACGCCCGACAAGGTTAATCAGACGCTTAGGCGTGCAGGGCCAGAGCGTGACCGAGCCGTCACGGTACACAATGCCCGTCATGGGATCGGTGACACTGCTGAGGTTGATATACGCCACCGGCAGCCCCAGCTCCGGATCGCGCACCAAACGCTCCAGCTGCTCCTCCGTCAGGTAAAACTGCCCGTCCCCCAGCCCAAAAGCCGCATGCTCCAGATCAATGCCTGGAAAGCAGTCAAGATTGTTGAAATTGTACATTTTTTGCCTCCAATGTTTGTTATTTATGTGAAAACCGGTTGAACCTGTGAGGTAAACGGTTTACATACTGTAAAAAAACCAGCAGACGGGAGATGGCCGCCTGCCGGGTGGGGTGTGTCACCGAAATTATACAATAAATTTTATTGACATTGATTTTTTTGATAATAAGTTAAATACTTAATTTATTGTCTTTCTTTTCTTTATAGTAGTCTATGTAAGCTAATGCAAACCAATACCAAACGGAAATTTGGGTTGCATCCAAAATTTGAATAGTAAATCCTGAAATAATAATTATCATTTGTATCCCTAAACAAAATAAGAGAATAATATCTGACCTATTTGTAAAAATTAAATATAAATTAAAAAGAAAATTTTTCACTAAAAATAGCCCCAATATAATAAGTCCAGGCAACCCAAAATAAAAAATATATTGAAGATAAATATTGTCAAAAATTATATCTATATTTTTAATTAAGCCATTTCCTATTATCATATTTTCTTTTATTAATTCGTCGTATTGGTTCCAAAGTACATCCCTTCCACCTAATGTATACCAATCAGATAAATTGTTGGATTGAAATCTAACAGAATAAAAAAGATCTGTGTACCGACTAGATAAATAAAAAACTATTAAAAAAACAATTGCTAAAGTTAAGAATATCCTTAAATTGCTAATTTTAAAATTCACAATGTTTTGTGTAAAAATAATGAATATTATAGAAAATACTGATACAACAAACGCTGTTCTTGATCCACTAAAATAAATAAAAATTAAACATTCAAGTAAAAAAAACACTTTGAATTTCCAATCTAATCGTTCAATCAAAAAATATATTAAAACAATGGATATCCACACTCCAAAAAAATTGGGGTTTCTAAAAGGGCCAACAATACGATTGTAAAATTGGAATATATTACCTGATTTTGACATTTCATATATTTTTTCAAGAATAATCTTTCCTGGTAAATCAAACAATTCAACAGCTATAAATGGAAGTAGTAACAAAAGGACAATAATTAATGTCTTTTTTAGTACACGACTAATTTCTACTAAAGAAGAAATTTCTTTTTTAAGATAATTTAGAAAAAAATTATATAAAAGCACCCACAAAAAAATACGAAAAACTCCAGAAAAAACATTTAAATTTACTGTGTTACCTTTAACAATTGCTACAATTATTCCCCCAAAATTTAAACATAAAAAAGCAAAAAGATATTTTATAGTACCTGTAAAATTTATTGTATAATTCCTTTTATAAAAAAGTACCAATAAAAAACAAACTATAAATATTTCATTTAAGTATAAAGAAACACCATAGCCTAAAATTTGTGATGGTATCGGGAAAAAAATTATTATTAGAAATATCTCTGTAAATATCTCTCTTTTTTTTATGTTTTTTTCCATCTTATGATAAAATCCTTTCAATCATTTCTAAATGCGTTTCCCAACTATAATTTTTAATAACGTGGTTTCTTCTATCAAACTTATATTTTTCAGAGTTTTTAAAACTTTCAGAAATAGCCTGTACTATTTCTTCTAAACTATTATAATTAACGATTATTCCTAATTTTTCATTTGTAATTATTTCTTCACTTGCCGTAATGCTTTCGGGTGGATTATTTCTTGCAGCAATACAAGGTAATCCACTCGCTAACGCTTCTAAATATACATGTCCAAATCCTTCGTACTTACTTGGCAAAATAAACACATCAGACATTTTATAAAAATCTTCAACATTTTCTTTAAAACCTAAAAATCTAATACGATTTTCCAACTTCTTACTTGAACATATTTTTTGCAATACCCTTTTTTGATCACCATCTCCGATAAAAATCAACTTTATTTTTTTATCATATATATTGTCAACTGCATTAATAAGTATTTCTAAATTTTTTTCACTGCTTAATCTACTTACACAAACCATTATTTTGTCATCACTATCATAATTCCATACTTTTCTTAAATCAGATTTTTCTTTAAAAGTAGCAATTCTGAATCTTTCATAATCAATACCAGGCGGCAAAACACAAACTTTTTTCGAATCAATATTATAATACTTCGCAATTTCTTCTCTTTTAGATTTACTTAAAGTTGCTAAATTTCGAGACTTTCGCATCGCAAGCTTGTCAAGTAAATATATTTGAGGTAAAATAATATAGTA
The DNA here is from genome assembly GCF_009696115.1 of Eubacterium sp. BL-380-WT-2B. Classification (NCBI taxonomy): domain Bacteria; kingdom Bacillati; phylum Bacillota; class Clostridia; order Eubacteriales; family Eubacteriaceae; genus Eubacterium; species Eubacterium sp. BL-380-WT-2B. The sequence continues at coordinate 5,923 of NZ_VUMP01000010.1, forward strand.
GTATATTTTTTTAATCCCTTTAGCTTTTTTTACTGATATTTTATGGAGTTCTGGTGCAACTAAAGGTGCAATAAATATATGTTTTTTAGTCTTACAACTTTTTTCTAAGGCTAGCGCAAAGCTATAATACCTTGAAATCACTATGTCTTCAGAATCTATTTTGCTATTCTTTATATAATATAAAGTTTTTAAATAAAAAATAATTGGCGTAAATATCGATAAAATCAAAGGTATACCAGAGTAATCAATTCTTGAAATATTAATTCCCTCTAGAACCTCTTTTGCTTCCAACTGTTTATTTTTTAGATTTGAGACTACTATCTCCACTTTTTTATCTTTTTTCTTTGCACAAAGAGCTAAATATCTACAGTATGAAACTAATCCGCCTTTTTCGGGTTTATATGCATTTGATAAGATCCAGATTTTCATATTATTTTCCATTTCTTAGTATTTTTTCACAATATTTACTACCTTGTTAAATAATTTTTTTCTGAAAGTCAAAACATGATTCTCGCATCCTATATAACCACTGCTGCTTAATCTATTCAATCCATAATCAACAGCATTTTTAACTTTTAGATCATCCTTGTTACTTATGCATAAATATCCACTCAGCGAATGTAACACCCAAGCATCTGACCTCGGATAATAAGATGCATCAACGACTATTCCATTTTCTTGAATAATAGGAATAAAATGACTTCCATTCCACATCTTTTCCATAATTAATCTTTTGATTTCATCAATTAAATTTTGATCACTCCACTCCAATGCACATAACAGCAACGCACAGTAACCCCACGTATGAATATCTTTAGAGCACTTACCATCTGCTACTATATATGGCACCGCAATATTTTTCTTCAATTCATTTTTTAAATACCGCGAAACCAAATCTATTATTTCTTTGTTATCATTATTTCTATATAGCTTATCAACATACATATGATAATATAATTGCTGAGCAATATGATAATTATCAATTTTAATATAGTAATTATCCTTAATTAATTTTTTTTCAAAGTAATTCCAGTACCCAATATTTTCCTTAACAATTAACTCATTTCTTAAGTAGTGAAACATCCCATCACACAAATGCTTTACAGAAAAATCATTAAAAACCTTCATGTAGTAAGTTAATGTTGCTACAGCAAATGAAACCCCATTTGAAATATGAACTTCATAAAAAGAATTAGGCGCATACGGTATGGCATAACTATGATTTTCAATTAGATAGCTATTACATTTTATCCAATCTATTCCTTTTAAGATAGATTGGATAACAAAATCTTCGTGATAAACATCATAAAATTCTATTAACGCAAATATAGATAATATTTCAGGAGTAGTAGATTCTACAGAGTTTTTTTTCGACATATTTTTTCCAAAACTAAAATTATAACCAATATCAAATCCTCCATCTACTAATTGAGATTCTATTATCTCTTTTGCTAAATCAAACGCCTGATTTTTATAAATACTTTTCTTATAAGCCAAGTCCATATTAATGGCCGTAAATAAAGCTTCATATAACGTTTGAGAACTTTTTATATTATTTATTGGTTTGTTTATAATCTTAAGTATATATTCACGAAACATATTCTTTTTACCTTCTATATTTTTTAGTTTTTAAATAGTTTAATTATATCTTTATAGTTAATAATTAAAAAAACTATAAGAAAAGTTAAAGAAATAACTAATCGAAGTAACATTGAAAACTCAATTAAATTAATGCTAACTAACACAAAAGCAGATATAACAACAGCAATATAATACCGTTTTATTAGTTTTACTTTATATTTTATTGATTTCATGTACAACAAACAAAAACAATTAAGTAAAACAAACGTTATACCTTTCGCTACTACCAAGCCAACAATTCCAAAATAAGGTAATAGCAAAAATGAAACAATTACTTGTATTGTGACCACAACAAAACTGATATAAAAATATTGTTTTGATTTTCCAATTGCAAACAAACAATAATTTAAAATCATTCCAGGAGTTCCAATTACTATTATAAACATAAAAAATTCTAAAATATTTTTATATTCAATGTATTGGGTTCCAAATAAAATTTTTATAAATAAATCTGAATTCAACATAATCGTAAAGGATATTGGAAAGAGAATAAGTAAATTATTTTTTAACAAATTATTTGCTAATAAATTAATATTATTCTTTTTTAGCTGTTTACAAAAAAAAGGATAAAAAGCCGAATTATATATATTGGGAATTAATTTGACCATATTAACTACTTTTATCACCAAATAATATCCCCCTAATACTTCTATGCTAAACTTATTTATAATTAATAATTGATCTATTCTATCAAAAAAGAAAGCAACAATGGTCGAAGCATGTAAAAAGAAAGCGAATTTAAAAAATTTTTGTCTATACAATTCCTTTTTTATATCGGTAATATTTAGTCTAAAAAACATTATTAACACATATATGAAATATCCAATAATAATGAATATGTAAAAAATACTGTTAATATTATTTCTAGTAATAAAAACTATATAGAGAGAGGCAAAAAAAACTATAATATTAAACAATTTACTACCAATAGAATACTCAAGAAACATCTCTCTCTCTTTTTGATATGCCAATAAGATATTTTGAATTATTATAAAAGCTGCTGCTACGTACATTATTAGTGAAGTTTTATTTGGTGAATTAGTAACTAACTTTATAATATCTATTCGAAATATACTTAGTATTACAGTAAGTAATACTAAGTATAATATACATACTGCCATATAATAAATTAAAAAAGATTTTTTTTGATTTATTTTTTCAATATCAGAAAGTATTTTTACAACAGCTGTCTCTCCACCAAATAAGAAAAAAGTAACTACAGCATTGTAAAAAAGTTCAATTAAACCTAATTCTCCAGCAGCTTCAGCAGAAACCCGGCTAACCAGCATTGATGTCAGTAATTGTAAAGGGATGGCCAGTAAAGAAATAATTAAAATTAACTTAGCCCCTTTAGTATACTTTTTTTGTTCATTTTGTAAGTCTATACAAACTCCTCCTTAATTTAAAAAGTAAATAAATAACTGAACTTAGTTTATATTTAAAAAAATGATATATAATTTGATATCTTTTTTCGCAATAGCTTATATCTACCATCTTTAGGTATTCATTTATTTTTTGTTCTAAAATTTTTTTTAATTTATAATCTTTTATACCTATTTGTTTTTTCTCAGATTGAAGCTTATAAATTTGTACGTATGATACAAAAGCAAAATTATTTACTCCCTCTTTATACTTTTCATAAAATTTCTTCTTTAAATTTGCTATTAATTTTAATCTACTTTTTAACATATCGTTAATATTAATAGTATTTGATAATGATTCATATCTTTTTATGTACTTGTAAAGAATCTTTTCTGTAAACTCAATTTTGTTTGCAAACTCTAAACAACGAATAGTAAAAAATAATTCTTCGCAGTCCCGTCGTTCTTCATCAAAATATATCTGATTTTTTTTTAACAATACACTTTTTACTATTTTAAATTGTCCCCATGGAAGACTCCACGATAATGTGTTAATTATTAAGTCTCTTTTTGACATGTTTGAAAAAGCATCCAGTTTATGTATTCTTATTAGCTTTCCGTTTTGACTAACTTGTTCAAAATTATAATAGAGTATATCAGGGCTTTGCCTCAACTCATTATTCAATATACTTAACAAAATATTTCTATCAATCATATCATCAGAATCTAAAAAAAGTATGTATTCTCCCTTCGCAAGATCAATTCCATAATTTCTAGCAGCGCCTGGGCCTTTATTATCCTGGTAATAATACCTTATTAATTTATTTTTTTTGCAATATTCCATACAAATTTTTTCTGTTTTATCAGTTGAACCATCATTAATTAGAATAATTTCAATGTTATTATTTAAAACAGAACTCAGGCAATCATTTAATGTGTTTTCAGCGTTATATATAGGAACTATTACAGAAAGAATAATATTATTTGGCATTTCAAACTAAAGCCTCCAATAAGTGTAATTACTTTTTTCTAAATCCGGAATTGAAAACATTCCTTTGATATCAATTAGTATCTTTTCTTTGGGACTTATTTTTCCATACATAGAATCTATTTTAGAAAAACTAAAACTTTTAAAAAGATTATGTGCAACAGCAAAGACCAGACAATCCATTTCTCTTAATTCATTAAAATCTGAAAGTTCAATTTTGTATTCCTTTTTTACTTCTTCTTTTGATGCCAAAGGATCCACTACAATAGGTTTTATCCCATATTCTTTTAATTTCATTATAATATCAATAATTTTAGAATTTCTGATATCCGTGCAATTTTCTTTAAATGTAATCCCCAATATTGCGATTTTACTTTTTTTTACAATCTTATCAGTTGATATGAGTTTTTTTATAATTGCATCAGCTACAAATGAAGCCATATCATCATTAATTTTCCTTCCTGATGCGATTATTTGGCTGTGATATCCTAAATTCTCTGCTTTATATATGAAATAATAAGGATCAACGCCTATACAATGTCCCCCGACTAAGCCTGGTCTAAAATTTAATGCATTCCACTTTGTGTTCATCGCTTCTATTACTTCATTGGTATCAATACCCATATAATCAAAGACAATCGCTAGTTCGTTCATAAAAGCAATATTAATATCTCTCTGACTATTTTCTACAACTTTTGCAGCTTCTGCAACTTTAATAGAAGATACTGGAAAGACACCGGCCTTTATAATTAAAGTATAAATATTAGTTATTTCTTCTAACGCTTCTTCATCTGTTCCTGATACAATTTTTTTAATGTTTTCAAGTCTGTGAACCTTATCTCCTGGATTTATTCTTTCTGGAGAATAACCAACTTTAAAATCATTGCCACATCTTAATTTTGACTCTTCTTCAAGTATTGGTATACAGATATCCTCTGTTACGCCAGGGTATACAGTTGATTCGTAAACAACAATGCTTCCTTCTTTAATTTTAGTCCCTAAAATCTTTGTTGCATCTATAACTGGAGATAAATCTGGTGTTTTATCTAAGTTAATTGGTGTTGGCACTGCTATAATAAAAAATTTTGCTCTTCTAATTTATCTTCATCACTTGTAAACTCAATTTTGGTGTTTTTTATAGTATCATCACCAATCTCATTTGTTAGATCAATTCCTTTTTTGTATAATTCAATTTTCTTTTTATTAGTGTCAAACCCAATCACTCGAACTTTTTGAGCAAAGGATTCTGCTATTGGTAAACCAACGTAACCTAATCCAATTACTGCTATAGCTTCTTTTTTTTCTATTATATCTTTATAAAGGCTCATTTTTGTAATCTCCTAAAGTTTCTATGTATATATTACTCATAATTTTTCTTATTTTTGTAATCTCAAATTGATTAATTTTTTTTCTATTATACTCTCCAAATTGTTTTCTCAGTTTGGGGGAATTAAGTAGTATTTGTATTTTTTCTATATATTCATTGATCTTATTTCCTTCTATCAAAAATCCCCCTTTTCCATCATCTACTAAATCACTTGTACCTCTAATCTTTGAAGCGATAACAGGTAAACCTACAGACATTGCTTCCATTAGAGCAACAGGTAAACCTTCTTGGATGGATGGAAAAATAAAAATATCAGATGTAGAACATATTCTATTAATATCGTTCCTAAAGCCTAAAAATTGTATTTGTGAAGATAAATTATATTTTTCAACTAAATTTTTAAGGCTATTTTCTAATTCACCTTTTCCACAGATATAATAGACTAAGTTTTTATCTTTCAATTCTTTTATTGCTTCAATAGCAACTCTATGGTTTTTTCTTTTGCTTAATTCCCCAACAGAAAGTAAAACAATTTTACTATTATTATTTGTTTTTTTATCGATACCCGCAAACCTTTTTATATCGATTCCTACACCTGGAACATAGTATATGTTTTTAGATAGAAATCTTTTTTGGGCTAATAAATAATCATCTGTATTTATTGTTATTAAAGCATCCGTATACATTGATAGATATTTTTCAATAGGATAATAAATAGCCCATTTTATGATAGGAGCACCCTCATAAAAATGGAAACCATGTGCTGTATAGATAACTTTAATTGATTTATTATTTCGTGTGGCTAGTCTTGTAATTACCCCCCCAATAGGTGTATGACAATGTATTAAAAAAAATTTATTTTCTTTTATTAGCCTTTTTAGCTCCCTATATGCCTTCATATTTTCCATTTTGTATGGGGACCTTTGAAAACAAATTTGATGTTTGATAATTCCCATATCATCCAACTCACCACCATCATTTTCAAAATTCGCAGCACAGTGCACTTCAAACTTCAACTCTTGTAATATTCTGATATTGCTTTTTTCAAAAGAGCTAAGAAATGTACTTAATGAAGCTACAATCAAAACCTTTTTCATTTTATTCTCCTCGATGGTATTCCGATATATATTCCTGGTTGTATTAAATTATTTATTGTAGTACTTCCTGCTCCTAAAATCACATCATCATATATATATATATTATTTATTACTGTTGAACCTGCTCCAACATGACAGGATTTACCTATTTTTACAGAACCGCAAATTGTCGTATTGGGAGAAATATGAGTTAAAGACTGAATAGTGACATCATGCTCAACAACCGCTGATGTGTTAATGATGCAGTGCTCGCCAATGTCGGTGTCGACATTGATCACGACACCTGCCATCACGGCTGTGCCGTTACCAATATGGACGCCTTCCCCGATAACCGCGGTGGGGTGAATAGCTGTATAGTAGTTTAATGCTGGATTGTTTTCTGCGATTTTTTTACGGATTTGATTATCCCCAATTCCGATGATAAAATAGAAATCGTCTTTGTATTTCTGTATATCTTTTATCTTTCCCAACACGGGAATCTGATGGATTTCTTTTTTTGTCGGATCATCGTCTAAAAAGCCCATGACTTGGTCTCCTGATTGATGGATGATATCGGCAATCACTTTTCCATGTCCGCTGGCTCCGATGATCATAACTTTTTTCTCAGGCATTGGCTTTTTCACTTCCTCTGAATACTTCCATTGTTACCGCTGTATCTGCGTTGATGTCTTCCTGCTTGAAGGCTTTAATGATGGTTTTTAGAACAATGCGGACATCAAGGGTAAAGCTGACTTTTTCAACGTACGCGACATCGTAGTTGAATTTCTCATCCCAGGTAATGGCGTTGCGGCCATTGACCTGTGCCAGTCCGGAAAGGCCGGGTCTTACTTCGTGTCTTCTTTTCTGTCTTTCGTTGTATAAAGGAAGATACTGCACGAGTAAAGGCCGTGGCCCGATGATGCTCATATCGCCTTTAAAAATATTAAACAGCTCGGGCAATTCATCTAAACTCATACTCCTGAGCATCTTTCCAAACTTGGTTAGCCTAATATTATCCGGTAGCAGCTCGCCTTTTTCATCCCACTTATCGGTCATGGTTCTAAATTTGTACATCGTAAAAATCTTTTCATCCTTGCCGGGCCGCTTCTGTTTAAAAATCACCGGGCTTCCCAGCTTCTGTTTAACCAGAATGGCAGTGATCCCCATCACGGGTGACAGCACGATGATGGCTGCGCCGGACAGGGTGATGTCGAGTATGCGTTTGACGTATTTCTGATAGATCATTTTGAACCTCTGTATTTGGCTTTTTAAAAGAGTGCTTTGATAATATTGATAATACGCTGCTGGTCTGCCTCAGTCATTTTGGTGTCACTTGGCAGGCAGACGCCCCGGTTAAAGATGTCTTCTGCGATGCTCTGTTCATTCTCTGGGTCGCAATGGCTGAAGAAAAAATATTCTTTAAAATAAGGCTGCAGATGCATGGGTTTCCAGACAGGCCGGGATTCAATGTTTTCTTTTTCCAGAGCCAGCATGATATCCAAGGGCTTGACTGAACTGCTTTCTTTTAAAGTCATACAGCTGAGCCAGTAATTAGGTTTGCCTTTATCGGAAATGGGCATCATCTGGATATCTTCAATATCTTTAAAAGCTTCTTGATAGGCCTCAAAGATTTGCTTTTTCTTTGTGACTCTTCCATCAAGGACTTTTAACTGTCCCCTTCCGATACCGGCAACGATGTTGCTCATGCGGTAGTTGTAGCCCAGTTCTTTGTGTTCATAGTGGCGTTCATTTTCTCTGGACTGGGTGGACCAGAATCGGGCTTTTTGAATAAGGGCTTCATTGTTTCCGAGGAGCATCCCACCGCCAGAAGTGGTGATGATTTTATTCCCATTAAAGGACAGAACGGACAGGTCGCCAAAGGTGCCACATTTCTGTCCTTGATAGGTCGCGCCTAAGGCTTCGGCGGCGTCTTCTAACACGGGTGTGGGGGGTGCTTTACAGAGGACTGACAGTTCTTCATAATCGGCGGCCTGACCGTATAAATCCACAATGATCACGGCTTTGGGATTAGGATATTTATCGTAGGCTTTTTTAAGAGCAATCGGGCTCATATTCCAGGTTTCGGGTTCGCTGTCGATAAAAACGGGCTTTGCGCCCAGGTAGATAACCGGATTGGCGCTGGCTGAAAAGGTCAGGCTGGAACAGAAGACTACGTCGCCTTCCCCTACTCCCAGGGCTTTTAAGCCAAGGTGCAGGGCGGCTGTCCCGGCGGACAGGGCGGCGCCTGTCTTAACACCTACATAGGCTGCCATTTCTTTTTCAAATTGGTTGACATTTTTACCCAGGGGGGCGATCCAGTTGGTGTCAAAGGCTTCCTGTATGTATTTCATTTCCTCGCCGCCCATGTGGGGCGAGGAAAGGTATATTTTTTCTTCTTTTTCCATGATAGTTCCTCTTTGCGGAACGGTGAGGGCACCGTTCCCTACAAATAATTTAATCCAATTTGTTATTAAAACTCGTAGCACTCATGACCATTAACTGATCCTTTGATCCTTACTTTCATCGCATTGTAGTTACTTTCTTCAATATATATAAGGAAGAAACCAACCACAATGCGACGCGAAATAAAAACAGGTGGTGCTAAACCCGTACTTTTGGTCCTATAGACGAAGAGCACACCCATGAATTTCTCCACAGGATTTAAACAACAACTAAAATTTCATTATTAAAACATTACTCATCTATTTATACAGACAAGACCATCAACCAGCCTTTTCATAAAAAGCGCCATAAAAACTTTTACCAATATTTCTGGCAGTGTTCAGGGCTGTGCTGCCCTTATGACCTTCCTTACACCGGAAGTTTTTTCCGCCGTAAAAGTTTTGGCTTGGCGGTTGATATTCGGCATTGTATTTATAGATCACGCTGCCGCAATGGTAGCATTCTTTTTTGGCATTCCCCACACTGTTAAAGGTGACGACAATGCCGGCCTGCCAGGCTTTGTAACTGGTGTAACGGATGATCCGACGACCGATGAAGTCCATGACGTTTGTCTTAAGGTATGGCAGTGTGCCTTTGGCGAAGCTATTGCTGTAGCCGGGCATGACAATGAGTTTGGCGCTCTGACGGACGGCGTAGTCAACGATTTTCCTTGAGACTTCATGGGCATAGTGGTCGGTGACGCGGGTGATTTTTTGATAATATTTTGCGTTGGGGCGGCCATTCACATTCTCTGGTGCGCTGCTGCGTTTGGTATATCCCAGAAGCTGCTTCCTACGGTGTGCCAGTTCTTTTCCGCCCTTGATGAAATAAGGGTGGCTGGCGCGACCGTCAGCTTGTATGGTGGTACAAACGGCAAGGCTGTCGGAGGTGGTGAGTGCCACAGCGACAAAACTTTCGTGCTGTTTTACGCGCGCTTTAGCGGTTCTGCCATCCTCCACGATCTCCTTGACGGGGATATGGAGCATGACTTTTTTCTTCTTGATGACAACAGTCGGACTCATGAGCTCGGCATTTTCAGGAAAAGGTCTGCCGGTATACCGGTGCTTAACCCAGGCCCAGGCTCTGCCAGTGTAGAGCTTGAGCAGAATGCTTTTCTCGTCAAAGTCCTTATACATGCCTTTGTAGTAGAGCATGGACATGTGCAGGCGCTTTGGCGGGCTTGGCTTTTCATTTTTAATTTGTTTTTCTGCCCAGGTTTTTAGCTTGCCCATATAACTTCTGTACATACTGATGGCTGCGTTGATGGCAGCACGTCTAAAATACAGGGGTATTTTTTCAAAGGGCAGCGGTATTTCTGGCTTGGTGCCATCACGCTGTTTTATTGTCTGCAGCTCTAAATAACGCAGTAAATTCTGATTGGAAAGTTCGAGGGTTTCGGGCTGCTTCTCGAGCAGTTTATAGTAGAATGCCAGAACAGCGTCAAAGAGAGACTGGGTTTGCTTAAACCAGTCTAAATGCTTGTAATTCAGCTGTATTTTGTACGTCGTAATGGCGTATCCGGCTTTCATTTTTAACTCCTCTGTTCTTCGCAGACTATTCATGGTCTGCGAGCAGTTGCCTGAAAAACCAGAGGATATGAGAGCTTTAGACAATCCTGACCATTTTTCTGACCAGAGTGGTTAAGAAAGAAATTTTAAAACTAAAAGAAAAAATCAAGTAAATCAGCCATTTTTCGTATGTTTTTGACCAGACTTCAGACCAAATTCACTCTTATATAATTAGGAAGATTTGTTTGACGAAAATTTGATTTATTGGTAAAATATAGTTGTAAATTGCCTTTGAAGAAAAATATTTAATTTTTTATAAAAAAGTTGATGCTTTTTTCATTAGGCAATGTTATAATAGGTAACGCAGTTAAATTATAAAAGAATTTGGAAGTCAAAAAGACTCGCAGACCATGAATAGTCTACGAGTCTTTTTCAATTGGTTCCCAGCACACCAACCCCATTAAAAATATATCTACAAACGTTAAAAACGCCCGCTGCCTTCACAGCAGCGGGCGTTTTTTATCTTATTTTTTCTTTGTGTTTTCCGCTACCCTGAACTGGACAATCGCTGCGATCAGATCCTTTGGTAAGGGTTTGTCCAGCGGAAACTGGATCGCTCCCTTGGAATGCCGGTAGTCCTTCAGCTCTTTCTCAAAGTGCTCTATCCCGCTGGGTGTGGGATAAAAGCCAAGGTGCGCTTTGTTCATGGCAAAGTGCACCAGGTTACCGTTCAGGAAAAAAGTAGGCATATTCCAGCTGATTTTTTCACTGGCCTCTGGCGCGTTCTCTCTGATGAGCGCGCGGATTTCCTCCAGCTTTTTTCGCTTATCACCTGTAAACTGGTCGATGTAGCCATCTATTGCGTTCATTGTTTTATCCTCCGGTTTGGCATTATTTAATGCCTCTATTATACCCCGGAGCGCTCGTTTTTAAAACACATCAGATATCAGGGATAAACGCCGATTCCCATGGAAGCGCTTTTCTTTTGGCCTTTCCGGAAAGCGGCAGAGCCCATACTTCTGTATGCACTTTAGCAGCCTGGCCGCCTCGGCGGGGGCCATGTCGCACAGCGGCAGACGGCAGCCTCCCACATCCAGCCCCATAAAGTTCAAGGCCTGCTTGACCGGAATGGGATTGATGTCTGAAAACAGCGCCTCTGCCAGCTCCAGATAGTAAAGCTGGAAATAACGGCTTTTACCCACATTACCCTCAAAATAGCTGGCGCAGATCTGATGAACCTGGCCGGGGATCAGGTTGGACAGCACCGAGATGACGCCCGCAGCCCCCAGCGCCAGCGCCGGGACAATCTGGTCGTCATTGCCGGAATAAATGTCCAGGGCATCGCCGCACTCAGCAGCGATCTGCGCCATCTGGCTGAAATTGCCGCTGGCTTCTTTGACCGCGGCAATGTTGTCAATCTCAGACAAACGCTTATAGGTATCCACAGCGATATTGACGCCAGTGCGGGAGGGCACATTGTAGAGAATGATGGGCAGTCCGGTAGCCGCGGCCCCTGCCTTAAAATGCTCGTAAAGTCCCTGCTGTGACGCCTTGTTGTAGTAGGGTGTTACCGAAAGCAGAGCATCGGCTCCGAGCTTTTCCATTTTGCCGGCCAGCTCCACGCTGTGGGCAGTATTGTTGCTGCCCATATTGGCAATGACAGGGATATGCCCTCTTACCGCCTTAACGGTAAATGCCGTCAGTTCAAGCAGTTCCCTTTCCGAAAGAGACGCGGACTCACCCGTGGTGCCGCCGATAACCACCGCGTCGGCATGGTGCTTAAGCTGGTAGTCGATCAGTCCTGACAGGGTCTCGTAGGAAATGGACCCGTCGGGCTTCATCGGGGTTACCAGCGCGGTGGCTGCCCCCTTAAAAATTTTAGCTTTCATGATTTTTCCTCTTATCGTCCACTGGGCTATATTGCCGAAGCATGGTCTGCGGAACAGCGTTTCAGCTGTTCACGGCTCTGGTTTCCACTCAGCCTTGCGTAGACGCGGCCCAGGTGATAAAGCTTTTCGGCCTTGCGTGACAGGGTAAGGTTGTCGGCATCGTTTCCGGTCGCGGCCACGAAAAGCTTAATATTGTCAACCCCTAAAGAACGAAGCGCTGCCAGATCCTGGCCATCGCCCAGGAACTCTGTTCCCAGAAAATGCCGGTCAATCCTTTCAAAGGCGTGGTAATCCTTGTCCATGATCACAACCTTATAGCCTTTGTCCGATAAAGACATTGCCAGGCGGGCGCCCATCTGGCTGCACCCCACAATGACAGCTGTTTTCTTCACGCTTGTTTTCAACTTGATACTTCCTCACTTTGATAAGATTTTTGTTGTTTCTTATTATAGGGTCTTCTCTGTAAAGATGGGATTAAAATCTGGGGCGCCGCATTAAAAAGTTCTAAAAAGAAAAGGAACCGTCAGTTGCGCTTGACGGTTCCTTCTCTCAGGTAAAATTTGTCATACGATTTTATCAGAAGCCTAAGAGTGGGCCTCCGAAGAATACTACGATGCCGATAATCACGACATACACCGCGCAGAACTTCATGGTCGAGGTTAGGATCTTGCCCTCCTGACCAATTAACCCAGTGGCCGCTGTAGCAACAGCGATACTCTGGGGTGAAATCATTTTTCCGGCTGTGGCGCCAGCCATATTGGCTGCCGCGATCCAGAATGGGTCTGCCCCAATGGAACCCGCAGCCTGTACCTGCAGCTCGCCGAAAAGGACATTGGCTGAGGTATCACTCCCTGTCACAAAGGTACCGAGCGCACCGATGATGGGCGCGATAAGGGGATAAAAACTGCCTGTCACGGCCACCAGTACCATGGCGATGGAAGTAATCATTCCGCTGTAGCCCATAACCTTGGCCAGGCCTACAATGGAACAAACTGTGATTGCTGTCTTTCCCATCTGCTTGATGGTTTTACCAAACACAACGGAAATTTCTCTGAATTTTAACCCCTGCAGCAGGCCGCCCAGATAGGTGGCGAGGATGATCAGGGTTCCCGGACAGGCGATCCATGCAAAGGTGTAGGGCTTCGCGCCCTCTCCGGTATAAATGGGGATTGAAGTTTTAATGCTGCCCAGCGGCTCACTGATAAACGGGAACAGCGATGAGCAGAGAATGATAAAAACAAAAACCAGAATAAAGGGCAGCCAGGCCATGAAGGCAGTTTTCAGGGGGACCTTCACAGCCCCGGCAGCTTCTTCTCTGTTATAGAATTTTTTGGCGACCAGTACGGTCACGCCCATACAGATCAGCGATCCCACAATGGCAGGAAGCTCTGCTCCAAGGAACTTCGCCACAAAAATCTGAGGAACCGCAAAGGACAGGCCGGAGATCAGCGTGATGCCGAACACACCCTTAATGGCCTTGAATCCCCCGCCGGTAAGCATGACCAGCACAAACGGGATGATGAGTATGAGCACAAAAAGCTGAATGGAAACCGTATAGGACAGCTGCATAACGTTCAGGTCTGTTACCTGGGCCAGCGTGGTGACTGGCAGGCCGATGGCCCCAAAGGCAGTCGGCGTGGTATTCGCAATCAGGCACATGACCGCTGCCGAGACCGGGTTAAAGCCAAGGGATGCCATAATGCCGGCAGGGATGGCCACCGCAGTGCCAAAGCCTGCAATGGCTTCCAGAAAGCCGCCGAAGCCCCAGGCCAGTATGAGTACGAGGATGCGTTTATCTGAGGATACGCCGGTCATCATGTTTTTAATGGTTTCCATACTTCCCGAATAAGTGGTAAGGTTGTAGGTAAACACCGCCGCAATGATGATGTAGACAATGGGCCAAAGCCCCATGACGATGCCCTCAAGGGCACCGGTAAAGCTGTCAAGCGCCGGCATTTTCCAGACAATTATACTGAGAACCAGAGTGATCACCAGGGCCACGGGACAGGCCTTATGCCCTGGTATTTTCATCACACCCAGTGAAACAATTAACCAAATGATGGGGATGAGCGCCAATATGAAAAGAACATAAATGTTGTCCATCTCCATACCCCCTTACATCTGGCAGACTTTTTTAGGGTTCAGAATATTCTTCGGGTCAAAGGCATGCTTGATGCCGTCCATCAGACCCATTTCATATTCGCCATAATCGTTAAAGAGGTATTTTCGTTTGGCATAGCCGATGCCGTGCTCGCCCGAGACAAGCCCGTCAAACTCAAGGGATTTAGCATAGAGCTTATCCATGGCAGTATCCAGCATTTCTTCCCATTCCTTCTGGCCCAGCTCATCACGGCAGATGTAGAGGTGCAGGTTGCCGTCGCCGGCATGGCCAAAGCTCGGGATTCGGATATTCAGTTCCTTTTCAAGGTCGTGGGTGTAGTTGATAAATTCTGCCACACGGTTTCTCGGAACCACCACGTCACATTCGTCCATTTCAGTGGTAGATGCCTTGATGGCTTCCAGGAAAGCGCCGCGGGCGCTCCAGACAGAGTCCTTACGCTCGTCAGTATCGACAATATATACATCCTTTGCCCCTTCACTCAGACAGAGGTCTGCCACCACTTCGTACTCTGCTTCCACCTGTTCTTTGGTGTTGCCGTCAAAAGTAAGCAGGATGTAGGCATTGCTCTTGGTATCCGGGAATTTCTTGCCCAGGAAGTCTTCGGCAAAGAGAATGGTCTGGCGTTCCATGAACTCAATGGCTGTTGGAATAGCCTTGGATTTGATGATCTTTGGCACTACGGCAGCCGCTTCTGTAAAGGTATCGAAGGGCACCAGAAGGCTCAGGGTTTTTTTAGGCAGGGGCAGCAGCTTGAGCACAGCCCTGGTAATCACACACAGGGTTCCCTCAGAGCCGATGACCAGATCCTTCAAGCTGTAGCCAGAGCTGTTTTTAACAATCTTGCCGCCAAGCTCCAGCACTTCCCCATTTGGCATGACCACCGTAAGCCCGCGGACATAATCACGGGTGACGCCGTATTTTACCGCGCGCATACCGCCGGCGTTGGTGGAGATATTGCCCGCGATGGTCGCTGATTTTTCACCTGGGTCCGGTGGGTAGAACAGGTCGTTTTCTTCCACAAATTTGGAAAGCTCCATGAGCAGAACGCCGGGTTCGACGGTCACTGTCAGGTTTTCAGTATCCAGCTCAAGGATATGGTTCATCAGTGTGGTTTCCAGCATGATGCCGCCATAGATCGGCACGCACGCGCCCACCAGACCAGTGCCGGAGCCTCTGACCACCACAGGAATATTCTGTTCATAAGCATATTTCATGATGGCGGAAACCTCCTCGGTGGAGAGCACGCGCATCAGCACTTCCGGATAATTGGCGACAGTGCCCAGCTCGTCATGGCTGTAATCCTCAGAGATTTCATCCCCTACCAGGATGCGGTCCGCGTCCACCAGGGTTCTTAAATATTCAACGTCCTTTTCATCAACTTTTTTGTAATCCATGGTTATACAGCCTCACTTTCCAGGGTTTCGTTCACATTTTTATTGTTTCGTATTTCTTCCATCAGCTCAGGGATGACTTCGTACAAATCCCCGACAATACCACAGTGGGCAATATTAAAGATGGATGCGTTCTTATCATTATTAATGGCCACAATGTATTCGGAGTTCTGCATACCAGCGGCGAACTGGACTGAGCCGGACACACCCACTGCGATAATCAGCTTAGGCTTAACGGTACGACCGCTCAGGCCGATCTGCAGGCGCGGGTCAAACCAGCCGTTTTCAATGTTCGGGCGGGTACAGGCCATTTTCGCGCCGATGGCGTCAGCGAATTCCTGCACCATCGGCAGGTCTTTTTCACTCTTGACCCCACGGCCAACCGCGACGATGACATCGGCCTCGGAGATGTCAAAGCCTTTTTCCTTCTTGATGATTTCAAGAACCTCGATGGCTGAGGCAAAACGTTTTTCTTCTAATGCCATATTCACAATCTCACCCTTGGCCTCTTCAGAGCGTTCTGGCGCTGAGAAAATCTTGTAGCGCACTGTGCAGAACTGCGGGCGGTTGTTTTCGGTGACGATCTGAGCCATGATGTTCCCGCCGAAAGCAGGTCTTATCTGGACCAAATCGGTATTTTCCTTCATTTCCAGGATGGTACAGTCTGCGGTTAAGCCCGTGCGGAAGCGGGCCGCGACACGCGGGGCCAGCGAACGGCCAACGTTGGTAGCGCCCACCAGGATGGAGGATGGGTTTTCCTTGCGGATGAAGTCCTCAAAAGCATTGGTGTACGGCTCGATGGAAAAATGGGCCAGCCGGGCGTCGTCGTACACAAAAACCTTATCAACACCATAGTGTAACAGCTCTTTGGCCTTTTCACCGATATTATGGCCGATGAACAGGGCATATACCGGATGGTCGATGACAGAAGCCAGCTCCTTGGCTTTTCCGATCAGCTCCAGGGTTACCGGATGAATCTTGCCTTCCACATGATCTACATAGACGGTGACGCCGCGGTATTTGCTTTTGTCAATCTCTTCCTTTTCATCCTCTTCCAGCTCTACATAGCCTTCAGGGCCTTTTTTCAGGCACAGCTTACACATTTTACAGGCAGCGCTTACTTCCATCTTGTTATTTTCAAAAGTAAAGGCGCCGAAGGGACAGATTTCATTAAACTGATCAAAAATCTCCTGTCCGCAGTTTTCATTGATTACTTTAATTCCAGCCATTTTATCTCTCCCCTTTTATACGTATTTCTTTTCAGCCAAAATGCCATACAGCGCCTTGGCAACTTCTTTTCCAGCACCCTCATAGGTTGTTTTTTCCACATTGCTTTCCGGTGGGAAAATCCGTTCAACCTGGGTGGCGGAGCCGTTTAAGCCATAGTTCTTTTCATCGGTGTCATACATATCTTTAAGGGTCAGAACCTTGATTTCCTGTGTTTTTTCAAGATCAAGCTTGCGCTTGTAGGAGGGCAGTCTTGGTGTATAAATGTCTTTGTCAACGGTGATCAGGCAAGGATACGGCACATGCTGGATCTCAACCGTGTCCTCCATGTTCATCTGAACCGTCAGGCCCTTTTCATCGGCCTGTAGTATTTTACCAACGTTGGTAACATGCGGGATGCTCAGGAACTCAGCCATTTCCGGGCCAACCTGTGCAGTGTCGCCATCCGTTGTCTGCTTACCGCAGATGATCAGGTCAAAATCGCCCAGCTTCTTGGCTCCCTGGGCCAGTGTATAGCTGGTGGCTACCACATCGGCGCCGCCGAATTTACGGTCTGACAAGAGGCAGCCGTCATCGGCGCCCATGTAGAAGGATTCATAAATCACTTCTTTTGTCTGCATGGGTCCCATGGACAATGTGGTGATTGTCCCCCCAAGGTCTTCACGCAGACGCAGCGCTGTTTCCAAAGCGTACAAATCATAGGGATTCATTTTTGATTCAATACCATCACGGATTAATACACCTGTTTCCGGATCGACTTCGACATTGGAAGTGCCCGGCACCTGTTTGATACACACTAAAGTTTTCATAATGACTCTTTAATTACTCCTTTTTAAACTTTCAATGGTAAGTGGTCTGACCACTTAAGTTGATTTCATTATAGGATCTTTGTAAAGGAATGTCAAGACTTTTTTACTCGTTTTCATGTTTATTTTTTAACAATCTTTTGTTTTTACGAAATAAAATCACAAAAATCCGCATGATTTAGCCGTTTTCAGGCATTTTTATTTTCTTTTAATATTTGTAAAATAATTGCTCCTATGATAGAATAAATTGATAAACTTAGGAGAATGAATGATGTATACTGAGATACCACAGAAAAAAATATATTTGCAGATTTTAGAGCAGATAAAAAATAACATCGTCACAAAGCAGTTAAAAAGTGGCGACCGCCTCCCCTCCGAACGCCAGCTGTCCGAACAGCTGGGTGTTTCCCGCGCAACTGTGCGGGAGGCCATCCGCGCTCTGGAAATGATCGGCCTGGTACACTGCCGCCAGGGCGAGGGCAACTTTATCACCGAGGATTTTGACAACACCCTCACCCAGCCCTTATCCATTATGTTCTGGCTGAACGACGGAAAGGTCACAGAAATCCACGAGCTCAGGCGCTCTCTGGAAACCGAGGCTGCCAAGCTGGCTGCCCTCCACGCCACCAAGGAGGATATCCTGCGCCTGGAGGAAATCTGCGCTGCCATCGAGAGTGAGCCAAACGAAGCTAAAAGCGCTGAGCTGGATAAAAAGCTCCATGACTCCATTGCACTGTACTCCCGCAACAAGCTCATCAAAGATGTCTTAAACTCAGCCTCTACCCTGATCGAAGAGCTGATCAAGGACATGCGCACCCTTATCCTCATGGAGGAAGTGAGCGCCTCGGCCATCAACAAACAGCACCGCGACATCGTCGCCAGTATCCGTAAGCACGACCCTGATGCCGCCGCCCGCGCCATGCTCACCCATATGAGCTTTATTGAGGATTTTGTGACCGAGGTGCAAAAAGCCATCGACATTAAGAATACAGAGGAAGACTAAAAAAACAAGGTACGTCGTTTCGACGTACCTTGTTTTTTACCATTCGATCCGTTCCACCGGCATGGGCTCAGCATTCAGATACATGTCCTCAACCTTGCCGTTCTTCATCTTAATAACCCGGTCTGCCATGGGGGTGATGGCCTGATTATGTGTAATAAGGGCAACGGTCATTTTTTCCCGCCGGCAGGTATCCTGCAAAAGCTTCAGAATATTTTTACCAGTGTTGTAATCCAGGGCTCCGGTGGGTTCATCACAGAGCAGCAGCTTTGGCCGCTTTGCCAGCGCCCTCGCAATGGCCACACGCTGCTGTTCCCCGCCGGACAGCTGAGATGGAAAATTATCCATACGGTCCTCAAGCCCAACACTCGCCAGCGTTTCCCGCGCGTCCATTGGGTCCTTGCAGATCTGGGTTGCCAGCTCAACATTTTCCACAGCCGTCAGATTCTGGATCAGGTTATAAAACTGAAAGACAAAGCCGGTATCATAGCGCCTGTAGGTTGCCAGCTCTCTGGCGCTCAGCGATGAGACCTCCTTATCGCCCACAAACACCTGGCCCTCGTCACACCCGGACATACCGCCCAATATGTTGAGCACGGTTGTCTTTCCGGCGCCGCTGGGACCAACCACAATAGCGAACTCCCCCTCCTCGATGCCAAAGGAAATGCCATTGGCAGCGTTGATGGTCACCTCGCCCATTTTATAGCGTTTATATACATCGTTAAATTCGACAAATTTTCTCATTTATTCTACCCCTTATCGCTGTTTTCCTTATTATACAAAAACAACCTGAATTAAAACCATATACAAAACGGTTCCCACACCAATGCTGATAAGATTATTCCGCTTCCAGACATGCAGCGCCACCACGGCTGCCATGGCAATAAACTCGGGCAGTCCGAAGGGCCACACGTTCAGGGTGACGTTGCGGTAACAGTATACCACCAGAATCGCAATGACTGCCGGCGGCAGAATCCTGCCAAGGTACAGCACCCACTCCGGCGGGTCCTTACGCCCAAAAAGCGCAAAGGGCAGCACTCTGGTGATAAAGGTGCAGACTGCCACCACCGCCACGATCAAAAAAGCCTGTGAGGTTCCAATCATTGCACATCCTCCTGTTCTTTATCTGCCTTATCGGCTTCCTCTGTTACATCCAGCCGCGCCTTGAGCAGCATCAGCAAAAGCACTGAGCTCAAAAGAGAAGGCAGAATAAAATTGCCGGGGCCAAAGATCAAAAGGCAGATAATCCCAGCTGCCAGGCCGACCAGGGCCGGGAGATGGTTTCTCGCCTCCAGCCACTGCTCAACAAAAATAACAATGAACAGGGCGGTCATGGCAAAGTCGATCCCTGTGGTGTCAAAGGTGATGAGCGCGCCAGCCACCGAGCCCAGCACACTGCCGATAATCCAGTAAATCTGGTCCATCAGAGCGATGGCCATGTAATACCGCTTTTCATCCACCCCCTCCGGTGTCTTTGCCGAACAAAGCAGCGAATAGGTTTCGTCGGTCAGTGAAAAGATCATGTACAGGCGTTTTTTCCCCATTTCCTTAAACTTCTGAATAAAGGACAGCCCGTAAAAGGAATGGCGGATATTGATGGCAAAAGTCATCATGGCCATGGTGAACAGGCTCAGACCGCCGTCAAAAAAGGTTACCAGTACAAACTGCATGGAGCCCGCGTATACCACCGTGCTGATGAGCGCTGCCCACAGCACGCCGTAGCCGGCCTTACTTAAAAGCAGACCAAAGGCAATGCCGGTAAACAGATAGCCAAACAGGACAGGAAGGGTGGTGACAAAGGCGCTTTCAAGTGTTTTTTTCATATGCCCTCCGCATTTTTCAGGATAGAGAAAAACAACGAGACCCTCAGGCCCCGTTGCTCAGATGTTTTTATAAAGCTGCAACAACGTCTGCGGCGCTGTCCAGCCAGTTTCCCTTAAAGTCTTCGATTTTTCCGGCATCCACCAGTGAGGCGGTTTCCGGGTCGATTGGCAGCTTGGCCAGAACCTTCAGGCCCTTTTCCGCTGCGACTTCGTCAATATGGCTTTCGCCAAAAACAGCAATCTTTTTACCACAGTCCGGGCATTCCACATAGCTCATGTTTTCAACAACGCCTAAAATAGGAATGTCCATCATGTTTGCCATGTTTACAGCCTTTTCAACGATCATGGATACCAGCTCCTGCGGAGAGGTCACAATGATGATTCCATTGATGGGCAGTGACTGAAATACCGTGAGCGGCACATCGCCTGTTCCTGGCGGCATATCCACAAACAGATAATCTTCGTATTCCCAGATAACATCACTCCAGAACTGCTTTACCGCGCCGGCGATTACCGGGCCTCTCCAAACAACAGGATCGGTGTCGTTTTCCAAAAGCAGGTTCATAGACATTAAATCAATGCCGGTTTTTGTCTTAACCGGATAAATACCCTTGTCGCTCCCCTGGGCCTTCTGGGTAATTCCAAAAGCCTTGGGAATGGACGGGCCTGTGATATCGGCGTCCAGAATACCGGTGGACAGGCCTCTGCGTCTGAGCAGTACCGCCATTGTGGAGGTTACGAGGGATTTACCAACGCCCCCCTTACCGCTGACAACGCCGATTACTTTTTTAACCTGACTCCAGGGATGCGCCTTGACTGAAAAGTCCGGTGCCCCGCCTTCGCGGTCAGCACAGTCTGATCCGCAGGTGCTGCAGTCATGGGTGCAGTTTTCTTCATCAACCATTTCATTCACTCCTTCAAACAAAATCTTATAAAATGACATCGCCGTCAGAAAGAGCTTCCTGACGGCAATGGTTAAACTCATTTGAGCCTTATTATAACATATCTTTCAGGTTTTGTTAACTACTTTTTGGGCATTTGCCCAAATCAATGTAAAGAACGGCTTCCTTCCGGGCCGATATAAAGAACGGTTGGCAGAAGGTTCAGCACATTGGCAGCTTATTTCTTTTTGCGGACACCAACAGCATCATAGGGCGCCGCATTTCATCCTTCATACCCGATAAATCAAGCATTTCCGCCGAAGGCTGGGGTTCGACAATGTGCTGCAGCTCAAAACCATTTCGCAGCAATGTATCAAGATAGGTGGTGAGTGTCCGATGGTATTTGGTCACCTCTTCCCCCAGAAAAACAGCCTTCCTCTTACCTTCATAATAATAATTGTCTACCGGAAAATGTAAAATTTCACCCGCGTCATCATAATACCAGTCCTGTGTGCCGTAAGCGGTAAACACCGGGTGCTCCACCGAAAAGATAAAATCGCCGCCCGGGGCCGTAAAACGGCTTATTTTCTCCGCCAGCGCAGAAAAATCCTGTATATAATGAAACGCCAGCGAGCTGAGCACCACATCAAAGGAGTTTTCTGCAAAATCCAGATCCTCCATAGCACACTGTCTGTAGCAGATTCGCTCGTGGCTGTTCTTTTCCCTAGCTGTATTCAGCATCTTCTCAGAAATGTCCACGCCCATCACGCTGGCCGCGCCGTGCTCTGCGGCATACAGACAGTGCCAGCCATAGCCACAGCCTAAGTCCAGCACGCGCTTATCCTTAAAATCCGGCAAAAGCTTTTGCAGCTCAGACCATTCCCCTGCGCCTGCCAAGCCCTGACGGGAGCGGTTCATTTCGCTGTATTTTTTAAAAAACACATCATCATCGTATTTATTTTCTTTCATGCTCACTCCTTAAGCCTGCACACATCCACCCAGCTCAGTGCGCCGGAATACTGAAACAGGTCGTCACAGGAAAGCTCGATCATGGAATTGCTGCTGCCAGCGGCCGGAAATACTGTATCGAAGCGCTTGAGAGAGTCGTCCAGATAGACCTCCACATCCGGGTTTTCAATGCCAAAGGGGCATACACCGCCAACTGCGTGGCCTGTAAATTCCAAAACCTCATCCGGCGACAGCATTTTTGCTTTTACGCCAAACGCTTCCTTGAATTTTCGATTATCAATCTTTGTGTCGCCTGCCGCCACGACGAGAACGCACTCGTCATACCGTTTAAAGGACAGTGTTTTTGCGATGCGGGCAGGGATCACACCTACAGCCTCTGCGGCCAGCTCAACGGTCGCGGTTGAAGCGGTCAGCTCCTTAACCTGTTCCTCCATACCGTACTGTTTAAAATATGCCTTTACCTTATCTACTGCCATTTTCTTTACTCCAATCCTCATAATACTCTACCAGTTTACCGCGAATTCATCTCAAATGCAAGCGGTATCATGTCTCTGCACACAAAAAAGCAGCACGGCTTTGCCTGTGTGCTGCTTTATATTTCTCTTTATTTATTTCGTGAATTCAGAAAGCTTGTCAAATACCCCGGTCAGCGCAAAATAAGCTTCGTCGAAAATTGGCTTCATAGCACTGTAAACCGGTTGATTATCTGTATTTGGTGTCTTTGTCTCTTCAATCTTCAGGAACTTGTCAATGACGTCAAAGTTTTCAAAGACGCCGACGCCCACACCTGCCGTAATGGCTGCACCCATTGAGGTCGCCTCTTCCAGGTAGTTTGGTTTCTGGATATTGATATTGTAAACATCCGCTAAAATCTGGAGCCATGCATCGCTCTGTGCGCCGCCGCCAATGACGATCATGTCGTCAATCGCAACGCCCTTACCCTTGAAAACATCCATGACTACGCCCAGGTTAAAGGCAACGCCTTCCTGCACCGCGCGCACCATATCCTTCTTTTCGGTTTCCATTTTAAGACCGATAAAGGCGCCCTTTGCCTTTGGATTCCAGCGCGGGCTTCTCTCGCCGATCAGGTAAGGTAAGAACAGCAGTCCATTGGCTCCTGGCTTAGAATCGTTAATTTCCTGTTCCAGAAGGTCATATTTGCTGACCCCCTGCTGTTCGCCCAGCAGGCTTTCGTACTTACACAGCTCCTTTGTAAACCAGCTGTAGGAGCCGCCTCCGCACTGCATGGTTCCTGTTGGCAGTACATAGCCTGGCACAATGTGCGCCCAGGTAAAGGTGCGCATTTCTTCATCGTAGATTGGTTTTTCTGTTGTGATGGAAATCCATGAGGATGTACCCATACAGCTGTGGGCAATGCCTTCCTTGGTACAGCCCGTGCCAACGGCCGCGCAGACACCGTCGCCACCGCCGCAGACAACAGGAATTCCTGAAACCAGTCCGCAGGCCTTTGCCGCTTCGTCTGTGACGGTCCCCGCAACGTCTGTGGATTTTAACAGTGCCGGCATTTTTTCACGGTCAATCCCCATGACTTCCAGAAGGCGGTCAGACCATTCCAGCTTGTTTAAATCCAACAGGTTGGTGGAAGAAGCGTCGGTATACTCCGTGACGAATTCACCGGTAAGCTTCAGGATGATATAATCCTTGCAATTGAGCATTTTATAGGTATTTTCATAAATTTCAGGCTCGTTATTTTTAACCCACATTAGCTTCTGTCCGCCGTAGGACGGGCTGATCTTATGGCCTGTGAGATGATAAAAATCTTCCTCGCTGATGCGCTCACGGATCATTTCTTCTTCTCTAGTAGCGCGCATGTCTGCCCAGATCAAAGCGTTTCTAAGCGCCCTGCCCTCTTTATCCACACAGATGCACCCCATCATCTGGCCGCTGAAGGATATGGCGGCAATGTCATTCACGTCGATGTCCTGTACCAGCTCTTTTGTGGAGATGCAGACAGCGTTCCAAAAATCCTCCGGACGCTGTTCAACCCAGTTGTTATTGCTGACAAGCATGTCATAGCTGTGAACACAGCTTTTGACCAGTTCCCCTTCTGTGCTGTACAGAGTCGCCTTGTTTCCAGATGTTCCCAAATCGTGTGCCAGTAAATATTTTTTCATTTTAACCTCTCCTCAAAAATGATTGTTATAATGTTTTTGCGTAAGCTTCTGTAATTTCAATACTGCTGCTGCTGCCGATCCGTTCTGCGCCGGCTTCGATCATGGCCAGGCAGGTTTCAAGATCGCGGATGCCGCCAGCGGCTTTGACCTTCACGTCGTCGCCGACAATGGATTTCATGAGCTTTACATCCTCCACAGTCGCTCCGCCTGTACCAAAGCCTGTTGAAGTCTTGATAAAATCCGGCTTCACTTCTCTGGCGATCTCGGCTACCTTTGCAATTTCATCCTTTGTCAGATAGCAGTTTTCAAAAATAACCTTTGACAGCACGCCGTTTTCACGGCAGACTGCCACAATGGCTTCCATTTCACGTTTGATATAATCATAATTCTTGTTTTTCAGCTCCACGATATTGATGACATAATCAATTTCGTCCGCGCCGTTTTCAATGGCATTTTTAGTCTCAAAAACCTTGGTTTCAATGGTTGTCTGTCCAAGGGGGAAGCTGATGGCTGCGCCCACATGCACAGGTGAATCCTTCAGGTACTCCTTACACAGCGCTACCGGAGCCGAGTTGATGGCAACCATCTTAAAGCCGTACTTATCGGCATCATCACACAGCTTCTTAAAATCCTCATTAGTGACAAAGGCCTTTAAGAGTGTATGATCAAAATAGCCTGCCAGTTCTTTAACAGTTAGTGTTTTCATGTAAATCCTCACTTCATTTATTGTTCTTATGTATTTACATAATAACATCCTATTGTATAAGTGTCAAGAGCAAAAAAGAAAAAACCAGCGGATGCTGGTCTTTTTAAGGTTACTTGCGTTTTAATCTAAACGTAAAATGGCTCCTGTCCCCGCGGTAATGGGCTTTGGAGTACTCTACCGGCGTCTCGTCGGTCAGGTAGGCGATGGTCTGAATATACTGGATCGCGGAGCCCTTGCTGATGCTCAAGGTTTTAGCTGTAGTGCTGTCAGCCAGTATGGCTTCAAGCCTCCTGGTGGCATAATCAATGGTCAACCCCAGCTCTGTCTCCATCACATGATACATGGAAACCCTGGTAAAGTCTTTTTCCAGCATTTCACTGCACAGGCTGTGCGGCAGATGGCTGACCACATGGACGATGGGCTCATCGTTGGCGTAGCGAAGGCGCTCAAGCCGCACGACCTCTGTCCCCACCTCCAGCTGCAGAGCGCGCCCCACCTCTTCGTCACAGGCCACTACCTCCAGGCCGAGCACTTCAGTTTTAGGCGTCAGGCCCTTTTCCTCCATTTCCTCATTAAAGCTCTGGATCGACTCCAGAAAATTCTGGTGAATCTTAGGCCGGGTCACAAAAGTGCCCTTGCTCTTTTTGCGGTAGAGCCTTCCCTCCACCACCAGCGAGTTGATCGCCTGACGTACCGTTGGACGGCTGATTCCAAAAGCCTCACTGATCTCCATTTCTGTTGGAATGGGTTCTTCATAGCTGGTATGTTCCTTTTCAATATACTCCTCCAGCAATGTTTTGAGCTGGTAATAGAGCGGCACCGGTATATTTTTATCGAGTTGATGATCAAATAATCCCATATTATAATCGCCTTTCCTATGTCATTACCATCTAGTATAGCGCATTTTTTACAAAATGTCCATATGTCATGACATTGCCAGCCCATAAAGGAAAACCCGGATAAATATCCGGGCTTCAGTGTGTCAAAAAAACCTCAAGAGACGGAGTCTTTTACCTAAGGAAGAAAAAAGTGTTCTGCGGGCACTGCCTTAACATTTGTATCTTCTTCAATAAAAATGATTTTTGATCTCTCCTGTGTCCGGCATTTCCGGTAAAGAGGAATGATTCCCCGCCGTTTACCGCAGCGCCTGAACCTTTTTCTTATCTGGATAAAAGGCGCAGTCTTGGCCTGCGCCACTTCTTTGACCGCCTGAATCCCGGATAAATATCCGGGCTTTTGTGTGTCGAAAAACCTCATGAAACGGAGTCTTTTACCTAAGGAAGAAAAAAGTGTTCTGCGGGCACTGCCTTAACATTTGTATCTTCTTCAATAAAAATGATTTTTGATCTCTCCTGTGTCCGGCATTTCCGGTAAAGAAGCATGATTCCCCGCCGTTTACCGCAGCGCCTGAACCTTTTTTCTTATCTGGATAAAAGGCGCAGTCTTGGCCTGCGCCACTTCTTTGACCGCCTGAATCCCGAATGAATATCCGGGCTTTAGACGTGCCACTTATTTTTCAAGAATTTTTTTCAGGTCTTCTTCCGGCGTGGAGATTGGTGTCAGGCCAAAACGCTCAACGAGCACATTTAATACATTCGGAGATACAAAAGCCGGCAGTGTTGGTCCAAGGTAGATATTTTTGATGCCAAGGGACAACAGCGTCAGCAGCACACAGACAGCTTTCTGTTCGTACCAGGACAATACCAGTGTGAGCGGAAGCTCGTTGACGGTGCAGTCAAAGGCATCTGCCAGGGCTAGAGCGATCTGGATGGCCGAGTAAGCGTCATTGCACTGTCCAACATCCATGATTCTGGGCAGGCCGGCGATGGTTCCAAGATCTAAATCGTTGAACCGGTATTTGCCGCAGGCCAGTGTCAGGACAATGGAATCATCCGGTGTCTGCTTAACAAACTCTGTGTAGTAGTTCCGTCCTGGCTTCGCACCGTCACAGCCGCCAACCAGGAAGAAATGGGAGATGCTGCCACTTTTTACAGCCTCCACAACCTTATCGGCCACAGACAGCACAGTTCCCCTTGCAAAGCCCGTTGTCAATACAGAGCCGCCGTTGATGCCGGTCATTTTGTGATCTTCCGGATAACCGCCGAGCTCCAGTGCCTTTTCAATAACAGGTGTAAAATCTTTATCTGGTCCGATGTGCACCATTTCAGGATAAGAAACCACTTCGGTGGTGAAAACACGATCACTGTAGGAATCCTTGACTGGCATCAGACAGTTGGTCGTGTAGAGAATGGGCGCTGGTACACCGTCAAATTCCTTTTGCTGATTCTGCCATGCGGTACCAAAGTTTCCCTTAAGGTGCGGGTAAGCCTTGAGCTTGGGATATGCATGGGTGGGCAGCATTTCACCGTGAGTATAAATGTTGATTCCCTTGTCCTTTGTCTGTTCCAGAAGCAGATAAAGATCATGCAGGTCATGGCCTGTGATGATGATAAACGGCCCCTTCTCAATGGTCATGGAAACCTCTGTGGGCTCAGGTGTCCCGTAGGTTTCTGTGTTGGCTTTGTCCAGCATGGCCATACACTGCAGATTGACATTGCCGGTATCCATGACCAGCGCCAGCAGCGTGTCCATATCCTCTTCACCGCCAATGGCGCGCAGCGCAGTCAGGAAAAAAGCGTTGACATCCTCATTGTGATACCCCAGTACATCGGCGTGATAGGCGTAGGCTGCCATACCGCGCAGACCAAACAGGATCAGCGATTTTAAGGAACGGATATCTTCATTGGCGCTCCAAAGCTCCTGCATATCAAAATCACAGATCTCACCGCCAATGGCCTTTTGCAGATTGTGCAGGTCCTCCACCTGTTTTTTAATGGTGGGATCGTTAAAATTAACATTGGTCACAGTGGTAAATAACCCCTTCATTACCAGCCTGCTGACTTCATCATTGGGCGCTTCTTCCTTTTCCATTACCCGCGCCAGACCGATCATAGCGCCTGTCAGCTCATCCTGCAGATGCGCGGTGTGATCCTTCTTGCCGCAAACTCCCTGGTGCTTGGTACAGCCCTTTCCTAAAGCAGTCTGTTCGCATTGAAAACAAAACATGGACATTTGTATTCCTCCTTGATAACTTATTTCTTTGACTTGTTATCAAGTATACCCATCTGCAACGAAAATGTATGTTGCATATGCAATGATATTTAAAAAAGCTTGATTTTTTTAGGGTTTTTCAATATTTTGTTTTCTATTTTTCTTTTGCTACATTTTAAAATCAACTAGCCTTGACTGAAAGTTTCAAGCGATATCAATCTTTTTCTGCCCAAGATTTCTGCCCAAATATTTATTTCATATATTCTAACATCTTTTCCTGTTTTTATCAAACAAACGATAACAGGTTACTGCTTTCTGGATTATCCGGAACCTGCATCGCTTTTTCAATCGTTGATGCCAGTGGGATCATATCGGATACTTCCAAATGCGAATAAATATCAGCTGTTGTTGCAATATTGCTATGCCCAAGCCATTCCTGTATGTATTTCATTTGAACACCTTTTCTCAAAAGAATACTAGCACAACTATGCCTGAGATCATGAAACCGAATGTGTCGTAATCCATGTTTTTTTAATAGTTTTCCAAAAGAGGTCGTAAGCCAGTTTGGAGTATACAATCTTCCTACTTCATTTACGCATATATATCCTTCCGTATCTTCATAAGCATTACCACACACCAGGCGGTTATTTAACTGGATTGCTTTTAGCTTGATCAGCTTACCCTTTACCGGATCAATCAAAGGAAGTGTCCTTCTACTGCTAATCGTTTTTGTCCTGTTTTCCTTGACATAGATATAACTTGACTCACTATATACCGGAACAATCGTATGGTTAATATTAATTAAGTTATTCTCAAAGTCAACCGCGCTCCATTTCAACCCTATAATTTCTGATCTTCTCAGGCCATAAAATGCACCTAATAATATCGGTATCTCCAGTAATGTACCTTCACTTACTTTGAATAATTTTTCGAGTTCAAGCTCATTATAACAGCTGTGTGGTTCAATTGATTTTCTAACTGAAGGTCTATATACCAGACGAAGCGGGTTAGCCAAAATCAGCTCAGAACGAACTGCGTAATTTAGTGCGGTATTCATTAATTCATGATAACACTTAATTGTACAAGGTTTCAATTTTTCATTTTCTAAATGAATATAAAACTCTTGCACATGCGCAGCTTTTAAAGACCCCAGCTTCATCTTGCGCTCATCAAAATAGGGGGCAATTTTTCTTTCGATCCTAGTTTTATACGAGTGGTAAGTTGTAATCGCAATAGCCGATTTTCTGTATTCCAGCCACTTTCTTAAATAGTCACCAAAAAGCATCTCCGTATTGAGATCATTCGCCGCATTTGGAATAATGTATTTACTTCTTACTTCCAGTAGCTTCTTTTCTGCTTTTTTCTTATTCCCCTTTACTCTTAAACCAGTTGGTATCCACTTTCTGATCCTTTTTTTACCTGGTCGCTCATAATAACTAATAACACAATAATACAATCCGTTTTTTTCTTCTAAATGTCCTGCTACCATGAAATTACCTCCAACTCATGGACAAACAGATACTTGTTAATATCTAAAATTTTATATGAATATGGTCTATTTGTCTATGCATTTTCTTCGTTTTCTAAGATATATTTAATAACATATATTTTGGGAACCAAGTATCCCTTGCCAATTTTTTTACCTGGAATCCTGCCAGTTCTTATTAATTTACATACATATTGTCTGCTTACATTATGAAGCATTTTTTGTATATCTTTAACATTTACAACATCATCAAGATCTTTAAACATGTTGTTTTGAAGTTTAGTATTTTCACAAGTTTGTCTATCATTATTTCGATTCATAGCTTTTACCTTATTTGTAACCAACTAATTTTAAGCCATTACCAGTTGAGGAAAAATGCAAAGTCTTCTCATTCTTTCTTTAATACCAAGATATTCAATAAACTGTTTAAACGTCATTAATGCAGGATTTAAATTTTCCATTGCACTCTCCATTCATTATTTTTACTCAAAAACATCTTCCGTTCTCCAATATAAAAAGCCACTAGATAACTCTAATGGCTTTTTTCTGTAAAACATTATTTTGATCAACGATCAGCTTCATATTCGTCTTTTTCTTTGTTTTCTCCGATGGCCACTGCCATTTCCCAACTGTCTAAATCTTTGACCGTATCGCCAGAAAGAACCGTTGTGAGAAATTTTTCAAGGTACTCACTTGTTGGCTGAATCCCTTCATTCATATTATAATAGTTTGCCCTCACCAAGGCATTTCTAAAATACAGGGAGCCTTCTTTGAAGGGTTCATTGTTCACAGAAAAACCTAAATGGTTTAAATATTGTATTAGAAAAACAGCGATAGTCCGCATGTTTCCCTCCCTGAAGGGGTGCAACTGCCAGATCGAATTTATAAATTCTGAAATACGGCGGATAGCCGATTCGTTGTCCATTGATACGTAATTTTGCTTTTTTTCCTGCGCAAAATCATAATCCAAGGTATCCTCAAGCATACGGAAATCTCCATAGGTTACGGATTCCCCACCGAGGATCGGCTCTTTTTTCCAGATATTTGTATCCCTAAAAATGCCATTGAAATCATAAATACTATCAAATAAAATTCTGTGTATACTCTTAAGGGCTACAGGCGAAAACGAAAAACCACCTGTCTCCAGCAATGAAACGATTCGCGCAGATACTAAGTCACATTCCATTTCGTCATGATTGACAATGCTCTTTTCACGGTAATAGGCTTTTAAAGAATCTTCGACTTCCTTATTTGATGCTGCGCCATAAATATTTTTAGGAATGAGTTTCTTTAAGTATTGTGATGGTTTTAAAGCATCCACTTGATTCAACCCAATTGCAACATCCCAATAAAGCTGTTTTTCACAGGTATCATAGCTTTCATGTTTTTCTTCATAAGTGTAAGGAATGTGTTCATCCATATTTTAGCCTCCATTCAAACTGTGGTTTGCTTTTGTGAAACCACTTGCTCTCAGCTTGTCAATTACTTTATGATCCTATTATATCGATTGGAATAGAATAGTCAAGAAATTAGTGTGTCTGCTCCATTCTTATTCAAATCCAACTAACTTCATTTCATTTCCTGATGATGAAAAATGAAGTGGTATCATCGGGTTTGCCACGAAGGTATACAGATCAGTATTATTTTCTTTACAATATGTGGTTAATTGATTATTTCCATCATTGTTTTCTGTAATATTAGCAACGACAAACTTTGGATGTTTTCGCAATAAATCGCTGCAAAAATAAGCATTTTCGCCATTCTTAGCTGCAACGATCCCTGTAATACCTGAATACTTCAAGTCATCAGAGAGCAGCATTTTCGTTGCATTTTCAGGCGTTTGATCCCCCTGGTAAATTAATCGGTCACTTCCGTGAACAACCATATATGCAATGTTATTTTCTGTAATATCAATGGGTTTTATGACCACATCATCCATTTCATATTGCTCATCATTCGAGATTGAAATTTCATGCGCTGAAATTAACGCTGAAACATCATCATATGCGGCAAGACCACTGCTACCGGGAAAGAAGCATTTTTCGACCGGGCAAGTGTCCAGCAAGGATGTCAATCCGCCAATATGGCCAACGTCCAGACTGGTTAGTAAAAGAATATCGACTTTCCTCCCTTGTATGTAGTCCTGCAAAAAAGGATTCTCTCCAGTCCCAGTGTCAATAACCGCAATTCCTCCCTTTGAAGTCTCGATCACGGACGCCATGCCTTCGCCGTTATTCATAAAAGTAAAGGTGACATTTCCCTGAACTTCAGTCGTAATTGCTGCCTTACTCGTGTCTTCAGAATGATCAGAGTCCTTGTTCATTAACAAAGCACTCGTTACAAGCGTAGAAAATATGACGATTAAGCCAAGGATGCTGTACAGTATTATTGCTTTTTTATCGTTCATTTTGAACCTCATGTAATATTGTCTTTCTAAGTTTATCAATAATCATCTGATCTTCTCGTGTTAATAAGCTTTCCTTATTATTTTCCTGTGACACTGTGCGGATCAGCTTCGCATCCGCGTTCTCATGAGCGGGCTTTGCTGTTTTCATATAGTGTGAATTTATAATTTTGGTGAGTTTTCCTTTATAGTCTTTTTTACTAAATACATCAATACCGTGCTTCTTTATCTCTGCCAGGGTACCCGATAGGTCTTTATCATTTGCGCTCGGCAGATAAACAACCGGCGTGGTGCCACAAAATGAATGCAGATTAATTAAGCTGTTGATTAATTCCTCCTGTGTGTCATGAACGACCATGATATCCAAAATTAAATATTCGAGGTTCACATATGTATTTGCTTCATCTAAAAAGCGTCGCACCGAAAACTCAGATGCAATTTTACAGTCTACTTTATCAAAATCATTTAGGAAGTCCATATCATGGGCGTTTTTTTTATTTCCACAAATATATAAAATCATTTTCTACCTCTCTCATCGTAAAAAGAGCACGATTAAAAGTAAAATCAAGTTGATCAATCCTATTACCGAGTTGCCATACACTAAAATCTGTTTCCATCCTTCTTTACGGATTGTCTCAGCGGCTTCTTCTCTAATCCGATTCGATACAGCTTCCATTTCCTTATTTTGATTCTTGAGATCTGTCAAAACCTCTTTAAAATCCGTTTTATGCTCCTTCATATTCTCTTTAACAATGCCGAATGTATCATTGAGTGATTGAATGGATTTTTCGATCTCATACTTTGGAAGCGCCTCGATCAACTCTTTTATATTTTGATTGATCACTTTACAGGCATCAATATTTTTTTCCAGATTATCATTGACATTTTCTAATAACATCGTCTGCTTCACTGAAACATTCTGATTATATTCCATTTTTTTCTCCTGTTTTTCTTCATCTTTTTTGTCTTCAAAATTTACCAAATTCACTAAAAAATCTTTGACGCTTTTATTCATCTCCTTGTAGAGTGAATATTTTTTGCGTCTGATTTTCTGTTCTTCTTCCTGATCCGCAGGTTCTTCCAGATTTAAATTCTTATTATCTTTTAATAGCAAATACAGATCTCGTATTAACTTTTTACTATTTTCAACAACTATATCCATCATTATCTCCTATTTAATATCCATGGCCTTCTCCAAGTCCATCCAGGTTGTTTCCGTATCTGTTTTTTGCATAGTGAAGTGCTGCCAGCAGATTGTCGTAACCATCGAAAATATTATCATGGCCATCATGCTTGTGCCCGTTGAAGGTTCCCGGTATGGTCTGCATCAAACCATGGCCAATATTGGTATTGCCACAGCTGTCCCCGGCACTATTCGGACACCATGGACAGATACCATTGTTAAATGGAATCGACGCTCCACTGTTGATGTCGCTGATCCCTTGCACTGCCAATGGATTTCCACCAGATTCTGTTTCGATCTGCCTTAGTACCTTTTCTACTAGTTCATTGTCTGTGCTTAATCCGTTGGCTGCCAGTGCCTTAACAACCAACTGTCGCCACGACTCAACATCACCAGGCGTTCCGTTATTGGCGGGATTAATGAGCGGCCAGGGATTCACGGTTGATGTTTCGGAAGTATCATAAATATCACGATAGGCCGTGTTACCTGTGTCGGTTTTATGACATCCAAAATGTAAATGAGGGGCATAATTACTCAGGCCATCACCAGAATATCCCACAATCTGTCCCTTCGTGACGTGATCGCCAGCCTTAACGGTGATGCTGCTCTGTGAATTCATGTGCGCATAGAAAAACCAGTAACCAGATCCATCTCCGGCGAGTATGCCAACGACATATTGGTAGCCGCCGGTATAACCAGCCAGAGTGACTGTACCGTCGCAGACAGCGTATAATTCTGATCCCAGCGGACAGGACAAATCAATGCCATCATGAAATTCCATGC
Source organism: Eubacterium sp. BL-380-WT-2B (assembly GCF_009696115.1). Classification (NCBI taxonomy): domain Bacteria; kingdom Bacillati; phylum Bacillota; class Clostridia; order Eubacteriales; family Eubacteriaceae; genus Eubacterium; species Eubacterium sp. BL-380-WT-2B. Next base: position 40,122 of record NZ_VUMP01000010.1, read on the forward strand.
CATGATATTCACAGTTTCTTTGACCCCATCCACTATGAAAAACGTATGGATCGATCACGGCATAGGTTTCTGGATCAAGGCCAGCTGTGCCATCGGATATACCATATTCCGTGCTGCATGGATAACCATAAACGCCACCGCCGGTTCCGCTGTTTTTTGGTGTCAGCATTGATACAAATCCGACAAATAAAATGAACCCGACAAGTAATTCAATGATTACCTCTCGGGTTCTTCTGTTCTTCAAGAGAGCTAAGGCCGCTTTTATTGCAATGGACAAAAGATTACCTCCCGCCTTTATCTCCGAAATAACTTAATTTGAAATCGTCAATTTTAATGCTTAAATCTAACCGTCTGCTCCCAATCATAAACAAAGCACGCCCTCTTGTTTTCTGCTCGACCAGCTCTCGTTCTGCCTCTTTGAGTCGATATAACCTGGCAACATCGACCAAATCCTGACCGTCCATCCCAAGAATCAGTTTGTAGGTTGGCTGATTTAGAATGGCCGATCCATATTGCTTGATGGCCGGATCGACAAAATCGTTGACCTGCTGGCTGGCTACCCAGATCGCTGCTTCATATTTTCTTGCGCGTCTTTCCTGTTGGCTGAGAGTTTTCATCGGCTGCGGAACATCCTTATCAATGATCATATGCGCTTCTTCGTAAACAATGATGGATCTCTCTTTATTCGACCGCGTCGCTCGTTGCCAGGCAAGGTTCTGCAATAGAAAATACTGAGCAGATTTGATGTTGTCCGGCCTGGAATTCAAGCCGAAGGTATCAACGCAGACCACATCAGCGTTGATCTCCAGTGTCGTATAACTGCCCCATAGAAAGCTGTCCGATCCAATGGAGATATCCCTCAGCAAAAGCGCCAGATCTGCATATTCCTTGCTAAGACCCATATTGTCACGCTCTTCCGCTTCTCTTGATTTATCGATCAAGTGTTGATGGAGGTCTTTAAAAAGCGGAAAATCTGTATTCTTTAGTTTTGAGACATCGGTGTCCCAGGTGATGTCAAATTTGAGGTAAAGCTCTTCTATTTCCTGTTTCAGCAAAGCCATCTGATATTGGGTGATTTCTTTCAGATAAAGACTTAAAAATACTTCCAGGAGCTTCATATGATTTTCCAGGTCATTCGTGATGGTTTCAGAATCATCATCGTACTCATCACCATCTTCATCATCCTTACTGAGATACTTAGTGTTTCCAATGACCTGCAGGGGGTTAATCACTTTTCCGTTTCCCCCAGAAGCATTCAGCCACTCTCCATTTAGATTCAACGTCAAATCTTTGTACTCACCTTCCGGATCAACAAAAAAGATGGATGCGCCTAGTGCCCGCTCCATGATGGCCATGGCCTTGATCGTTGCCGATTTGCCCACGCCAGCGTTACCAGCTATGACATAATTTGAATTAGTTCGATCCCTTCCTCGATACCAGCTGTTAAGATAAACCGTTCCGCCAAGGCCGTCATGACCGCGGTAAAAACCAGAATGATCATTAAAGCCAGAGGATGCAAAAGGAAAGCCACCGACAAAGGATGAGATGGGCATCATCCTCCCTGTCTGCCGATGGACGTTATTTTCCTCGGTATAGGTCGGAAGCACGAACTTGACGCCTTCCTTTTGTTCACTCGCCAGCTTTCGACATTTACAGTTTGCAATCGACGAAGCATTTTCGACATTCTTACAAATCTTATCAAATGATTTTTCATTTTCTGCAAGCGGCATGAGCACAAAACACATTCTTCCGACAACTTCGCCGTTTTGATCAATGCGCCGCATCGCTTCCTCTGCATTCCGAATGCTTTGCTCCGCACGCTGCCGTTCCAGTTCATCTTTTTTTCCATCATTTGCGTCTATCCGGTAATTTCTTATGTTATTATTTAGACTTTTCAGCACTTCATCTGTATTGAGTGGCGTAAAATGAATGGCTGCCACTGTCCCATGGATATTTGTCAATCGACGGAGCCATCCATACTCTGCAAACTGCGGATAGCGAATCACACCGTAACAGCGTGCTAAATTATCGCCAATTACTGCGTTAATACGATTGAATGTTATACCGATAGGTGCGATAATACTCTTAAGCTCCTGATTTTCTGGAATAACGGCTTTACTCTTCTTTTTTTCTTTTTTTTCCTCAATAATTGGTCTTCCGTGAATATCCTTCTTTATAGCTTTCTGCTTTCTCCTAAACATTTACACATCGCCTCCATATTGCTTGATTAAAAATGAAAAATTAATCTCTGGTTTTAGATCTTCAGGAACAGCATATTGTGGATTCGCAACCATTTCGATAAACTCAACGATTTCTGTCTGGGAAATAATCTTTGCCTTAATGCCGCAGTTATCAAGTTTTTCTCGCAAGCTTTCCACACGTTTTTTGAATTCCTCATCCGTTTCACGGTCTGCCCACAGATGAAAATAATATTTACGCGTCGGCATTTCCGCATTTTGTACCTGCGTCTGCCTTTGCTGAATCTCATTACGCAGAATATTTCGAATTACTGGATCATCCGTTGACTGAATAATTTTACTGTATTGTGCCATGATGCTTCGATTATCTTCTGGTTTGCTGAGGGCGTAGTATTTAAACGGATAACACAGCTCCGACAACTCAGCTGTCAGGCTTTCGGTTATGCTCGCCATATCTTTGTCACTCAACAGGTCGATATTTACTGGTTCGATTTCAATGTAACTGCACCTTTTATCGTCTTTAGTAAAAAGTACCTGGCGACGGATATTTTTGGTATTCATAAAATCATTCGCCGTTTCACCTTTGTACATATTTTCTTCTTCTGCTTTTTCTTTCTTTCTTTTCCGATAAAAAAAGTAAAGGCACAAGGCACCAAAAGCAATAATGATAAGATAAATAATGATATACATTATTTCACCACCCTACCTTTCAATATCATCATCCTGAGAATTATCCTTCGATAAAATATTAGCATCAATGGCTTCAATATTTTCCAATCCACTGAATATGCAATGGCTTACGACTTCTGCGTCAGCGCTTTTTTCAACGCTTTCCTGAGTATTTTCTTCTGTTTCTTCATCAAAAATCTCTTCTGCTTCATCATTTCTATCTTCGGCGTCGTCTCCCTGAATGATGTTATAAATTCGGTTCATGGACGAATCTTCTTTAATCTGTTCGGGTGATAGACCTTTAATATTTTCCAGTACCTTTCTAATGCTGCTGTCCAGTTTGTTCAAACACGAACGCTCCGCTTTAAAGTGCGCCGTAACGGCTTTTGAAATGATACCTGGCCCCTTAATATCCGCTATCGGCTCTTTTCCCGCGATCATGCGACCAGTATTTTTGAGATGCTGCCCTGATTTATGGTATTCTTTTGTGATAGCCTCAATCTCTTTTAATGTTTGATCATTTTCGCGAAGGTTCACTGTAACATGTTCCTGGGCTTTTTCCAACGCACTGTCAATGTGCAGAAAACTCAAAAAATCTTTCAGGGCTTTCTTGCCATGTTGCTTAAAATTATCCAAAGCTTTTCGGCACCCTTCTAAAATGCCTCTCTTTAGCCCAATAACATCTTGCTGCATAACAACTACCTGGTCTTCCATGTTCCGATTTTCCTGCTGCACCATTTCTTTTTCAGGTGATGGCTGCATCTCTTTAATTTCCTGTCTTAAGCGAATCGTCTCTTCAGAAAGCGACTTTACCTGCACCTCCATTGTAGAAACACACGTTAAAAGTGCTTCAAATGTTCTTCGTGTCAACGGATCATTGGCGTCAAGAACATCGATGATCGCCTTTACTTCTGGTTCTTCATGTAATTCTTTTTTCTCTGCGGGTATGTCCTGAACGCTTTTATCGGGCATTATATCTTGTTGATTTCCAATGGATTCAAGCGATAATTCTTCTGCTCTATCATTAAGTTTTGTCGTATTGCCGACCACAGCAGTATTTCGAGGCAATTGCTGAACTTTATCCCCAATATTTGCCGTATGATCTGGATTTGTCACATGAGGATCTTCAGAAACAAGTGCTGCTGAATCCTGACCTTTGCCCATATTATCTTGCATTTCAGGAGCTTTAACCTCCATTGTACTTATTTTATTTTTATCCTGTTCTGTTGTGAATTCACTCTGAAGCGGCTCTCTAGATACGTCTGGTGCAGGATTTTCAGGGGGATTGGTCTTCCCTTCCTCGGTTGCGGCAAGATTCATTCTTAAATTTCCTGAATAGCGTGCTGCATTTAACAAGATTCCTCTTTCCTTGATCGTATTTGTAATGTCTTCATTGGCGATCCAGTGCCAGGAAATATCTTCCAAATCCTCAGCTTTTTCGGGATAATCTTTGTTCGCAAGGGTATCTAAAAGTGTTAATTCCAAAGGTCTGGTTTTTCGCGCTTTTTGATCTGCTGAAGCCAACTTTTCATCGGCATTTCTGCAGATTTCCACGTAAGCGTTTATTGCTGGTCTGGAGAGTGTGAGTAAATCTGTACGCTGACCTGTTTCCGGCCACAAGTTTTCCTGTGCACGATTGTACACGCCTTCCATTGCTTTATTTACCTGCATTTCACCATCAATCACTTCTGCAAGTCCCTCATCAATATAATCGCCTATGGACGCTCCGTACTGCGAAACCAGTTCGTCATTTTGTTTAAGCAGGGAGTCTATTTTTTCCAGCGAGTTCCGGGTATCGTCATTCATTTTTTTTACAAGCGCTGCTTTCTCAGATTCCACTTTACTTCTTTTAACCTGTTCTTCGTTATACTGACGTTCTTTTTGCATTTGTATAACTTCCTGTAAAATAATATTTATAATCTGTGATATTTCCCGTCCTAATTCAGTATCAACTGACATTTCAATCCTCCAATCATTTTATCGTTCTAAATCTTCTTCAATTGTTATTTCTTCGACCATGTATTCCTCAATGGCCTCCTGATTTGAATCTCCGACTTCTCCAATGCCATACTCAACATCTTCTTCGAGCTCATCCTGAACACTGGCAGCAGTCGGTTGTTTTTTCTTTCCAAGGGCATTGATGGATTCCCGTGTCCCAACATCCGGATCAATCTCAGTCCGGTAATCTGTTACCTCTTCTGTATACAGATCTTCCTGCTCCATGCGATTTTCATACAACGTATCCTCAAATTGCTGCTGCAGAAAAGCGGACAAGTCGCTCCGGCTTATATAAAAATCATGGTTTGGAAGCGCCACGGCAATTTTTTCGACTGCATCTACACGTTCCCAAACTTTGGTATTTTGGTCAAAATCATAAATGGTCTGCTCTTCATTTTGAAAATGGACTGCTTCCTCACGGGTTAGCGCACAATAATCATGATGATCACGAGACAATATTCTGTCAGCCATTTGGGTCAGGTTGGTATCCCTCCCTACATGGTACCGCTCTTCGATCTGTTCTCGAAGGGCCTGTTTATACGCTGATTCTTCTTCTCTCGAACCATAATATATTTTGTTTTCAAGAATTAGGACATTTCGTTCATGAATTTCCTGGATTTTTCGGTTAACAGCGTCATCCAGCCACAGATCATGATTTTCACCAAGAAATTTTAGTTCAGCATCTGATTGATATAAAATCTCAGGTGTGATTGCTGTATTTAACGTTAATGCTTTCTCCACCTCCTCTTTTCTAGTTTCCAATCGCATTTTTTCTAGCTTAAGCCACTGCAATGATAAAGCTGCCTTTTCATTATTGGGAATATAATTTGCTGCCTTCAAATTCATGCCAGCGTTAATTGCTGGCCAGCCTTCATTCTCAATTGTTTCAGAGATACTGGTGTTGGGTGCGCTCATCATACTCAAAGCGCGTAAATCACTTTCCTTTTCCGTATAATCCGTGTTGGCCATCGTGTCCATAACGACAAATTCAAAACGCATTTGTTCCTTTGGATCTTTAAAGGCTGTCCTTGCATGTATCGCATCCACCTCTCGACGAAGTCTGCTGTAAACACTCATTTCATTCGTTGTTAACGCATAAGGTCTTTCTTTTGGGCTGGCAGACTGAATCTGTCTCGGGTTTGGATCTGACCTTTCTGTTTCCGGCTTTTTATGAGATTCGTTCTGATATTCAAAAATATCTTCAGTATCATCCATTCCATACGTTTCGACCAGAGATTCGCTTTCAGATAAAAACGCTTCTATGTGCTCTTTCACTGCTTGAGTGTCTTTATCCATATGGTTTTTTATTTCTTTTTTCTCGCTTTGCAGCATCGCATTTTCAAGTGCTTCAATATCTTTGATTCGGTTATCTTTATATCGGATCACTTCACCGACAAGCAAAGCTGAAATTTCGTCAATCCTCTTACTTACTTTGTTTTCGATGGCCATGTTTTTCCTCCATATCATCTAAAGTATCATAAAAAAAATACTCATATTTCTGCTGCTCACCTGCAAACCGGAACAAAACAATAAAATAATCAACCATATTCATGTTTAGCTCATTTTCATGAAAAGCGACCGCTAAAGCTCCAATGGTAAACATCCACAATAAAATGCCATATGAAAACTCCTTGCTTATGAGCCCTACAATTAAACAGAAAACAGAAGCAATGATCCCTGAGATAAGAAACCATTTCAGTGATCGGCTGCTAAAGCCCTTAAGCGGTTCATTTTCCACCTTAATTCTTGCTGGAATATACAATTTTTTTCGATCTTCAATTTTATTTTCCATGTGTCACCTCAAATGTTTATGTGGTAATAATACTGGAGTATCTCGCTAATAAGAGCTAATCCTCCAAGTACATTTGCTATAATCGCCGCTTTGAAGCAATTCACAATTTGCTTCATAATTTGCCCATTTTCGTCTCCTTGCGATCTTTCCATAAAAAGATAAACAATTCGCACCACGATTATAACGTCGAACAGAAAGAGAAGTGCTCTGGCTAAAAGCATAATCCCATCCTGCACAGTGCCAGCACCAAAAAAGAACTGACTGTTTTTTACCAATTCATAGTTCGGGTCCAATAATCATCACCTTCTATTTAAAAATATTGACGGCGCGAATAACATTTGCGCCAGTGTTTATTGTCGACGAGAATCCAGACGATCCACCACCCCACAACAAGAATTCCTGCAAAATGTGCGGCACTGAAAATGCTGTCCATAAGCAACAACAGGCCCATATTGTATTGGTCATTGTAATTGAAGTATTTGCATCGACAATCGGCATCAGGATTAAACCCAACGACAAGTGGAGTAATCCGATTTGAATAATAATTGACGTTGCTGCCTGAAAAAATTTCTTAATATAGGGTTTAAAAACACCATAGTCTGAATCGATGATTCCAACACAGCTGATCGGAAAGCCTATGCGCAGGAAGACCAGTTCACAGGAACGCATAATGAATTTAAAATACATGATAATGCACGAAATAATGTACAAAATCAGTAATATCGACGTAAATGGCGCTGAAAAAATATCCGCTATGTTTTTGATTAAATTAAATAATGTTTCTGTCCAATCGCCGGAAAGAAAGCTATCCTGAAAAGCTTGACCCAAGCTGCCAATTACCATGCCTGAGATCGTGCTTACAGTTCCCGCCACAATTCCAAATAAAACAAAATACAGAATACTGTTAAATCCCACGGCAACAATAACCGCCTGTAACATTTTCTTAAAAAGAAAAATCGGGTCTTGAGATGGATCATCATCACCAAGACCATATGTTTTAGTCGCTTTATGTACTACTTTGAGCACGATCAATGCAATTGCAATGCCGAGAATCAATCCATAAATATTTCCAAACAAGGAATTGATTGAGTCCCCCAGTGAAACTTCTGGATACATAATGGTCTTTACAAGTCCAACTCCAGATGCAAGATCCTTAAATACTTGTATTATTGAGTTTTGGGCGTCACCAGAATTGACAAATTGATTTGTTATGAGTTTTCCTAACCAATCCAACGTTACTCCTCACTTTCCTAAAAGCTCCAGGGTGCATTTTCCTGGAGCTTTTCAAATTCCTATGGATCATAAGAATATTAATGTGGAACCATACTAATTTTATTAAGGAATATTAATATTATAGTAGGACAGCACTAATTTAAGTAATATAACTGTTAGCTCACCACCAAGTAGACTAACCACATCAACACCTGCTCTTTTTTCCCATTTCTTCTGATCCATTTCGTCTGAATGCGATCTTCGAATCATACAATAGACAAAAACACACGCACAAATGACAAAGATAAGTCCCATCAAAACAGTCAGAGCATCATTGGCCAGTCTAGTTGTTCCTGTTACCAATATATTTTCACTAAGCAATTTTTTTCACCTCCTTTTCTCAGATAATAAAAAAAGTGCCGATTTGGCACTTGATTGAATGGCTCCAGATTAACTTTCATCGCCATTATTTAATCAGTATCAGGTGAAATATCACTTGCTGGAAAGTAGTTTTTATTCAATTCAGTCCGATAGATTTCATCGACCCGATACTTTATAGGATCAAAACTCTGCTCAGTCATTTCTAAATAGCTGATACTCTTCAGCATTTGAATATCCCGGTAGGAATTCCATATTCCCCATGAATAGAGCTCTCCAGAAATATCCATAACCCTGCGAGCTTGATTGCGGTATTTTCGGAGTTTGATATTATGTTCTTTGTCGCCCATTCCAAACATTGTATTAAAATACCACTCGCTTAAGTCAGGTGATTCCATAATAGCTGGCTTTACGCGACTCGTAATCAAGAGATAGGGGCGATCGATTTCCTGCAATTCATTTATTTCCAGTAACTTTCTAGTCATTTTATTGGATGAATTAGAGCGGCTAAAGCTTCTGTTCCCCGCATTTGACGATGCATTATAGACGGTACAGGTATAGTTCGCAAGCTTATCGGAAATTCTCTTAAGTGTTTCTGGGTCATCGCTTCTCAGATAAGCCCACGTTTCACAGTTAGACCGAACGATACGAGATGTCTCATGGCCGTATTTTTCGTCGGTTTGTGCAAAGTCCTGAAGAAAAATACCAAAAAGAACCCCCCTTGATCCACCGGCAGTTTCCATGTTTGAAAACGCATTTAATTTTGCAAAATTGCCGAATTCATCTAAAAGGAATCGGATACGACGATCTAAACGCCCTCCTTGCTGATCTGCTTTACGGATCAATCCATCATAGGCATTGGCGACGACCGCTGTCGCAATTTTATAATAGGTATCCTTCTGATCAGGTAAGATGATAAAAACCGCAGTTTTTTTGTCGCCCAGCTCACTCATGGAAAAATCCGAAGTATTGGACATGGCATTCATCTTTCCGGTTGAGAAAATTTTCAGTGTCGTCATTGCTGAGACAAGAAAAGAACTCACTGTTTTCGGTGATCCGGCTCCCGCCTGAATGGTCGCATATGCCAAAACGGCTTTATGATGTGGGTTCTTTCGTTTCAGGTCTTCCATGAAAAGATCCAGGATAGAAATGCGGTTCTTATTAATGACGACTTGATTATTCATTTCCGCGATAAACCGATAGATATTATAAAGATTCTGGTACTCGGGATGATCTATATTTTCCAAAACCACGGACAGGATGGCCATTTCAATGACTGCTCTCTCTCCATTTGACCATATTGGTTCAGACTTGTCATTGTCTGGTACCAGCATTTTCGCCAAATCCGCTGCACGTTCTTCCGCAGTATCAAAATCACCGTCTCTCGCCGCCTCAATCACAAATTGAAGCACGTTATATTTGTTGCTCTTTTCTGGTTCTTTATAGTCAAGAATATATACTTCATAACCCAGACGCTCCAAATAAGGACGTGTATAATCTGCCAGCTCCCCTTTCACGTCGGTTATCAGCATCGACTCACCCGATAAGGCCAACAAACCGATGGATTGCAGAACAATGCAGCGTGTTTTCCCACTTCGCGTTGCACCCAATGCTAAAAAGTGAGAATCATGGTCGATTGAATAGATAACCTCTTTTTTGCCTTTTAGCGTTCTCCCGATAACAAGCCCTGCTTCGTCGAATATTTCCTGTATTGCATCTATCTTTTTGATTTTTTCAAAGTCTGGAATCATACCATTTTCTATTTCCTCAAAATCTTTTCTGCCTTCCTTTAACAACAAACGAATGGTTCGATTGTTGGGATCAATCTCGTGTGCCCCGAATGCTCTGCCGTACTCCTTTTTACTTAAGAACCATGCGCTCCCATGCTGATATTCCCCTGAAGGAATGGGGATTGATATTCGATCTGTCACTTGATACATATCTGATCGAAGTTCTGTATCCATTTTGATAACGCACATAATGACCGTCATTAACAAGATGCATTCTGACAATAAAAAAAGCAGCCCACAAGGTTCTTTATATAGAATCTTTTGAACTGCTTCAAAATAGGAAAAATCTGATAGTGTGATGGAAGTTACTGTTCCCGATATCATGACATCAGTAAACGTAACGATCCAAGGCATTGCAAGGGTGCCTAATATGAAAAATACGATCCCTAACCGTATTTTTTCCTTTGCGTGATTTTTCATTAAATCTGTTACTCCTTAAAGCTTATTTCTGAATTTATTTAGAATTATTATATTATTTGAAAGTTTCGGACTAAAATGGTTGTCATAAACCTTTTTTCTTTTCCGGTATCATATGATCCCACACTAATTTCTCCATTTGTAACAATCAAATATTTTCCCTTCTGAGCCTCCTCAATCAGTGCTTCTGCGGTTTCTTCCATTGCATAAATTGGCACTACCATTCCTAAATTTGTGGAATGATCTTTTTCATCGCCGCCTAATGCCAATGAAAAATTACAGAGTTTCTTACCAGCATTTGAGGTTTGCACTTCAATATCCGTAATAATTTCACCAGACAGCTTAACCTCATTGTAATTATCCATACGATCAACTCCTTTTAAATAAAAAAGACCCTTGATAACTCAAGAGCCTGAATCTTTATGCCTTATTTATCTTTCTTCGTCAAAATCATCACTTACTATTTCATCAATCAATTCTTCTTGATCCTGAACCATGAAGTAGTACATAGTGATGTTTTTTTTACAGAACATACTAAGCTTTGGAATATCTTGTTCTGTGGTAGCCCAAACTGTTGATAAATCCGCAGCATTATAGTTATGTGCAAACAAGTTTCGCATTCCTTTTATGGCTTGCCAAGGAATAATTTTTTTCGTGTTTTCTCTAAAATCTTTTGAAAGATGTCCTGATAACTCTCCAATTTGGATCAGACTCATACATATCGAATTTTTATAGTCTCTGTCATTTTCAAAGTCTACAAATTTCCGCCCAAATCGATCCTTTGTCTCTTCGATCTGCTCACAATATTTTGAAATATGTTCCAATACATCAATATTCTTCTTCATAGATGAGTTGTTCTTCCTTTATAATGTTTCTATTAATCTTCTCCGTAATATCTTTATTCATTGGATGTGATAATGCTTCATCTGTAACCAGATCCACATCTGTATTAAACGCATCATTGAGATCCTCATATAAAGCCCCAAGTTCAAATAAAGTTTCTATTTTCCCTTTTTCGATTTTAATATCAATATCACTTTCTGCATTTGCTTCTCCTCGAGCATAGGAGCCAAACAGAAAAGCACGTTTAACACCATGTTTTTTTAGAATCGGCCTCGCTTTTCTTCGTATTTCATCTATTGAATACAAAACATCATTCATTTGTTGTTCACGTCCTTTGGAAGTAATATTTTCTTCATCATATCACGTTACAATCGCTTCTACAACTGATTATTCAAATTTCATTTTCACCTTATACTGATCTGAATCATCTAAATAAAGAATTGCGCTGAAAGTACCATTTCCCGACTTCTTTTTGAATCCCTTGATCTCGCCGGTATGCCCTCTTTTTATTAGCTGCTCAATCTGATTGTCTGATAATCTTTTACCACAATAAGGGTTGAAAATTATAAATTTACAGCCCTCTTTCCAACCTGAACACCCCATTCCTGCTTTATTTCTTTTCAGCGGCTTTCCGCATAAGGGACAGGCTAAATCTGTTTCGCTTTTTTGAAATTCAAATTTAATTTCATATTGATGATTCAGAACCAGCATTGCATCGAATTTAGTATCTTTTTTACTCTTAAAACCCCGGATAATCGGTGTTTTTTTGTTAATTACTAGCAGTGCTATCTGCCGATTTGACAGTGTCTTACCGGCAAAAGGATTGGCGATAAAAAAATCGCACCCGTTCCCTTCCTTTTCATAGCCGGTACAACCCACGCCACTTTTTGTTTTATGTAAGGGCTTTCCACACTTCGGGCAGCGCAGCTCTTTAATTGAAATATCTTCCCCAGCATTCAATACGGATTGTTCTGTTTCTAAAATCATTTGTACATACTCCTTTGTTTTAATTTTAACGTCTTCAAGGTAAGCCCTGGGATCTGCTTTCCCATCTTCAATATCTTTTAGTCTCATTTCCATTTTCCCGGTTGTCTCAACATTAAAAAGAGACTTTACCGGAAATGCCTGAATCAAAGACTTTCCACGATCTGTTGTGACCAGTGATTTTCCTTTCTTTATGACGTAATCTGAATCAAAAAGCTTTTTGATCACAGCTGCTCTCGATGATGATGCTCCAATGGTAAATCCGGAAAGTATCGATGTTTCCAGTTCATCCTCTGTTTTGTATTTTTTACCACACTGTAACATTGCTTTTATCAGCGTTTCCTCTGTATGAAGCGGATTGGGCTTTGTTTCGCCTTTGTTTACCATTACTCTGTCAATCGTGACACTTTCATTTTCTCGCATCCTCGTAAGCAACGTCTCTTTTTTTGTGGCGTTTCTATTCTCAATAAGCCGCCAGCCTGGACTTCTTTCTACAATAGATTTTGCCGAAAATAAAAAAGCACCATCCTCTGACGGTACTTTACCTTCAAAAGCAAGTGTTACCTCAACTTCTTCATCAATGGCTAATGGCATAAACTGTTCTAAAAAGCGATTTCGGATCGCTTCATATACAATATGTTCGTCCTGCGAAAGTCCTCTGGGTTTCTCTTTTGTTATTGTGATTGCGCTATGGCTTTCAACCTTTTCACTGTTAAAGATTCGCTTAGTATCCTTAAATTGGAGCATCTCAGCATATTGGCTCTCTATTTTATGGATATTCAGTACCATTGACATGTTTTCCTTCAGGGTTTCATCCAGATAAACGCTATCTGTTCGGGGATATGTAATCAATTTATTCTCATACAGTTTTTGTGCGATTTTTAAAACCTTGTCCGAACTCCAGCCTTCATACTTCGTTGTAATATGCCCCTGTAGTGTTGGTAAACTGAAAAGCCTTTGAGGATTCATCTTTTTTTCCGAACATTCATAACCCACGACAACAGCCGTTTCGGTGTTTATTAATCGCAGGATCTGAACCAGATGGCTGTCATGATCAAATTTATAGATTTTCTCATCACCTTCAATATATCGGAAGATGATTTCCTCACCTGATACATCCTTAACATAGGCATTTAAGTAGTAAATCGGAATGGATTTGAAGTTTTTTACATTCATTTCCCGGTCATAAACAAGTTTAAGCGTAGGAAGGATGACCCTTCCGATGTGAAGCGTATCTTTACCGGTTCCATTTTTTAAAAGCTTCAGTGTCGCCACACTGGTTAAATTAATCCCCAGGAGCCAGTCCATTTGCTGCCTTACAAGTCCCGCATAGAAAAGACTCTGCTTCGATTTATTCGGTACCGTATTTTTTAATCCGTAGCGTATGGCATCTGTTGTCCATTCATTGGTTATGAGCCGTCGTATGGGCTTTTTTACGCCAAGATAACGAAAAATCAGATCTGCAATTAACTGTCCTTCACGGTCATTATCGGTCGCAGAAATAATCTCCTGGATCTCATCGGATAAGATAAGGTCTTTGACGATCTTAAACTGTTTTCTCGTTGATTCTGCTATTTTGTACTTAAATGTATCTGGAACAAACGGATAATGCGATATTTCCCATTTTTCACCATATTCAGGATGATAATCTTTTACATCATACAATTCTAAAAGATGTCCCACCGCAAAAGTAATCACATACTGACTATTTTCAAAATAGCCGTCTTTTCGACTGGTCATACCGACAGCTTTTGCAATATTCACTGCCACGGTTGGCTTTTCTGCTAATATTAAATCTTTCAATAAAGATCTCCCTCATTTCGTCTCGCCAAAATAAATGCCTCCTTCATAATAAAAAAAGCCAGACACATGTCTGGCTTGACAGTCAACTAGTTTCCTGAGTGATACTGCTTAGATCTCAAATAAACATTGTAGTAGGTTCCTTGATCCACCATTTCTAAATTCTCCTTTTTTCCAGGGCTCACAAAGAAACTGTCCGGTTGACTATAGATGTACATTTGAAAATTACGCCCTGCATTAATATTCTCTAGGTAGTTTTGAAGACCACTGTCTTCAATCGAAGTGGGTGTAAAAGTCAGATAAATACGCTTTGTATCAGGGCTGTATTTCAATTCATTGATTTCATCAACTCTATCCGCCTGATAAGTTCCCACTTCACGAACCAGCACCGCGCCCTCATTGGATGAATAGACCATACCGGCGTATGTGCCGTCATTCTTTACTTCTAATACGCCATAGCAATCCGGCATCGTGTTGTTGTTATCTCTGATAGAATCTGTCCGCCATACATTTTCCGTTATTAGTTTATACGCGTTATTGTATCGTTCATCAATAATTTTGTCATGGCTTTTACGCGCATCTTCAATATTTTTAAAATAAGCATATCCAGAATTTATGTCTTTTAACGATCCATCATCCTGCATGGCTAATGTACCACTCTGATCAAATAAAATCCCCTCTCGTTCTAAATAAACTGTTTTTTTATCTTCGCTTAAAGAATAAGTAATTTCATCGCTATATCCATTGGCCATAAACATAGCTTTTCCTTCATCTTTAAACTCGATACGATTTTTGTCCGGATTACTGTTTTCATACCAGTTCCCTTCAATGCTGCTAGCATTACATCCGCTCATCGCAATCAAAATTCCAAACAGACATACAAGCATTAAACAAATTTTACGTTTTTTCATTTCCTTTACCTTCATTCTGACCCTACATCACCAGTTTCATGTTGTTCCTTATTTTTTTCTTTTTTATTAATTAACATTTGCTGGTATTCCATCACAAGTTTTTGTTTTTCAACTGGCAAGGATTTATATTTTTCAAAGAATGCTTCAACTTCCAAATATTCGATTTCTTTATTCATAAGTCCCCCTTTCCTCAAAAAGGCCAGTTTTGCAACACTTTTAATATGGTTATGCTCATTATTATACATTCCTTTCTAAAAGAATGCAAACTATTTGACAGATCAATTTTCTTGTGCAAAAATGAACTTAATTTGCTTGAGTGGAGGATTGATTAATGAATAATATTAAAAAAATTCGCAAGATGCTGAATATGTCGCAGGAGGAGTTCGGCAAACGCATTGGCCTTTCCCGTGCCACGGTCGGTCGTATTGAAAGCGAAGAAGCTCGACCGACAGAACGAACAATTGTTACGATTTGCTCCGTTTTTCATATCCGACGAGATTACTTACTCTATGGAAAAGAGCCTATTTGGGAAAAATCACAAGGCGGATATGGTGTTACGGAATCTTTACTGATCAGACTTCAACAAAAACATCATCTTACTACGTCCGATATCCGTTTGATCCAGGCTTTCATTGATTTATCACCCCAAGACCGTATATCAATCGTCAAATTCATGGAAATGTTCAGCGAAAAAAAATGACTATCTTTCTTCCTCCTCAATGTTTTATACGCATACAAAAAGCACAGGACTCCTCCTGTGCTTTTACTAACGTTCTTCTTCCTCTTCATAGCGATTGAATGCTATATCAATATCAGGTTCGCGATTATCCGATTCTCTTTCAAGCTTTACTTCAACCCCAAGTTCATCACATCGTGTTCTAAATACCTCGTAGTCAACATCGTTTAAAAAGTAATCTTTTCTAATCGGGTACTTCATTTCAATATCAACATAATTGACCGCCTCTAAAGACGCCTCCTGAAGCGTTTTACTCAAAGGGTCAGGCTCATAAAACAACTCATTTGATTCGTCCATCACAATTTTTTTTAATTCTGGAATGCACCATCCACCATCTTTTTTATCATAATTTTCAAATGCGCAATTGAAATCAAAGAGTGAATGAATTCTCAAAAGTTTACCTGTATCATTATCTCTGAAAAATCCCCAATTACCATCGTGATTATCACTGTTCCCAATCAGATAGGTCATGATGTTCATGGTGTAGTAACCTGTGGCATCAATTTTTTCACTTCATTAATAATGTCATCCACATCATCAATTCCTTTACGCTTGCAAGCTGCAATAAAATGGCGATATGGCACAATGGAACGATCTTCGTTAGTCATGCACTCACACATGCTGACGCGATGGCCATCAAAACAAGCGAGCTCATACGAAACATGATCAACGCCGAAGCAATCCAGAATCTTGCTGGCGTTTACCTCCCTTATCGTTTCATTGCCTTCGATGTCATCAGCTTTATACATAATGATCTGATCATCCACACGATTCCATGCTTTGGCGTATCTTCCATTTGTCGTAATATCCGGCATACGACTGTATAAATCCTTATTTCTGAGTGTCAAGCTCCTGCCAAGTAACGAAACAGATACAAAAGCGTTAGAAAAAGAATTTGAAAATAAATTTACATCTTTCCATGAAACCTTCTCGTCTTCTTTTTTCACCCAATAACTATCTTGCAGTGAAAGACAACGGTATAGCCGTGAAATTCTTGCTTTATCCTCTGTAGACTGGCTCTGAGTTAACCCGAGTTCATTGAGTATTCGCTTTGCATATCTTCGGTCAATTGACAATACCCGTTCGGCACACCAGGCGTCAAAAGAATTGATATTCGAGATCCTTTGTTTAATGGTGCCATGGAAATCTGAAAGACTTAGATTTAAAGGCATTAATGCTTGATTAAAAATAAAAATATCGCCCGTTTCCTGATCGATTTCGCAGACTCTATGAGCTTTACATAACAATTGCATCCTCATTTTTCACTCTTAACGCTCCGGTTCTTCCTCTGCTGCTTTAGTTGGCAGTTCTTTTGCAAGTCGATCATAACCATTTAAGATAAAGGCTTTAATTGTGTCG
Source organism: Eubacterium sp. BL-380-WT-2B (assembly GCF_009696115.1). Taxonomy (NCBI): domain Bacteria; kingdom Bacillati; phylum Bacillota; class Clostridia; order Eubacteriales; family Eubacteriaceae; genus Eubacterium; species Eubacterium sp. BL-380-WT-2B. The sequence continues at coordinate 57,209 of NZ_VUMP01000010.1, forward strand.
TAATGTACGTTCATTCCTACTAATTCAAAAGCTTCATCAATCATTGATTCCGATAATTCAGGTAAATAATATGTACTGTTTGTCTGATCCAGTAAATCTAAAAAATCGTTGATAAAAAGATCATTTTTCCTCTTTATGGATACCTGCGAAGGATAGCCATTGGCAATAAGGGCCAGATTATTATCAAAATTAGGGGCCATTTTTAAATATAAGCCAGTGTCTGAATCCCTCAAAAAGCCATAATTGTGTGTGTGGCGGTCAAAATTGAAAAACAACGCATCACATGCCAGAATATCTAAATACTCCTGCGCCAATTCAGGGCTTAATGCGTGGATCGCAGTATAATTGGTAAAATAATCCACCTCTTCCCCGACTAAACTAAAAGCCGGTTCAAAATCATACTTTGCATTTTCTGTAAAGTCCAAAGTCTTCGTGCCGCTTTCCCACGGTTCAAAATAGGCCATGTCAAAACCAAGCATACTGCCCATTTCAAATATAAAAAGCTCTGAAAAAGTTTGAAACGCATTACTCAGTTTATACAGCCACCATTCCTGATTCTCCAGTTTCCAGCACTTTTCAAAGCTGCCGATATTGGTCAGTTCTGGACTCCTGCTGGTGAGAATTTCCGGATGATTGATCCGCTCAATGCTGTCCGGATCACCTTTAAGAGCAAGGTTATCAAAATAATTCACTGAAAATCGGACATCTTTGTATTTCAGACTCTCTTCTGCTGTTTGCTTGATCCACCAGTTATCGGTAATCGTAGCGGCATTGACTTTAAGGGCGACTTCGCAATCATCCGCTGCAGAAAGGCGCAAAATGCGCTTGATTAGCCTGGAATGTGGGCGATGGGCATCAATTGCCCGACTTGCTATCCATGTTTCTAAAGAGCCGTTTCGCTTCAAATATAACGGTAACAGCCCTTGGTTGATGATCTCCAATTCGTTATTTTTTATATCCGCCACTAAGGTGTCTTTGTGCATTAATAAACCATTTAATTGCATAGCTTTAGCCTTTCGTATTTATTTCATTCAGATAAAAAGCTTTATTCTTCTAAGTCATATAAACTTTTGTGTCCACATAGGTTTCTTTACGATATTTTATCGCTCGAAATCATCCTGTTCCCCACTGTAAGCAATGTCTTCAGATACATCATCATGACAGTTGCTCACTGATACAAAAATTTTATGGTCATTCACGACTTCAGTCAACGACGCCACCCTCCGTTTCAAGGCTGAGCAGAGGGCATCACAACGTGCATCGTCGATGAATATCGACCCACGCATAAGCTCCCGCAGTTGTTCGTCTATACCGTCAAGTGCTTTCAGGTCGAGCCAGTCAAAAGAAGATACCAGCTTAATCTGTTCCTCATGTCGGTTCTTAAAGGGCTTGCTATTTATTTTCGACTGACCAATTAAAGCTATAGGCTTATCAAACCAAAGAGATGTACCGCTATCAAATATCGGTGCAGCTCCTTGGTATTCCAGCGTCTCCGCATTGCGAACCACACCGAAGTTATTCTGATGCCGGTCTTCATTCGCAATTAGATAGTCCAGCACAATCATTCGGTCAAGGGCTTCTTTTACACCTGGAATGTTTAGTGCATCACAGCAATTCAAATAGTGCTGATAAACGGAAACATGATTTTCCTTTTGCTGTGTCTGCATGATGTACCATGCAGAAATCAACTCTGTCTGTGGTGTGATAAAATCTATGCATACACTATAGGGATAATCATCCTGAATCATCAGTGTATAAGGTACATGCGGAATACCCAATCGCTCCATAATATAGCTTGCCAGCACCTCATTATATGGCTCTTGCTGAGTAGCGCCGCTGCCACCTATAATCAGACAGCGTTTTTCATCGATGATTTTCCATTTCTTTTTCAACCACCCATCCGAGGTATTATCAGGCGACATCAAGCTGATTTTATCACTGGACGAGCCTTTTCCGAACAAAATATTGCCTACGTCATCTGAGAAGTCATTTTGAAAAAAATTTACAGATTCCCAACTTATTCCAGAATCGACAGGGCATATCCAATATTGATCCGACAATGACAACCCAAGGCATTTATCAAGAAGCTTTTGTGTCGAAGTGACATTTAGTTCGATTAATGCACTTTTAATACCATCACGACTGGCTGGAATCGCTCTGCTTTTCCACCATTCATTGAGTGCAGCACGGTCAACTTTTCCTTTTTTCACTGCTATGCCCACCGGCACATGTTCCGGTGTGTATATTTCGCCAATGGCAGAAATTGTCCCAGATGCATTATCCAGGACGATCTCTGCAACTGGTGTGTTTTTATGCATAAGAGTATATCCTTGATAATAATCATTTGCCATATTCCTCACCTCCAATCGTCATTTTTTATAGTATTTGTTCGTTTTATCCGTATCGTTGTGCCTATATATCTGATTTACACGATTATTTCTATACTCATCTTTTTCTGTACTAAAATTTTACCATTTTAATCAAGACTTTACAACGTTAACGCTCTTCTTCACTATCTTCAATACTGGAAAATCTTATGTCTTCTATCTCTTTATTATTTACCTCATTATCAAAGAGTTCAATCATTACTTCCTTTAACCGCTCATTTTTTTCCTCAAGTTCCTCCTCATAACCAAAAGGTGTATCCAGTAACTGACTGGCATCCTCAATTTGCTTTTCAAGGCTAACCATTGCGTCATTAATTTCCTTTTTTTGATCAACAAAAAAATCATCAACTTTGTCCAGGGCTGTAATTGCAGCGGCTGCGCTTCGGCCAAAGTCGTATTTATAAGATGATCCATGTTTTGTTCGGATCGTCGTTTCCCGTTTCTTGGCTTCAAAATCGTTCTTTACATAAATATCCAGGCCGCAATATTCCGCAATCTTCTTTTCCAGCTGCCCCACGCCTAAAAGCTCATAATGCGCTTTTTGAAAGGCTTTTCCGGCTTCCTCGGGATCATAGTAGTCATGGCCATTCACATTCAGTTTAAATTTGCTGCCCATTGACACTTTTTGTTCCAGGAAAAGGCCGTGGTCTCGCTCGACATTTTTCTGTCGTGCGGCTAATGCTGCCTGGCGTTTTGGATAAATCTTAGCCAGATTATGCTCCATTTCATATTTTTGATTCCGGTAAGCTGCTTTCATTGTGTTCAGTTCGGTCAGTCGGATCTCCAGCTCCATCTTCTCTTTTACTAAAGGGTTACTGGTAGCCAGGGCTTTTATTTCCGCATAGTTCAATGTCTGGAGATCGACATCTTCAATGCTCCGGGCCGGTGAACGGCTCGTCATGATCTGGCTGATGAATTGTTGTTTCTGCTCAATAACCTGCCAGCTGTACGCGTCAAAGGTGCCCTCCGTGATGTAGCGGTAGATGTTCACTTCCTCATATTGATTTCCCTGTCGGACAATGCGCCCTTCCTGCTGTTCCAAATCCGCTGGCCGCCACGGACAATCCACATGGTGCAGCGCAATTAATTTGTCCTGCGCATTCATCCCGGCGCCCATTTTTTCGGTACTTCCCATCAGTACCCGAACGTCAGCTTTTCGCACTTTTTTAAATAATGCTGTTTTCTGTTTATCGGTGCCTGCATCATGAATAAAGGCGATTTCTTTTTCGGGTATCCCCAAACGTATGAGTTTACTTTTAATATCATCATACACATTGAAGTGATCCGGTTTTGGTGTCGATAAATCACAAAACACGAGTTGTGCGCCATCCGTTTCAGACCAGATTTTAAAGACATTTTGTGCAATGGCCTGGGCTTTGCTGTACTCATCTTCAGGAAGATCGGGATCGAAGAGACGGATATCGAGCGCTGCCTTTCTGCCATCCGAAGTAATTTTTAAGAAATTATCCTCGGAACGGTCCACTGCACCGGCATGGACGCGATCCGCACGCGCTCCAAGGGATTCGACTAAAGCCTTTTGCGCCGGTGATGGTTTTAAAACGATGTTTTCAAAGTGTACCATCGGCACCGGCAGATTCAGCATATCTGGCGTTTTAATATCCGCGCTGTTCTTAAAAAAGGAAATCAGCTCAGGCAGGTTGTTATATTTTCCGAGACGCGATTTCATCCGGAAGTTATTTCCACCCTGCGGCGCCAGCTCCATTTTTGTGACTTTTTCGGTAAAGACCGATGCCCAGCTGTCAAAGGATTCCATCCTCAGTTCACGCAGCAGATCTGCCTGTAAATAGCGCATCATGGTGTGTAATTCAGAGATCGAATTGCTGACGGGTGTGCCTGTCAGAAAAGTGATCCCCCGGCCGCCGGTTATCTCATCCATATACTGACACTTCATGAGCATATCTGAGGCACGCTTTGAATCGGTCTGGTTAATACCTGCGACATCGCCCATTTTGCTGTAGGTAAACAGGTTTTTGTACCGCTGCGCCTCATCCACTACCAATGCATCAATGCCCAGCTGCTCAAAGTTAATGACCTGATCCTTTTTACTTTGATCGGTCAGCTTTTTCAGACTTGCTTCTACTCTTTTCCGGGCAGCGATTAGTTGCTTTTTCGTGTATTGGTTCTCTGAAAAATCTATCTCAAGATCAATGGCGTCGATCTGTTCGTTTAGTAACCTTTCCTGACGCTCAAAGGAAACCGGTATTTTTTCAAATTGGCTTTGTCCGATAATGACCGCATCCCAATTGCCCGTTGCGATTTTTGAGCAAAAGACTTTGCGATTAATCGGTTGAAAATCTTTTTTGGTGGATACCAGGATTCGTGAAGCCGGATAAGCGCGCATAAATTCGATTGACCATTGCTCGATCAGGTGATTTGGAACCACAAACAGCGCCTTGTGCGTCAGACCTAACCGGTGACTTTCCATGATGCCGACAATGCTGGCCAGCGTTTTACCAGCTCCGACGCAATGAAAAACGCCTGTATTCTCCCCATAAATGATCCGTGCCGCAACATCTAATTGATTTTGCCGAAGCATAATATCTGGATTGAGTCCAACACAAGGCAAATTGCTGCCATCATACTCCCTTGGCCGATTATTATTAAAAAGTTGGTTATACGTATTGACCAGATCCTCGCGCCGATCAAAGTCCTCATAAATCCAGTCCTTAAAAGCTTCACGGATTAGCTTCTGCTTATTATTGGCGAGTACCGTTTCATCCTGGTTTACAACCCTTTTATTGTCTACCAGGTCATAGATTTTGGCGTCTTTCAGGTTCATACAGGACTCGAAAAGGTAATAGGCGTTGACGCGTTCGGTACCATAGGTGCGCAGGGAGAGAATATTTCCAAAATCTAAATTCTTTCCGAGTATTTGCCAGCTGCCTGTTTCCTCAGAGTAGAACAATTCAATCTTTTCTTTGATCCGTTCCGCAGGCTGTAAAAGCTCAAACAGAAACTGTTCATAATACTTTTTATCAACCCAGGTACTCCCCATCACGATGGAAATTTCCGATGCCTTTAATGGCTCCGGCATGACCTTTTTTAAGGCTTCTACATTTTCCAGGTATGTTTCTTCTCCCTTTTCAACGGCTGCCTGAGCTGCTGAAAGCTTTTGACGAATATTTCCGGATAAATAGGCATCCGCACTTTCCCAGGTATCACTTTCAGGATTTTTAAAAATGAATCCCTTTAATCCGCTTTGCAGGGTTCCTTCATCCTCACCGGTCAGCTGCTGCATATATTCAAAATCGACACCGCCCTTTTCTGCTAGTGAGATGGATAAAGCGTCCACTGGATTGTCCGCGTGATCAATTTCTTGTTTTTGTCGGATGGTAATCTTTGAAAAAATATCGGCTTTTCTTAAAAAATTGCCCTCACTGTCATTGACTTCCAACGAAAGCAGCATCGGGTAAGTGCAGTCCTCGGAAAAAGCCAGCTTATTTGCCTGACGACCGATTCTGCCGTATTTCTTGGCGAAATGATCATAAATCCGATTCAGCTCATTCTGGTATTCTTTGATAAGCCTGGGGCTTTCACCCAAGACTTCTGCGTCGATCAACCGGTATACTGCGTCGCGTACTTCAATCAGGTGCTCGATCCGTTCGGCTTTTGTGCCACTTACCTCTTGCTCGATCAGAACAGAATTGTTGCGGTAATAGATGATGCCGTTCACCATCGTATAGGTGAAATTTCTTACATCCGGGGTTGCTGGAATGATGTCTTGGTCTTGGGTCGCTTCTGCCATTATTCGGTTTTCATAGATATTTCGGTGCGAAACAGCCATATCATAAATAACGTCGCGCACATTCTGAATGGTATCGCTGCCCTTAGCTGCCTGGCAAGCAAGCTCCGAGCCATACGGCCCAGATACTTCTACCATTTCACCGACGACATACTCTGGGTGGTCAACAAAATAGGCATTATACTTCAGTCCGTTTTCATCTTCTTTGAGATCAATCCAGTCAATGGCATTCAAATCACGCATACTTTCCAGTTTCTGGAAAAAGAGCACATCCGCGGTTACTTTCGTATTCGCACCGGAAAAGGCATTGTTCGGTAAGCGTACCGCGCCGATCAGCGCCGCCCGTCTCGCAATATATTGACGAACACTGCTGTTCTGCTTATCCATTGTTCCCTTGCTGGTGATGAATGCAATGATGCCGCCTGGACGTACCAGATCGAGTGTTTTGGCAATAAAATAATCGTGTATCTGAAAATTCAGTTTATCATATTTGGTATCGGCTACTTTATAGTTACCGAATGGCACATTTCCAATGGCCAGATCAAAGAAATTGATCGGATAATGTGCCCTTTCAAAGCCGTTTATGGTAATCTCTGCCTTTGGATATAACGCTTTGGCCATGCGGCCGCTCAGTTCATCCAACTCCACAGCATAGACTTTGGATTCACGCAATGCCATGGGCATTGCGCCAATAAAACGGCCTGTTCCACATGCGGGTTCCAGCACGTTACCACTCGAGAAGCCAAAAAGCTGAACGGCCTCATACATGGCTGCGATAATCCCCGGATCGGTATAGTGGGCATTCAAAATGGAGTCCTCAGCTGCAGCATACTCACTCGGTGAGAGCATACTTTTCAGTGCTTCTTTTTCTTCCTTCCAGGTCTGTTTCCGGTGATCAAAAATATCCGCAAGGCCGCCCCATCCAACGTAAGCATTGATCACGGCTTTTTCATCATCATCTGCCATTCGGCCTTCGGCTTCAATCTGCTTCAGCATTTGTATGGCTGCGATGTTTTTTCGGATGCGCTCGGTGGGATTAAAATGCGAATCGCCAGTATCTGGCCCGATGATGAAATTCTCACCTTGCTGCGGAGTAACATCGCTCTGGCGATTCTGGGGTTCATCATTGCTTCCACCCTGGGATACCTCAAATTTTGGCGTCCATCCTGTCTCTTGTGGAGATTCCTCAGTATTTTCTTTTTTTTGATCAAAAGAAAATGCCGCTCTGTCGGTTGCCGATTCTTCTTCCGCATCCTCCGGGATTATTTCCGCTTCGGTAAAGCCAATGGTGACCTTCTCGGTCGCTTTGCCTTGACAGATGTCGTCTGCCAGTTCATAAAAAGCTTGGCGAAAAGCGTTTCGGTATTTTATCCAGGACAGGGCTGCTACATCAGCATTGGCTGTTTGAGCGTAATCCTGTTGCGCCCTGTTCATCAGGTTTGACAGTTCGCCACGATCATCCATATCCTGTTTCCCTGGCTGGTGGTGTTGCATCATGATTTCAAGGCTTTCAAAGGTCGTGCAGTTCTCTAAGCCCCAGGTTCTCATAAAGCGACGAATGGGATGCGTCGGGCTATCGCGCTCCTCCTTGATTTCCCCTGGCTCTGTGGGCAACTTGGAGATCTCCGCTGCATTAGAAAATGCTGCTTCGTCCGTTTCCTGTCCTTCCTCCGCATCCTCCGGGATGACCTCTGCCTCGGTAAAATCAATGGTGACTTCCTCGCCTTCCCGGTTGACCACCCTCTTAACCGGTTGGTATCCTTGCTCGGATATGTTATCCAGCCAGGAGGAAGAAAATTGTTGAAGGGAATGAACTAAGCCCTCGTTGATCTCTCCTTCTTCGATCACAGATTGATAGATACCTAAACCACCGTTTTCATAGGTCAATGGCACTAATGCTTTTTTTTCGACATCGAAAAGATAAACAATTTCCGGGTCTGTGACCAGATCCCCGTTTTGGCGATAATAGTGGGTCATGACAAAAGTATTGTATGAAGTATCGTATGCAATTTTTTCGAGTACCAATGGCATAAAAGCATCGTTTTCGGTCTCCCGGCGCTCATATAAGCAGTCATTATCCAGAAATTCCGGAAAAAGGCTCTGGAACTGATCAAATAGTGTTTTTGCCTGCCCGTTTGTTTGCCCATACTTGTCGATCAATTCAGTATGCAGCGCCTGTTCAGCCGCTCTTTCATCTTTGATTTCCTCAATAACCTGGCTGAGTTCTTCTTTGATCGCCTCAACATCGGTTTCCGGATCGGGTGTTTCGAACCTCTCTGCGGGTTGATCATACTCTCCGTGGTTTTCATCTGAATTCCCGGCTGGCTCCTGTTGCTCCGTTGGCTCTGCTGGCATGACTGACCGCTGCGGCTCAGGTGTCTGAAAAAGATTGTGCTCAATTAAGTAACGGATACGTTTGGCCACCTGTCGATAATTAATGTTAAGTTCTATCTTCTGGCCGTTCGGCAATCTTTTGGCGATTTCAATTCCTTTTGATGGTGCGTAATGAATATTTTCAATCGTTTTACGACCAAATGTTCCACCTTCGCCATATTCTTTTGCTAAAAAAGCACTATCATCTTTAGCATCTTTTTTATGCTGACTAAAATGATTGTAAATTCTTTTAAAACTACCTTCGACATTTCCTCCTTCTTTTAAAGCATAGTCAACTTCGTCCTGAGTAATGAAATTTTCATAAAGGAGGCTTACCTTTTCTGTTTTTTGAATCTCTTTGGGATCTTTTAATAGATCTTCAAGTTCCGCCATTATCGATTCTGGCGTATATACCAGTCTAGATCGAAGTTTAATCTCACCTGTTTTAATTTTATCTATATCGCTTTTTAGAACAGCCAGTAGTTGATTCACGCCTTGGGGTGAACTAAGCATCTTTTCAAAATATACAAAATGCTCTGGCGCACCAGAATACGGAGCAAGATCGTTAAATATATCTTTATGCATATCTGCTATGGTATCTCTGAAAACAAAATAGATTTCTTCACCGATCCTTTTAAGCTCATGCTGACGAATGGCATCAACTTCCTCAGAAGATAAATATGCTCCAGTGCGTATGAGACGGTCTGTTCTCGATGCAATTTCTGTCCATGTCAGGGTCTTCATGGGATTTTCAACAGCTGACGGAAAGTAGGATAGTCTCAAACCGTTGGAGTCATACCATGCACATAGTTTTTTGCCGTCAAATTGAAATCCCTGTCCGGCTATTCCAATTTTATCTTCTAAAAAAGCAGCAAAATCGTTGATAGAGTGCCCTTTTTGCCAGTAAGCGGCAATCTCAAGTCGACGGTCAGCTGCACCTCTTCCGCCGCCAGCGCTCATCAGAACACGATTGATTAACGCGTCTGTCATCAAGCCTTCGGATATGTCGGCTGCTTTTGGGGCCTCTGTGGCCAACGTCCCCCGCTGCTCCTCGATGCTCGGCAGCGGCTCAAACAGTGTGAGCTGTTTCTGATCCGGTTTTCCATGCACTTCGACTTCTACCGGCACACCTAGCGTAATTTCCTCCAGTGTATTTTCTTCTTTTTGATCTTCGACGTCCGGTTCATGAACCGGCGGGTTTGTTTCAGATTCGGCCTGCGGTATTTCTTCTGCTTCTGTCGTTTTTTCCGCTTCATCTCTGCGGTGCTTTATGGCCAGCTTGTTGCTTTCTTTTTCGACAAATTGGAGAATACTCTGGGCATAATCTGTGTAGATGTTCCCAAAATTGATTAAAGCGCTCTTACTGGTTAATAAAGAAACTTCTTTGAATTCCTCTCTGCTGATATAAGCTCTGGGATCTAAGCCGCACCGGCCAATCATCAAGTAGGCGGCTGAAGCTACGATCAAGGCACTTAGGCAGCTGCTTTGATCGTTTTTTTCTTTTTTCGATAGTTCTGACCCCTTAAGCGCAGTGCTATCCACCAATTCATCTACATCCTCCTGATCCGATACAGTGGCGGCCGTTACATAGTAAAAAACATCTTCAATAGCAGATTCATTCGGCACTTCGATGCCCGTGGCATTGACAATGGCGTCAGCAATCATGGCATAGTCTTCCGTTTTTTCAACTTGCCATGGATGGACTTCGTGTCCTCCGTACCACGATAGTTCGGTATCGCTTCGATCATAAACGTAACGCAGCTTTTGATTTGAATCTGTTTTCTCCGTAAAAACCGCAATTCCGGTGCTATTTTTTTTTCACATAGCGTCCCATTTTTTTGTTCCAGAATGCAATATCCGCGACTGCCGTCGCATCAGGACGCTGCGCAGCGATCATCAGCTGTTCTTTAAACGAATATTTATAGATTCCCTGCGATGCGTCTAAAAACTGCATCCACTCCTCTGGGCTCTCAATTACTTTTTTGCATATGTCATTGTAAATCTCTAGCGCTTCATAGTACTTCAACTCTACACCTCTCTAAAATAAAAAAACACCACATTTCTGTGGTGTTGGCTCATTCAGTATGGTTATTCGATTAATCCGATCCTCTCAGATCATCACGCTTCTGGAAGCCAGTCAAGATCATCGTCATAGACAACTTCCTGCAGTACGACTTCCTCGGCTTCCGCTTGAATCTTTTCTAAAAGCGTTACCGCACGCCGGTAGTCGGTCTTTTTAATTTCTTCTATCTTTTCTTCCTCGCACATCCGACAATGGATATTCTGGTACATTTCCTCCGCCCGTTCACCGACTTCGTAGCAGTGTTGATTGAGGACGCCTTCCATCAGCGCAAAATCGTAAGGGCCTCCTTTCAGAATACCCCTAAAGTATTCAGCATATTGGTGACCCCAACGATTTAATTTCTTTCCTTCCTTTGGAGAATCAATTATGTTTGGAATACGATAATCTCCATTTTGAACATATTGTAATTCCGGCGCTATCTGCTCCAGGATTGTTTTCTTAGCTTTTTCCATTTAACTTCTCCTCTTTTTTATATTAATTATACACTGTTTTGTTAGAAAATCCATGGCTTATCTTTCTTCATCCATTTCCGAATCAAAATTATATTTTTCATCCAATATATTCAACTGTCCGGTTTCACGCTTATATCTTTCTCTATAGTTTTCAAGCGAAGCAATCGTTTCGTTAATCAAATCATTATTAAAACTGATTTCACTGGGATTTATGGTTGTTTTATGTGCGTGATAAGCAGAAAAGTTTACCTGCTCATCTGTCAAAAGATTAGCAATACTTTTCAAGGCTTCGGGGCAATTAGAAAAACTGCTGGCAGCATTCTGAAGCGTCTCATATCGCTCATACCTTCCACCTCTCCAAAAATCAAAGAATTGGTTTTCTGTCAAGAATCCTTCAATTTCGTCCTTGTTCTCTCGTAATAGATTTGTGATAATTACATGGTTTCGATATAAATTCAAATTATCCTCTGGCATAATTTGCTTTTGAAGCAGATCAATCTTTGAATCCATATGTGCAAGGACATATTCCTGCAAAGTGGCCACACTTGCTCTTTGATTCCAGTCCGTACTCATCCGAACGATAATTTCTCCAACAAAACTGTCCTTAGTTTCTTCTTCGTCGAGATACTGCTCAAAGTCTAAAAGTCTACTCTGTGTTAAATCCACCATAAATACACTGTTCTGTGTTATTTTTTTCTCAAAAGTATCTATATATACAGGATAGACATCATGTATATCATCATACATTTTTCGCGTATAGCCAAAGTTAATTGATATTTCTCTTTTTGCCTTAAAAAAATTTATACCTACAATCTCAGCACTGTTTTCCAACCATATCGAAACCGCATTTAAATCACCGCTATACTCACCGTTTGAGACTTCTTCTATCAACCTAACAACTCTGTTTTTAGCCATGTAAAAACTGATATCCATTTAAATCACCTCTCACTGCCTTTTTCATAATCATAGCCTTTTGATTCCCAATCCATCTTTTCGGATGATGCCAAACGAATGGCTAATTCTTTCAGCGCCTGACCTTCCAATTGTTCGTATTGCATGCCGCCTGCAGATGCGTGATACGCTTCAATTTGATGTGCGATTTGACTGCGTACATTTCGGCAGACCCCCACTGTCCTTACATATTTTTTTCTCTCATATTCTGACTTTACAGGAGCCTTTTTCCCGTAGTAGGTATTTCGATCAAAAGTATCTTTCATCTTCGATATAGTCCAAAAATCGCCATCACCATACCGATTCAGACGCTCAATTGGCACAGTCAAATGATCATTCACTTTGATTTCATAAGAATCGGTTGTTTTAACCATACGGTAACCCAAGTTTTGCATATGGTTAAACAATTCAGATTCATTCAGTGAATAACGCATCGATTGATTAAAGCTTGCTTTTAGCTGTTTATCTATATCATTGAAATCAAAGAGATCCTCCTGTTGATCACGATCCGGATTAATATGACTATTTTCGACTTTCAGATTATCACCTAATAAACGATTTTTTTCAAACTGCGCCATCAATTTTTCTTTGTCCCATTCCTCTGGGCGCATTAAGGTGGCTAAACGAAAGGTCTTATTCCCTTTTTTGATGGTGATATTTTTACGCTCATTGATCCAAGTCACATCATATCCTTTATTTTTGAGGAAAAGAATAAAATCTTCACGACTTGTTGCGTGCTGAATGGCATAATTGACAACTCCTTTAGCCGTTTGTGTGTCTTTAGAAAGGGCTTTTTTATCACCAAAATCACTTTTTTGCCCTTCCATTTTTGATGCTTCCTTATGTTTTTTAAGCAAATTTTCAAGTTCAGTTTTGCACCATTCAGGATTGAGGGTTGTGCTTCTACATCGGAAATTGTGCGGGTTGATAAATGTCACATAATCACGATCATCCCACCAATTCGTCCGATAGCCGAACTCCTGCATTTTAAGCATAAAGCTCCATTTATCTGAGGATTGATCAAGCGCATAGATCACGGTCTTATACATTTCCGTTTTCCAGGAAGTATTATTTTTTTGGTTTTCAAACTCACCACGTGCTTTCGTCGAAATCGTTGCTTTTCCTTTATCTTTTACCCAACTGAGGGTAATGCCCTTTTCCTCACATAGCTGTATGGATTTTTCTTTTAATCTTCTGAGATCTTCCTTACTTTGATGCCAACGCTTACCGGTTAAAAAATTTGTTCGATTCAAAACAAAGTCATTGTGCCAGGTGCCTGTGTCCATATGCGTTCCCATAGTGATCTCAAAACCATTAAATATTTCCGGCAAGCTGTCGATAAGCTCAACGCCTATTTCATGTGCCAAATCTGGTGAAATGCCCTGATCATTTGGGAAACTTTGGATAAAATGGACGTACAGGCGGTCGGCTTTTTCATGACCATAAAGTCGCTGGGTCGTGCGCATCAGCGGGTAAGCTTCCGCCGGGTCATCGCTGCAATTCCATGAATGCTTAAGCTGATCCCCATTTTCCAAGCTCACTTTTGCATCTTTGACACAGTATTTTACCGCTTCAAAAAATCGGCTGGGTTTGTCCCTTGTTTTTCGTGGAATCATTCTTATTAGCGCCAAAATTCACCTCTCATCATTTTGTCTTAGCACGATTATTGGGCAGTTGCTTTGATATGCTTTCCAGCATTTTGACGATTTCGGCCAGTTCTTTCTGGCACTCCTGTAAATAAACTTCTTCAATTTTATGCATATTGGCCAACTTCGCGATTTGGTTCAAATTGGTTCCAATTTTTCGGATCTGCATTAAAATTGGTTTGAATTCCTTGAAAATATAAACCTTTCCCTCATTCAGCACACACAATCGAATAAATTTGGATACGCAGGGCTTTTTATTCCAAATGCAATTACTATCAAGGGCTTTCTTTTCCAAATACTCTATTTCCTGATCGGTAAAACGAATGCTTACCTTCACGCTTTTAGGATCATCGGAAATGTTCATCTTAACCTCCTTTATTCGCTTTTATATTAACGTTCATCGTCTATCACCGGCATATCATTGACTTTTAAATAATCCTTATCTTCCTGAGATCTTCAACCTGCTTTGCTAAATAAATCGTTATTCGGATCAACGCCATTTCTTTTGAATTCTTTAATAAAATCAGTCACCTGATCAAGTTTATCTCCTGATAAATGATTGATTAGGTACACACTCAGATCATCATCTTTGCAGGCGTTTTGAGTCACCAATTGATACATTTCATTTCTGTAAGCCTGGTATTCCGGATTACTTTTATCAATTTCTAAAACAGGAAGATCCACATAACCATACTCTTCATATCGAACGACTTTTCCAAAATGCGCTTTTTCATGCCATTCTAAACTTTGTAATGCGTTATTCCCCTCAAAATAGCCTATTGCATCATATTCTGGAAAGCTATCTCCTAGTTTTTCATCTTTAAAAAGTTGTAATACTGTATCCCATAAAAAATCTCCAGAAAGACTGTTCATATCAAGTCGTTCATCTATTTTGACTAATTCTTCACATAAAGCATTATCAGACTGATTTAAATAATCAAAAGTCTGCTCTGGGTCTTGCCGACGAAGGTATTGATACAATGCGTTTTGTATATCTTTTAACTTTAAGTTTCTGACTTGACTCATCTTCGCGCAGTTTAAAACGGCTTTTTCTTTTTGCTCCAACTTAACCAAATCGGAAACATCAAGAAAATTAAAATAGTTTACATATATTTCGCCATCTGCATCCGTTGAGCAATAAAATTGTCCATATTTTTCCCATCTCCCTTGACCCTTATCGGGATCAGGGATTATCCAGTTGTCTTCATCATCGTAAGTCATTGGTGGCATCCCGTTATTATCATAAAGCGCTTCCAAGTAAATCTGATCATCATCAAAATTTAGTCTGTGAATACTCTGTAAACCCTCAAACCAGCCTGGATGCTGTTTAAAAGGAATCAGTCGTTGATCGCTGATCATCTCAAACAAGTCGGCAATATTAGCAATCCTATGTGCCACTTCCTCGGGTAATCCTAAATCTTTGACCCACCTTTTTTCAAAATCAAAAACATTCGTATTATCCATTTTTATCCTTTCACTTTTAGCTAATAAAAAAAGCGCCATAACAGGCGCTCATAAGCTAATACAATTACAGACTAAAAATATTAATATAAATCTAACGTTCTTCTTCAATGTCATATTTGGGGTATTCCCCCTCATATTCATTTTCATATTCCTGAGCTGCTTTTACAATCGCTATATGCTTTTCCAGTTGCGACATCTCGTATTCAGCGATGAGTTCCGTCATCATTTCCGGGTTCAAGTCATTAACGCGATAATCATCAAAGCACATATAATACCGTGCTGCATCGGTAACCTTAATATCTACCGGAAGGTAGCCATGCTTTACAAGTTCCAGATTTAGGATTAATCGGCCTGTTCGCCCGTTACCGTCGATAAATGGATGAATGGACTCAAACTCAAGATGGAAGCGTGCAATGGCTTCAATTGCCGGTAACTCCTTTAGCCACTCTGAATAGTTGAGTATCAGTTTCTCCATATAAGATTTAATTAAATATGGTTTCGGCGGGTTATGTGTTGAAGCAAATATCTTTACAGGTACCCTCCTAAAAACGCCTCGATTTTTTGCATCATTCATCAAAACAAGGGCATGGATATCCTTTATCAACCCCTCGGTTATCTCCCTTTCTCTCTCAGCACAGTCCATGATAAAATCAAATGCATCTTTAAAACCAATGATGTCCAAATGTTCACGGAGCGGCTTCTGGCTAATGGTGATTCCCTCCTGAAGGATTAATGCTGTCTCTCTCAAAGTCAGGCTATTTCCTTCAATCGCATTTGAGTTGTAAGTGATCTCGATCGCGAACTCATCGCGAAGCCTTTTTATTTCTGTTTCATTCAGTGGTCTTAAGCTGTGAAGCACATTTTTAAGTACATCGACCGTTCGCAGCAATTTTTTCATTTTATTGTCCTTTCTGAAAACATTGCTTTTATTATTCAGATAAATTTATCGTTATTATAACATAGTATACCCATACTTTTAACTTAAATCGTTTTTGATTCTTACCAGAATACCGGTTACATTATCGGTTTCTCCTGCATCACGAACACTTTTTATTAACGTTGGCAGCACTTTTTTATTTTTGCCCTTTTCAATCAGGTTGATATGACTTTGAATATCCAAACAGTTAAAAAAGCCGTCCGATCCAATAAACAAAACAGAAGGTGCCGCCAGTTTAATTTCTTGATTCTGGAAAAGCGTGACCGCTTCATTCGTCCCGATACAACTGGTAAGGTAGCTTCGATGATTCTTTTGTTGGGTATGCTTATCGGATATACGATAGGCCTGACGCTTTTCAATTAAGTAGGCAATGCTATCACCAACCTGTAGGATGCGTCCCTCATCATTAATAATAACAATCATGGTCAGTGTCGTCCCAAGTTTTATATTTCTCTTTTTTCCATAACAAAAAATATGTTTGTTGATCTGTTTTAGCAACTCCGTCAATTCTAATTCGAGGTTCACTGCCTTATCTGTTAAAAGATGCCGACAGGTATTTGCAGCCCAATGGTTTATTTCATCAATGGCAATACTGCTGGCCGCTTCTCCTTTATCGAGCCCGCCTACACCGTCGGCAACAGCAAAACAATAAAAAGCATTCCCTTTAATATCTTTTTCACTCCAGTAGGTAAAGGCATCCTCATACCGATCTCTTTTTCCTTTATCATCTAATTTTTCAATCGATATATTAAAACTCATATTTTTCCCTTTCAACAATAAATTCAAGCTGTCCAAGTCGAAGGTTATCTCCTTCCTTCAACTCATAGTATTTCATGTGGTTCAAAGGCTGTCCGTTAATCCGATTGGTATTTTGCGAACAATCACCAAAATAAGCATGGTCACGATCTGTGGAATAGATCAGCCCATGGCATTTTGAAATATAAGAAAAAGCCTGTAGATCCGGTATCCTTCTTCCAATAGGAAAATAATCCGTAAAGATAACTAAATCACTCACGTCACTTTGACGGCTCTTTAAGGTCAAATAAGGAATATCGTCGTCAAGTATTGTGGTCTTAAAATCCGAGGGCTTAAATTCAATTTCTTCTGTCAATTCTTTTTTGGGGCGTTTTTTCTTTCGCCTAAAAAAATGAAAAATCGAACGCTTTTCCGTTTTTTCCTTTATGTCTGGCTTTTTTTCGGATTCCGACAAATACACTTCACTGAGCATTGCTTCCTCTTCTTCTTTGAAACTCCCTAAATCTGGAGCCCCTGGTAAATCAACCGGAGCTCGTTTGGATGAATGTTCTTCTGAAGCACTTTTATGATCTTTGTCTTTAAAAATATCCGGCACAAAAATCGGCGGACATAGCACATTGAAAGATTTATCCTCAATGGTTATTTTCATCGGCTTTTTTTCCTTTTCTTTTGTTCATCAAAAAGAAGATCAGAAGCGTACAGAGTGCTGCGACAGCTGCAATTCCAACGTAGATTAAAGGATTTACCATACTTTCTGGCGCGGTTACAGAAATTTTTTCTGAGTTCACAGTCATTTTATAGGTTACCTCACCAAGTTCATTCCCGACTTCATCATTGGCCGCAACGGTAAGCTGGTAGTCGCCATCTTCATACAGCTGATAGAGTGTTTTACTGATCTGATCTTGATTTTCAAGAAGGTTTACCACTTCACCTGAATCCATATTCTTTATTTCCATTTTCGTGAAATAATCTGGCTTTTCATTGCCGATCCAGATTTTATCCAGTTCAATATTAATTCGTGCATCTTTAGACAATTCGGTCTTCTTGTTTTCAGGAATCGGTGTGTTTGTATTTTTTTCAGTCACTAAGGGCTTTGGTGCAGTGCCATCGACAAAAAAGCCATACTCCAGCTGATTGGACTGGTTTTTGGCTTTATCCAAGGCACTCAGCTCCATCCCTTTTTCTCCTTCTGTATCAATGTGATCATCGAGATTCCAGGCGATGGTCTTCATTAAGCCGGTTTTATGAGTTAATAAGCAGTTGATTGTATCCAGATGATCATCTTTGATCAGGAAATAATCCGACAGCTTTACTCCGCTTTTATAAGCGGGCTGCTTATCTAAATCAATATTCATGGTTACAATTTCCGGTTTTGTCCGGTCAATTACAACGGTTCCACCGGTGCTTTCGCTGCGGTTACCCGCCATGTCTTCAATTTGAGCGGATATACTATATGTCCCATCCTCACTGAGTTCAACAGAGGATGTTAGCGCATTTTGGCCGCTGTTTTTTTGCTGAAGTCGATCTTGATCATTAACTTTAAATGCTGCTGTGCTGCCATCCAGATTAGAATCCTCATACACCGCATTAATGCTGATTTTTTGATTCATAAAACCATTAACAATTGGATCAATTTTGATCGTTGGAGCAATATCGTCGTAAATAATGTCGGACTGTTTTTCGATTGTCTGCGTATTTCCAGCAGCGTCTTCAATCCTAAAGAATGCACCGATATTTCCCTGGCTGCCCCCTTCAAGCTGTAATGAAGCCTGAAGTGTTTCACCCTTTCCGCCAGTGTTTGCTCTAAAACCGTGCAGCTGAGCATCCGTTGCGGTTACTTCGTGATTTGCGGTAATAACGCCGCTGATCGTATCTCCTGCTTTGGCATATTTACTGTTTTTTGCATTGTTAGAAGTGATTGCAGCCTCTGCCATGATGGGCGCATAATAGATGATTTGAACCCCGGCGTCTGCTTCTGACACAGTTACTGGCGTATTTCCTGCAAGGTCTGAAGCCACTAAAGAAAAACCAATTGTTTGCTGATCAATCAGTCCCTGGACGTTCTGGGTGGCGGTATAAGTTTTATCGTCCGCGGCGGCCGTCACGTTACTTCCTGCGATCTGACCAATACAAGTAATCCGGTGATTGGCCGCAACACTGGCTGTAAGAGTATCACCATCTTTTGCATATTTACTCCCATCGCGCTCATTGCTTGACATAAACTTCAAATCCGATAATTGTATCGGTGCATAGTAAATAATCTGTGTTGTGTCATGCTGCGTTTTGGTCACATCCTCATTATTCGCGTCATCACCAGCAGTAATGGAAAAGGGGATACTTTCCTGATCGGCTGCTAAATCACCACTTACTTCAATTCTTGCCATATAGTCGATCCGGTTTCCAGATTCAACTTCAACACTTTGCCCCCCTATCTGACAGTTTTTAATATTTGATTCATGGTTTGTTGAAAATGCAACGGTGAGAACATCACCATTTTTAGCCAGCTCCATCCCATTTTCATTGCTGGATTGATAGCTCAATTGATTAATCTGAAGGGCCGAATAGAAAACGCACGTCGTGAAATAATCACCGGAAACATTATATGGCGGCGTATCGTATATATCCTGTAAAGTTAACGCAGTATTGATCACAGAACGATCCTGAAGATTTTCAACCGTGTATGTACCTGTCCAGGAAAAGCCGTCCTCCGACTGCATTTCGATTCTCTGATCAGCGATACGAAGATCCGTATTTGTCAATGGCCGGTTACACTCTAAGGACACTGTAATCTGGTCATTGTTTTTTACATAGTAGGTATTTCCAACTTTGTTGCCGGTACAAGAGAAATTCAACTTGACGATGTTATTCATTGAAAGTGCCTTATAATACGTGATAACATCTTCTGTATGAATCCCTGCCTCCTGGCCAGCTGCATCTTTCACGCTCTCAATTTTCGAATCGTCTAAAGTGATTGGGCTTGCATCCTGATAATCTTCACTGACTTTATGATTTGCAAAATAACGAAAATGATCGCCTTCTTTTTCCATTTCTAAGGCAAGTTCGCTGTTTCCGATCACAATTTTGCCGAGATTCATTAACTCATGATTGGAATAAAAAGAAAACCTCAGTGTACTGCCATTGATGGACACTGAGGGATTGTTGTGATCAGATTCAAACGTGACATGACTAATTTCGAGTGGTGCATAGTAAACAATTTTATCATTTGTCTCTATCGTTGCTTTATTGCCATATTGGTCTGAAACGGCATTGATCTGTGAAAGATCAAGGGGAATATCGGTGAGATCTGAGAACATATTTTCCCTCACGATTAAATGGCCGTCATAGGATATGTTTCCCCCATGCTCCGTTTCATTCATTTCCAGTGTATTTTTTCCGATCCGAATTTGTCCAAGATTGACGAGTTTTCGATTTGATGAAAAGGAAAACGTCAGCTCGCTGCCATTTACAGCAATGCCCTTTTCAGGATGATTTGAAGTGAAATGTACATCCTGTATTGATAATGGCGCATGATAAACGATTTTTGCGTCTGTCATTACCGTTGCAATATTACCGGCAATATCTTGTACAAACTGGAGCGATGATAAATCCAAGGGAATCAGCACGCCATCCTCGTACTTATCTTGCGGCACAGTATACTGAGCGCTGTAATGATTTTTTCCTTCAACCACTTCATGCTTAAGTTCTATCGACGTATCCCCTATTTTTATCATCGAAAGATCTACCAGCTCCTGATTTGACAAAAATGAAAATGTAAGAACGCTTCCATTAATAGCCGACTGTGTTTCCTGATTATCTGAAACGTATTTTATTTCTGTAATTTCAATGGGTTTATAATATTGGATACTGTCCTTTTCCTCGTTTGAATAAATGAACTCTTTTTCTTGACCATCTTGCGTAACAACGCATTGGATCTCGTAATTTATTTTTTCAATTTTTGTGGTTTCATCAATATTGTATTCAGCTAAAAACGCTCCTGTAGCTTCAGGATTCTCAACAGGTATCACTTCCTGTCCCCCGATTTTAACTGCCTTTACAAGCGTTTCTGGTGCGATTTTATAGGATAGATTTATCTTATCTCCTTGTTTACATATCATTGAATTCGCGTTCGTCGATTGAAACACAATTTCTGTAACGGCTTCAGCAACGGGTGTTTCCTGTTCCGGTGTAGCAGCTGCAACAGGCATCTGCAAACATAACATCAATAATGCAAAAGTAAACAGCATAATTTTGCATAAATCCGTGGTTCTTTTTTCTTTAGTCATCTTCTCCTCCAACGTTTCTATAAGATTTTTTGTTGTTCTTCATCTTCATCTAAAAGCACCGTCGGATGTAAAACATCTTTCTTTAACGGATCGGTGCTGCTTTCACAATTTTTCACTTGCTTTTTATCTTCTTTTTTATGTGCTTTATTTTTAAAAGAGCGTCTGACTGCTCTTATAGAAAGCACATTGTACAAAATGATCGACGCAATTAAAAAAATAATGCTTAAAACAAAAAATACATTTGAAATGTCCATTTTTGTTCCTCCTTTACTTAATTCATGTTAAAAATTTGTCCACTAAATTACTAGTTCCTATTCCAAGAATAATAGTAGCAAAAAAGGTACCCCACTCCATTTGATTAAGTCTTTCTCTCCATTCAATCCTATTTACTGTTTGCTTTACAAAGCGGTATTCTGAGTACGCTTCATTTAAAGTAATTTCCGGATTTAAAATTGTAAGTTTCAACCCCGGAATCTCTGTTTTAATCCATATCCTTTTATTCCAAAAGCAGTTTCTCTTTTGTTCACCATAGACTCGATTGAAATAAGATGTAAATAAAGGAGAGTAAAAACTACAATCTATTTCGTATATTACAAGGTCAATAAAGCTATAACAGCTCAAATCTTTTTCATAACTAAACTCAGTACAATATTCATCATTCAGTTGATGAACAAAAATATCTTTTCCGTTCTTAAGTAATACTTTTTTAACAGAAACAAAACCTGCCCGATATTCACGATTATTTAAAAGAATATTATCATTTACATCAGACAAGTCGATATCTTGATGAGGCTCATATTTATTTGTATGTTTCATATATACTCTGAATAGAAACAAGCATAAATAAGCAAGTAATATTTGTACAACAATAATTGACTCCTTTAAAGCTCCCAATCCAAGATTTTTTAGTAAAAATGGCCATATAATTACGCTAGCCAATCCTACGAAGAAAAATAATAAAAACTCCCTTCTATAAGGCATTTATTGTTTTGACTCCTTTACTTTATATTTTTTTATAAGCGCGTTGTTTAGGTAATATTTATTGAATACCAAACATTTCCAGCTGAAGCTGTAAGGCGTTATATTGGTATAAAAGATTTGCGGATAATTTTTCGTTCTGCTTTTCCTTTAACGTTTTTGCTCTTTGCCACAGATTGCTTGCCTCGCTATTATTTTCTGATTTTAGCAGGGCATCAATGGTATAAAGATAACTTAAGAGATCACTGTCGTCTTTTCCAATGGCCGCCTTAAAGCTTTCTGCTGCTTTTGGATAATCACCTTCCGCATAATAGAGCTTACCTTTTGTAATATTTTCTTCTTTTGTATATTCCGCATGAAGATGATCTAACTTATTCCACCACGAGACAGCATTCTTTCGTAGGTTCATATCTTCTAAGTTATTTGAAAGCCCCAATGCGATTAACTTATATGAAGGTATCAGCTTCTCATGGTTATTAAGGGCTTCCTGATCCATTGCTTTGAAAGTATTCTCAATAAAATTCAGATCTGTCTCTGTCCAAGTGTTTAATTTTGAATAGACATTGAGTAAAAGAAATAATGCATCCATTTTTTCATTTGTATCACCAGATGTCTCAATCAAATTTTTAATCTGCTCAACAATTTGTCCTGTGTCACCCTCTCCACTCACAATATTCCGAAGGATTTCTACTTTTTCACCTTTCATGTTTTTTAAAAGGTCTTTTGCGTAGTCCTGGTAAACAGGACTTTCTTGTTCGATACAAAGTTCCGCTAAACGAATTCGGAGAGACTCATCCAAATTCTTTATTGCAGTTCTTTCTCTGAAGACATCAAGGAGCGCTTTATTCTTCTCCCGGAAATTCTCGTCCGTTTTCTGCGGCAGCATGAGCTGATATATCTTTTCATATACATCACTCTGCCCTGGGTCTTTAATCGAAGCATTTAAATAGGCTTCAATTGCATTGCTGTTCTCTCCGGCCTGCTCATACTTTACAGCTTGATTAAAAAAAGAATTGAACTCATTGCGATAAGCCTGAACATTGCTGTAATAGCCAAACATTCCGAGTGTAAAGAAGGCGATACACAAAATGACACTGCTCAGAAAAATGGCCAAACGTGCTTTATACCCTGAAATCGGATCACTTTTTTGTTCAATACGCTGCAAAGCTGCATAAACGTCTTCCGCACTTTTGATCCGCTGCTCATAATTAGCTTCACAACAAAGGTTCAATAAAGATACTAGTTCAGAAGGTTTTTCTTTTTCGTCAAGGAAACTGCAAATGTATTGGCCAAGCTTGCCAATTGAGTATACATCTGTATACGTGCCCACTGGTATTGAACGGTCTGCATACTCCGGCGGTGAAAACTCTGCGGTTCCAGCTCTACGGTTTGTGGTATCTCCTATTTTCTTACAGGCGCCAAAATCAATCATCTTTAAAAATTGATTGTTGATAACAACATTGTCCGGCTTAAGATCACAGTATACATAGCCCTGCTCATGGAGATATTCCATCCCCTGGCAAATCTGTTTCAGCCAATTGATCGCCTGCATAACTGATATTACATTGTTTTCTAAAAATTCACTGAGCTGTACTCCATGAATGTAATCCATGACGATATACAATGCTTCAGGTTGATCGTAAATGGTCGGTAAAACACGCGGGAACATTGGATTTGAAAGCTTTGAGAGCATGATGGCCTCTTCCTTTTGACGCTGATACCCTTGAATATTATCCTTTTTATTTAATACTTTGATTGCCCACATTGCTCCCATCTGCAGGTCGGTGGCCAGATAAACAGTGCTGGTCGCACCTTCACCGATAAGCGATATGAATTTGTAGTGATCATCCAGGGTTGTTCCAATTAATTTTTTCATAACTTTTCACGCTCAGAACTTTTCAGAAGCAGTATATTTTCTTCAATCTGCTTTCGATCTTCAAGGGATTGCGCATTTTCAACTGAGTCTTCCCACCGGTGAATGACAATCGCATAGGTTTTTCTTTTTAGTCCATATAAAGCTAAAGCTCGGTTTGCTTTTATACGAATCGCATAAGCGGTATCGCTTTTGAATTGCTCTTCGTTGCTGAGCTCGCAATACTGATCATATGCTTCTCTGAAAAAACCGTCTTTAAGACTAATAGCAGCCTTTCTTTCCCGAATCATGGTGTTCAATTCTGGGCAGTGTCTTTCTGCCAGGTTGAGCATTTCGGTAAAATAGGCATTGATTCCGTTAATATCTCCAAAATGCACCGACTCTGTAAAAAATAAAAATACACCAATGTAACATCTAATCACATCGGTGTATGGAGCCTGACCACTTTTGAGATGATCCAGCTCATTCAACAGGTTAACTCCATCTGCTTTTTGATTCAGTAACATTTACACTCTCCTTTCAAATTTCAAGATGTTTCAGTATTTTCAAATTATTTGATAACTCTATCTTGTTTTGATATACTATTTCTATAAGCATTTAAAAGCAAGGTGGGTGAAATAATATGCACATTGTCAACAAAAAACGTTTTATCGCCTGTGTCATTTTAATTGTCCTGATCTTCTCTCTTGGCGGTATCGCACTGTATCGAATCATCAACCGATCTCAGCCAACAAAACCCGTTTTAAATGAGATCAACCATGAACAGCGTACTTACACCGCGCAATGGAATGACGCTTCTGAGCCGGTTAAAATCCGAAACAACTATATCGTCAACATGACATTAGACACGGAAGAAAAAAGCTATTCGGCAGATATTACCGTCGATGTCTACAACGATTCAGAAGATCCCTGGCAGTCCATTTATTTTCGGGATTATCCCAGCCAGTTCAGGGATATTGAAAACGGGCGGATCAGTGAGATTTCGTCCGCTTCAAATGTATTAACCGGGAGCGCTCTTGAGTTATCAAGAGAAGCTGATCCAACGGTGTTCAGCTTCAAGCTGGATGAACCATTGCCTCCTGGAGATACTGCTTCGATTTCCTTTCACTATAAAGCTTTTGTCCCTGTTCTCAATGCCCGTTTTGGTTATCAAAGTGTGGGTGAGGGAAAAGATGACTTTTATCTGGGAAACTGCATCCCTATGTTATGTCCCTATGATGACGGCCAGTTTCAATACTGTCCTTATTTCGCCGTTGGTGAATGCTTTTATTCTCGAATGGCAAATTACAACGTGAATCTAAATGTCCCCAGCTGCTACCGTGTGATCGGAACCGGTGATGCCATCATCGCTGACGATACTGTCATGGCAGACTATCATTTTACAGCCAATGCTGTGCGTGATGTAATCTTTGTGATCGGCAATGACTATCATGTCGCAACTGATGTTGTCGACGGTATCACAGTCAACAGCTACTATCACTCCGGCCGCGAAGAAAAGGGGCAGGAAGCACTCAATGTTGCCATGGACACACTTAAGGACTGCAATTATCGCCTCGGAACATACCCCTATTCGCGATTCAATGTGGTCGAAACCCAGATGGAAATGCTGGGAATGGAATACCCGCAGGTGGTTTTAATCACAATGGCCGATGAGGGCGTTCCCTCCTCAGTTCATGAAATCATGCATCAGTGGTTTTACTCCTTGGTTGGCAGCAACTCCTATACCAGCGCCTGGCTGGACGAAAGCCTGGCAACCTACCTTGCAAATCCTGGGCTCGTCGGTTATTCCGGTTACATCACACAGCCTTACAGCGCATTTGCCAGCGATCCGGATTACACACTGGCCATGTACTTCTGTGGCGCATCAATGTACAATCGTCTGGAGGAAGCATATGGCAAAAGCACCATGACTGATTTCATGCGCCAGATCCTTGAGCAATACGCTTATAAAGAGATCTCAACACAAGATTTAGTCAATCTTTTAGCGGATTACTTCGGCGCTGACAACGAGATTTTAAAAGAATATATTGAGCCGCAATATTTAGAAAATATACCAAAGTGATCCAATGCATTCTCAAGCCCCTGTATTCTGCGCGGGGCTTTTATTATCGAATTCAAGGTGGATTATGATGTATTCAAACCTTTTAAAAAGTTTCGGTAATCCTTAAAATCTTTGACGCGCTGTACGATAATGTAAAATCCTTCTCTGGCTTTACTCTCCTCGTCAGATAAAAACAGCTTTTTATTACAAGGCGAACACCTGTCCACCAAACGGAGAATCACAACGCCCTGAAGTGTCCCTTCCGCTAACGCAATGTAATCAGGGTGTGTTTGTTCCCATTGTGCCTGACTAAAATACAAAGTACTCTCATTCTCTGTTTTCAATACATACATGGCTCTCCCCTCAAAACTCTTAAATAAAAACAAAAAAGCCAGACTTTTTGTTAAGCCTGGCTTTCTTAATTTTTCGCTATCTTGTTAAAGACTAATTATCGCTCATTTTCCTCATCGTATGCAAGTCCATCCTTAAAAAATAATGGATTTTTTGCCTGCTGCTTTTCTGCGAGTTTAATAAAACCTGAATGGAGAATCAAGTTATATCGCAATCTCAGTATGGTTTTAATCAATTAAATACATACTATTCTTCCTTCTTTACAAATATTTTTTTCTCAGTTCTTCCGCTTGTTCCCAACTAATACAATGGTCATAGTAAGCTAAATTAATTGATCCTTGTACTTCATCATAGAGACAATCAAGGTAGTTAACATTATCTTCTATTCCCTTTTGAAGCCTGACAATATCATCGTATAAATATTCTGGTATTTTGAAGCTAAGACTGCTATCTATTTTCATTTTTATATTCAAATTTTCATTTCTCCGATATATCATTTTAACTATAGTATACTATACAATAATTAAAAAGTGGTATAAACCCTAATTTTCATATGATCTTTCCACTTCGAAATATTTTTCCTTTTGTTGAGGACTGAGCTTTCCCAATATATTCATCGCTCTTATTTCACCTATATTTTTTCCATATAGAAAATCATAAAAGGCATCATTCGCTTTTAAATGCTGGCGAAATCTTTTCCTCATTTTTAAGGTTTGTCCGAAAACGGGATCACTTTCAGAATTACCCGCATATATGTAATATAGATCTTTTAAAAGGGCTCTATATTCGTCACCATCAACTAATTCATATAGAAAAAAACAATTCAGTTCTCCAAGAAATATCCCAAAAGTTCGATCTGGAAGAAGCTCGCCGCCACTCTCAACCTTTTCTTTCCAGGACTTAATTGAATTTTCCAACGTTTCGACATAAAATTTTTGCCTATTATTTAAATCAATTCTTAGAAACATAAAGCTCTCCTTTCAATATTATTTATTTCGTTAATACTGTACCGGAAGACTTTGTCTTCCGGTACTTAAGGAAAAGAAATGAAAAAGTGTGGCAATGTCCAGAATTGAACTGGAATAAGCCCATCTATACGCTCATTGCCGTGTCTGGAAGTGGCAGGAGGTTACCACTTCCATTAAAAAAGGAAAAGATTGATGGAACTGCCGGGATTAAACCGGCACTACAATTCAAGTTGTAGGCTTTTGCGTTCCCATACTACTTTGATGATCATTTTTGATCAATAAAAAACCGCCTGATTGCGATCAGACGGCGTGTTATGCTATAATCATAGTGCAGGGATACCTGTGGCACCGGTGCGGTAAATTGTGCCTCAGAAATGGGGTGATGCCTATGGATAATAATCAATTAATTTTGATCTTAGCGTTAATCGCTTTTATCCTTGAGTGCATCAGAAAAAACAAATAACCGTCCATAGCCTCGAAAACTTGACGGTTATTCGTTAGTTTAACATCGGGGCTACCGTGCCCGGTGTCCCTGTTTCTTTTTATATTATAGCACAGATTTTTATTTATATAAAGTATCTTAATTAATTTTGATTGCGCCCTTATTTTGGAACTCAATTGTTTTATCATTAATTTCGATAATCGAATTAATTAATTCAATAATTTCTTTATAAGATTCATTTATCTTATCATTTAATTCAATAATTTCTCCATTTTTTTCATTTATTTTTTTATTGTATTCAATCATTTCATCATTTAACGCAATGATTTTATCATTTTTTTCAGTTATCTTATTATCCAAGTCAATAATTTCTTTATAATCTTCTTTTATTTTTCTATAAAATGCAATGATTTCTTCCTTTTTTTCAGCTATTTCATTACTGCATTCTAAAATTTCTTCTTGCATTTTATTTTTGTCCGTACACGCTTTTATCCGATCATAAAATTTCACTTTTCACATACTCCGTTTCTTTCAGTTTTTTCTTTGAGTCATCCAATACAGAATTAAAAGAACAATCGGAATCAGGACAACTGTCGCTACCGCTAAGAGAACATAGCTGCGGTTAACTGTTTCTTTGGTTTCTTCTGCCTGTGGCTCTGGAAAAATCCGTTCCCCTCTGACTAAAAGCCGATGGCTGTTGACACCAATGGGTGTACAGGTCAGCAGGGTCACATAATCCTTGCCCGGTACAGCCTTTAATTCGTCCGTTTGATTGGGTTCAACCACTTTGATCTGATCCACCTTGTATGTCAAAATTTCATCCAGCATGTGGATCTCAAAAGTATCTCCCTCGGTGAGCTGATCCAACTCGGTAAAAAGCTTTGCCTCGTTAAGTCCACTATGGCTTGTGAGGACAGCGTGGCTGCCCTCCCCGCCGATGGGCAGTGCGGTTTCTTTGATATGCCCAACACCTTTTCGCAGCACCTCGTCACGGGTGCCATGATAAATCGGCAGATTGATCTTAATTTTGTCAATGACAAGCGTTCCCATGATCCCATCCACGTTTAAGCAGTCCAGATAGTTTTCGGGAAGGACATAGCCGCTGCCTTCGATAAACGGGTCATGTGCGACCAAACCATTTAAGCCCTGGTTGTAAGCCAGGGCTTTTTCTTTTTTTTCGGCCATGACGGAAGCGTTCATCTGCTCCACCGTGATTTGATAATCCTGAATCACTTCCCCATGCTGCCGATTTGACAGCAGATTCGCGATGATCGGGTACGCCAAAAAGCAAGCTCCGATGATGAACATTAAAGTGATGGCCATATTCGATAGAATCCGCTTCATCTGCTGTCTCCTTTCTTTTATGATGCGCTATTATTCGATTATTCAGCCTTTTTCGACTTTTTAATTCTTATTACAATCAATGCACCTGCAGCAATCAAGCAGAACCCGGCTCCAATGATGAACGTCGTACCCCCATTTGCGCCTGTAAACGGCAGATCATATTTCGGAACGTTGGTAATCGTCACCGTGTTGGCAGCTAAGTGTGATACCGAATCGGCTCTCACTTTAAAAGGTTTCTTTGAAAGCTGGTAATCCACTCCATTGACATTCTGGGGGGCCTGTGTTTCCACGAGCCAGTACCAGGTGACCGCGTCTAAACTGTTATGCTTGTCGCCCATGACGCCGTACTCAATTCCGTAAAAATGTGCTTTCCCCTGGGCGTCGGTTGTCACTTCCCAATCTTTGGCGTGATCGGTCGGGTCAACGATGGCATTAATCCCTTTATTCGCATCGCTTTCACTGCGATAGATTTTGAATTTCGCACCCGGCAATGCGATATTTCGGTTGGTGCTGTCTACCTTCACCAGGTTAATACCAGTGGTATGTGTCTCCGGCTTTTTGTCGTCGGGTACGGATACCTGATCATATTTGACATGCAGGTTGTTGGTGTAATCCAGGGAAGCGCCATTGTAAATCGCCTGTCCCATGGAACCCTCAGCGGTTTTGTTTAAGACCGTTCGGAATTCAATGTTGATGGTACCCACATTGTTATCCTGACCTAAACTGTAAACACTTGGTTTTTTAATGTCTTGCAGGGACTGCGCGGCTTCCTTTTTGCCCGTGTCATTCAGCGTGACGGATAATTTTCTGCCATTTGCAGTTGTTGGCTCATTGACGGTGTAACCGCCGGTGCTCATCTTTACACGGTTTCCGTGAATATCGACACGATACAGCTCCGTACTGCCTGATACAAAATCAAGTCTTGTATCCAACACATCAGTGATCTGGTAGACATCGCAGGTGGCCATGTCATCCGGCATGGTTGTTTCGATGATCCACTTATTTTCCTGGCTGATGTCGCAGGTATCGTCCTTGTTGTCCAGCTGTGTAATAAATTTGTCGATTTCCGGGCCTGGCTTCAGCTGGTTCTTTGGATAGATATGCACATCATAGATCCATCCGTCACCTGCCGGATTCGTCAGCGGCAGACTGACCAGACAGTCGGCTGCCTTGATGTCCACGGCGGGGTTGTCGATTTCCTGCACCAGATAGATCCCCATTGGGAGCTTACTGTTGCCGGTAATGGTCGCCGTTCCCTGGGCATTGGTCGTCAGCGTAACCGGTGTCCATGACGTATCCTGTTTGGTAACGTCACTGTCCTGCATTTTTGTGATTTTAAATTGTACGTCCTGCAAAGCAACAGCGGTACTCGGCACCGTCTGAACGGTTCCGTCACACCTTACCTTTGCCTCTGTAATATCGTCCATCCGATATTTGTGGATGGTGATGCTGCGGTCGATAGCAGGATCTGGAATCCCTTCGCCTGCCGCAAAGACACTGGCCACAGATGAAAACAGCATGGTCAGGATCAGCGCCGCGGTCGCTGCTTTTTTAAATCCTTTCTTTGATATTAATTTTTTAAATTTCATTCTACTTTTTACCTCTTTCCTCAAATTTTTTGTAACCAGCTACAAAAGCCATGCCTAATAACAATGCGCCTAACAAGCTGAAAAGCAAGCGGTTCGAATCATTTGTCCCCGCATAGGGCATTTGAGGATTCGGATAATTGACAAGCTGCAAGCCTGTAGCTGTTTTCTTGACTGCCGGGGCCAGTGGTTTTCCTTTTGCTTTAATGTCAATGGTGTTTGCTTCAGCGTCAATCGTTACCCGCCACTGCCCCTTTGGCAGCTGATACCCGGCCTTTGTTTTCACTTCAACCAGGTTATATTCACCACTCCGAAGCTCACCAAAATTGACAATTCCTTCTGTATCGGATGTCAATTTCTTAATCACAGTCGTCCAACATGAATCGTCTGCTCCTGCCAATTCGCTGTGACTGTGTTTATCGGATTCTCCTGGTTTTATTCCTGTTTGGTCTGAATATGCTTTGTCATATTTGCAGGCGTATAGCTCGAATTCAACCCCCGGCATTGCCTGCCCGTTTTCATCCACTTTTTTAAAGGAAAACTCCACCTTTTTGGCCGCATTGGGGACGTCCATGGTCATGGAGTCCTCTGTCCCTGTTACGGTGAAGTAAATGGGGTCGGTCGATAAAATGTGATCGTGTGGCGCTTTTGTCTCTTTAATGTAATATTCTCCTGGGAAAAGCTCCACATGAAACCGTCCCAGCTCGTCCGTATCCGCCTCTGCAACTAGTTCATCCGTGTCTTTGTTGTAGATCTGAAGATGGGCGTTCTGCAAGCCGTCAAGGGTTTCTTCATCGGTTTTCGTGAATTGACTATAAACGTTCTTCCCTTTAAAAGTTGCCTTATAGCTTGCGGACATGTTCCCTGATCCCACGGCCAGGGACACAAAAAGGCGCTGTGTATTGGGAACATCTGGATAATAAATCACACAGGCATCGGGAATATTGGCATCGGTACTGAAACGCTTGGCGGTGGTTGGGGTAATGGTTGCGCTCACGTCGCCGCTATAGCTGCCATCGGCATAAAGCATAAAATCATCGTCGTCATAAATGGTAAAGCTGCCCGTATAGTCTCCATAGGTCTGTCCGGAAGTGTTCCGGGCAATCGCGTGGACACCTTGCGGCAGATTCACGGTGTATTGGCCATGCTCTGAAATATTCGAACATACCGTCTGAAACCACCCGGTTTCCTGTCGCTGGGTCGCTCTGTTCCAGGTCGCTTCCTCTCGCTCCGCGACGATGCTCCAGCTCGCATTCCAGTTGGGTGGATCTTGATAGCTCTTGGTGTTGACAAGATCAGCGACGACTGGATCGGTCATGTAATACGATGCATAACTAGTGATGTTTGCCAGAACGCGGATCGCTGCCCAGGTTTGAACATAGTATTCGGTATTCTGACCATCATGGTAACCATGATACATGACATTTCGAATCCGGTAGTTCTGCACGTTGGCACTGTCCCGGATATAGGTAATCGGGATATCCGGACCAGTTGTCTCGGACGGGATGTTTAGTGTTGGATCAGCGCAGTACGCGATGCCATCAACCCCGTTATCGCTGATGCGGATGATCGGTGTCGTGGTGGTAATAATGTCGGTACCATCTGGGCTGGCAAAATCCGAACTGTAGATCACACCATTATCCCAACCTGCAGCATAAGTGCTGATCATGGACTTTTTGTGATCCCCAAGGGGAACCGTCTTTAAATATTCCGGATTGGCCGAGAGTGTGACAACCCCTTCACCGGAATTTCCGACAATATAGTTGCCCTGATCATCTTTGGGAAATGCGCCCTGCGCATCCTTTGAATCCGTCTGTGGTACCGTCGTTTCTGTTGCCGGTGCCGCCTGACGCTCCGATGCAGCCCAGGCCGTATGAATGGACAGGAGAAAACCACTCAGGAAGGAAAACATTAAGAACAGACACAGGGTTGTGACCCCTATTTTCCGCAAATGTTTTTTCAATTTAGACCTCCTTATTTTTTCTTTGGGCTTAAGGCTTAAATTGCTCTTTTATTCCTTATTCTTAAGCCCACCGTTTCGGTTGGTGCGGTGCATGTTGGTGCTCTCACGTAGCACATGGATCTTCTCCCCTTTCTCTTTTCTTTTTGATCAATAAAAAAACAGCTCCCTGAGCTGTCTGTTATGGCTGTTTGAAGCCTGATCAATCTGCGGTTATCGTTATTTAATTTAAAAATCGGCATCACCTCCACTAAATGGTGCTTCTTTGAAAGGGTTGCCGAAGCGGCGTAGCCGCCCCGGCTATTTCAAAGAAATAAAGGAAATGAATGGCGGTGTCTGGTACTGCCCCAGATACGATACAAACCAAGCGTATAATCTGTATCAAAAGACTGAATCTTCACCGCCGTGTTTTCAAGGACTCTCTGTCCATTATCTTTTTTCAATTAAGAACGTCAGCGGCGGATTTCTCCGCCGCACCATCCCATACCCGTTTTCCTTCCGCAGGCCATCTTCCGTTCTATGGCATTGACTACATATGACAATATATGATAGTTAAAATCTGACCAAAAAGTGAAAGCATTACGGTCATTGTTCTCGTTCTTTTAAGACGGTTAATTTTCATTTCATCTTTAGTTGTATTGTTCAAATTTTTAATTCTAAGGCTAATGAGCACAAAAATAAGTAAACCAACCCCTACAAAAAAGCTACTTCCGATGATTTCCAATTTGTTTAATTCATTAATCATGACATTCTTATCCATTTTATTTCCTTCCTTTCTTTGAACCACGCTTGATCGGAGAGTTCGCGGTGTCGCCTTACCACGTTTATTCGATTGTTTTGACATAGACAAGTATCCACATCCTCTGATACTGCCCCAGACACGATACAAACCAAGCTTTTCATCTGCATCAAAAGACTGAATTTTTGCTACTTTTACCAATTTTTCAGTCAGGAATCTTTGATCGGGCTTAATTCAAGATAAGTTTCTACATTGCCTGTTGGCTTTAAAGGATGATTTGTTAAGGGGAAAATCTGGTTTTTAAGTAATTCAATTTTTAAATGTTGTACCTTTTCGATTTTTTCTGCATTAAGCGCGTGCATCGCACTTAAAACATCCGTATCCTCATCAATACTTACTTCCATGTAATATTCTTCCCGACGATATCGGTTGACCTTGATAAAACAGCGTTTGTCTCCAGACTTTTGCAAGATTTTGTTGTTCAATTCAAGGTATTTCCGTTGTGCGCCTGTAGCACCTTGCCAAAACTCAGGATACTGGTCAACATCAATCTCCTTTTGCAGTGCTAACCGTATCCAGGTCATGGAGCGTCCATCAATATCATGCCGAGCGTATTTGCTGACATCCACGCCGTCGATCATTCCCTGCATGATTTCATGCATCTGCTTCGCGTCAAACCGTGGATCTTGAAAAAACGTCGGATCAATCCCCTGATTTAATGCGTCAAACAATTCATACATCTGCTCATGACTGTATTTCGGATCAGCATAAAGTTCCACTGGCACATCAATGGATAAACCATAGTCAATTGCCTGGATCTGTTTAAAACTGTACTTCATCTTATATTTTGTCTCAAGCTGCCTGATCCTTTCTTCTAAATCGGGCACTTCTCGTTTACTCTTTCTGATCATAGTAGAACCACTCCTATTTTATTAAATCTTTTTTATGGTCAAAGAGACTCATTGTCGGGGGAAAGCCGATAATAACAATCCTCTGACAAAGGTTGAATTTCTTCGATATACCCCGCCTCATTTTTTGTATACGTCCATATTTCATCAACCTTTTTATGAACAATGAAAGCATTTCTGTTATTATACTTTTCATTTTCTGGAAGAAATATAATCTTATAATATCCCAAGCGTCTTCTTGTTAAATCCATAAAATGAATAGAATAGTTGGCAAACCAGTACCGATGTCCCAATGTTTTATCATACGTGATTTTCACAAACGCATTGGGATCATCATCACCATTAGAATCTACTCCCCAAAAATTCCCTTCATACTTTGCTGTTTCTCTTTCGATTTGCCTGATCTTTTTTCCTTTAAAAAAATCAATCACCCTGGGTCCGATCATTGAAACGATTAAAAACACTTCTAACACAATAATAACTAAATACATATCATTCATCACGATTCTCCGTTCAATTCGTAACTTACTTTATTACTCCTATCCAAAAACCTCTTTAATCCTAATTTTTTCAAAATTCAGGATTACTCTCCTGTTTATTTGAGAAGGTATCCCCACTCACTCCGTCCATTTCAAGGATGGCTTTGTAGGCCGTAATATCACAGGAAGCTTCAATCTCCATGTTTTGTGAAAGATTTTCAAGAATCTTCTTGAAAGCAGTATTCGTATCCTCCAGAGCTGAATGTACCTCATCCTTTAATTGTTTGCTCTCTCCTTTATACTCAGTTGAATCAATATATTTATCCAGAATATCTGAAAGCATTGGCAGATAATAGGTTGAATAGCGTCTCAGTGAATCCTTACTTTCCGGATGTTCAAAAATAAAACGGTCAATCTTTTCAGTGCTGTCAGCAATTGACCTCAGCAATGAAATTATCGGATCAGACGGGTCTTTTTCCGCCAACAGAGCGTTGATTGAAAATATTTTCTCCTGCAATGTTGTATAGTTCTTTGATGGTTTATACACTTTAGGTATAGTATTGTTTTTTTCTGTGACAATGTTTTTATTTTTACAGAAGTCTTTATTTTCATGAGAAACTTCATCAATTTTGATGCCAAGCATGTAACTGTGACTCGCATAATACTGATAAATCGTCAGATTGTTGATATAGGCATTTTCTGGCATGCTGCTAAATGGATCATCTTTATTATTTTTTAACACCTGATAATTTTGATGAATCCCAGCCAATATGGATTTAAACCGCTCGTAATCGTCACGGTAAAATCGGGATGGATACTCTCTGATTTCTTCCCCTTTAATTTCCAGCCGATTATTACTGTTTTTATAAAATTTTAACTTAGAAAAACAAGGCTTTTCTTCAGTGATCAGCCTTGCAGCATTAAAGAAATATAAATACCAAATCTGATCCTGGTTGCTTACATTTATACCAATTCGCTGCATTAAATCTTCTATCATTGTTCGAGAATAAAAAACTGGATCATGTTTCTGATTTCCCGGATTAAAGCTTAAATCCATCATGACATCAGGAGCAAATGTTCATTCTTCCCTGATTTGATTATAAGAAAGATCAATCATTTTAAGTTCAGGCGGCAAATCTAAAGGTCGTGGTTTAACCGAAATTTGATTGTGGGCTAAATTTATTTCTTTGCAGTTCACCAATTTTTCAATTCCTTTAATACTCTTAATCCCTTTATTTTCCAGATTGACTTTTCTGATATGTTTCAAATCTCTTTCGCTAACTAAATCGTCAGTGTTTGCTTTAAACACATCTGATCCTTTATTCACTTCTTGTAGAATATAGTCCGCAAGGATGGGATCTGGAAAAACTTTATTTATTGGTCGAGGTTTACTTATAAACTCTACATATGAATTATAACTATACTTGATTATTAAAAATAAAGTGTATAGTATAAAAAATACGATAAAAAATCCTAATAACGCAAATATCCACGTTAGGCAGTCATTTATAAATTGATTATTCACTTTTATCTCCTCCTACTAAATCACCTTCTGATTAGTGCATTAATTATTTCGTGCATAAAATAGTCATTAATTACCAATAAATTCCATTTGTAGTAAAAATGCTTTCATCATTCTTTCCCTTTCCTTTCTTTGAAATACGCTTGTTCGGGAACGGGTGGTACTGCCCCACCACACAAAAGGCTTCTTGCATTCCCATAAATGAAAGGAGTGCCCGGAAGCACCAGGCACTCAATGCGTGTAATAATTACGTTCGCTCAGACTATCTCTTTGCTTTTCGGCGGTTATGAACACCTAAAGTGATTGCACAAACCAAGGCAGCGCCACCAATCAGACCAATGTAAAGTGGGCTATTGTTTGAATCAATCCCGGTATCCGGAATATCTTCTTTCACATTGCCCAGCGTGGCGGTTGCAGTTTCATGATCCACGACTTTCAATTCATAGATGGTTGGATCAAGAACATAGCCGTCCGGTGCTTTGGTTTCATGATAGAAATACTGGCCATCTGGCAGCTTGCCGATTTTCAGGTTGCCCTGCTCATCGGATTTTCCCTTGAAGATCACCTTTTGATCCGCATCCATCACGCTGATCTCTGCGTTCGGAAGAGCTGTTTTGGCTTCGGTATCTTCTTTGTAAAGATCAATGTCTCCGCCTTTGGCTTCGTTGAAGCATTCAAGCTCAACTTCCACCAGTGGGGTTTTATTGTCTTTGAAGCTCAGCTCCACGGTATGGATGGTTTCATCCAAACGATAACCGTCCGGGGCTTTGGTTTCGACCACGTCATACTTGGCCGTGCCACTGCCAAGGAATAAAGCCGTTTCGGATTTTACCGGAACGGTCGATGTTTCATCGACTTTGGTGAGATCCATCGGCTCAACCGCTTTTGCTTCGGTGTCTGGTTTGTCAGTGCCCGGTGTCTCTGTCCCTTCAGACTTCACATCTGGTTTTTCCGTATCTTCCGTCATCCGGGCAGCTGCACCCTCCTTGGTCATAAAGAAAGCTTCTGTAACCGTGGTTTCCCCTTTTTTATCCGTGACCATATGAGCGACAGTATCGCCTTTAAAGGCTTTGACGACACCCTCCGGTGTCACGATGTCTTCCGCTGCTTTCACCGCGTATTCAGCCCCTTCAAGGTCTTTTTCTTTATAGTTAACCTTTCCGGATGCGTCAATGGTGTAATTATTCCGGTCTTCAGCGGCTTTGTGTAACCGGATATTCCCCATGGCCATCTCATCGGTCATGAGTGCCTGGGTGACTTTATTGTTTTTGGTGATTTCAAACGGGTATAAATCGTCCGGGCATAAGTACGGCGCTGGTGCATCGACTTCCTGATAGAAGTATTTGCCTGTTGGCAGTGTGATGGTAATTTCGCCGTTTTCATTGGTTTTTCCGGTAAAGATGATGTTCTCCCCGGTTTCGTCGTAAACATTGACGGTGATGCCCGGAATCAACATGCCATCCGAAACATCCTTTTTTGCAAACTCAAAAGGACGCTCTACATAGTAATTTTTGATGGCTTCACCTTTATTGGCCTGAACCACCACCAGCGGATCGTTGCCCTGGATGGCATAAGTGACTTCATAACGGAAATTGTTATCTTCCAGATGATCCTTGGTGCTGAGTTCTTTCAGGTAGTAGTTACCGGCAGGCAAGTTTTCAACGGTGTTTGCCTGGCCTTTTTTCACGGTCTTCACCGATACCAGTGTGTCCGCGGCGATGGTGCCGCCTTTACCGTCACTCATGGCTTCTTTGGTGTAAAGGCCAAAGTCGATGTCATTGGCCGGAACATCCTTATAATGGATGGTGACGCCTTCACCTTCCTGTTCAATCTTGTCGATTTCCTGTTCCAGTTTTGTCAGTTGAAACTCAACGTTCTGGCGGTCATTATGGAAGGTCGTGTTTTCGACATTGTCGGATGCCTGAACGGTTTCACCTTTATATTTCAGGGTGACTTTCTGCTCCGTTCCCGCGTTGACAAAACCTTCCGGCGCGGATTTTTCGACCACTTTGTATTTGCCTAAGTAAAGGTCTTTGGTAATGGCCTTTCCGTTATCTCCGGTGGTCAGGGTGTCCGCCAGATCGCCTTTGTGCAGGCGAACGGTGCCGTCGGGTGTCGTAATGTCTTCGTCCGCATAAACTTCAAATACCGTGCCTTTTAAGGCTTTTTCATTGAAGATAAATTCTGTGACATTGCCATATTTGCTTGGAGTGGTCTTGGTACCGTCCAGCTGGTCGCCGGTTTTGGTGACTTCAATCCGTCCTTTGGCCGGTTGATCGTAGACACTGACCGTGCTGCTGTATTCGGTTTTGCCGTCAATTTCGATTTTATCGCAGGTTGTCGGGCTGATGGTGACCGGGATACCCTGGTATTCCTTGCCGTCAACCATATATTTTTGAGTGTTGTTGCTGGCAGTCAGTCCTGCGGTTAAGTATCCGTCTGGAGACGAAACTTCAACCACGGCATAGCTGCCGCTTTTGAGTTTTTTCGGAAGGGACAGTTTCCCTTCATCGTTGGCCTTAAAGGTATCGGTCGGTATAAACAGGGTCGCTGCGCTGGACTGTTTGACAAACTGCATGGTCGCCAGGTCAATGACCTTGAATTTGACCCCGGATACCGGGATTTCTTTCTGTGTTTCCGAATCTTTCTTCACGATAATAAGATCGCCGTACATCATTTTGTTGGTAAGCGGAATCTCAATTTCTTCGCCGCTGCCGTCAACGACAACGATCAGATCATCAATGGGAATAAAGCCCTCTGGCGTTTTAACTTCGTGAAGGATATAAGTCCCCACAGGAACATTTTCCCAGCGGATACGACCATTTTCGTCGGTTTTTCCGCTAAACAAATTGTCCCCTTCCGTCAGCTTTTCGCCTTTGTCGATGGCTGACTTTAAG
Organism: Eubacterium sp. BL-380-WT-2B; assembly: GCF_009696115.1. Classification (NCBI taxonomy): domain Bacteria; kingdom Bacillati; phylum Bacillota; class Clostridia; order Eubacteriales; family Eubacteriaceae; genus Eubacterium; species Eubacterium sp. BL-380-WT-2B. The sequence goes on from NZ_VUMP01000010.1 coordinate 96,392, forward strand.
GTCAGGGTAAAATTAACATCTGCCAGGGGATTTAATACGTCATCCACATTGTCTGGATCGGTGATCGCATATTTGACAATGCTGACTGGATTGGTTTTAACATCGTTGGGGATCTCCGTGACGCCCTGCATGCCTTCTGCCCATACGGTGACCGGATAGACGGTTTCATTAGTTTTATAGCCGTTACCGGCACTGATTTCTTTGTAAAAATAGTCGCCTAGGACAACCGCGCCAAAGTCAGCAATCCCATTCGTTACGGTTGCCTGAGTCACCAGCTGGGTACACTCGGGATCTTTGTAAAGGCCAAAAACAGCGCCATCAAGACTAGCGTCCCCGGATGGCTGTGTTTTGCTCAGATCAAGGGCCAGATGGCGATTGTCGGTTTTTTGTACATCCGGGTAAGTCACGCGCTTCACAAAGTTTGCACTGGCGGAAGCTTCCTGTCCCTGCCCCTGGACACTGGCACCGGCCACAACACTCTGTGTATCCCGTTCAGAAGCCGGAATAAACATCAGGCTTGCATAAGCCACGCCGGTGGCTTTGATCGGTACCGTAACGGTTCCCTCTTTTTCCGGGCCTGCACACAATTTGAAAGCCGTTCCTACTGGAATACCTGAAGTGGTGGAAGTGATGGTACGGCTGTCACTCAGTTTTGCAACAATGCCCAGACCATCGAGTTCAAGGGTAAAGGTACCGGAGCCGCTGGTGGTGTACCAGTCTGTTTCCTGCATCTTTTCACCAACGTTCCACCGGGTATCCGGTGAGCCACTTACCGTGATGCCCCCAACTTCAACTGGCGCGTGGTCAAGCAGCCAGCGGATATTGGGATCGTTATAAACCGCGGGGTTCGATGACGTTTCTCCACAGGCCAATCTTACTGCCCACCAGGTATCCATGAAAGCGCTCTGCGCATCGTCGCCTTCACGGGCCATGAATTCAGCCCCTCCTGGTCCGTCATAGCCGTAATAGAGCACGGTTCTCAGTTGAGCGTTATCCGTGATCTGCTGGTTATAGATGGTTCCATTGGGCGTATTCTTATCGGGCTCAATACAGTACGCGGTATGCGCGACACCGGAATCGTCCACGACGGTGATAATCTGGGTGTAACTCGTATATCCCCCGTAATCTTTCGAGACAGACACGCCGGAGCTGCCGGATGCCCGCGTCATGGGATTGTAGTTCGGATCTTCAGACGAGTAAATGACCCAGCCCTGATCGGATTGTCCGACTTCGTTCACTGCGTACTGCGCCAGGTCACCCGTCGGTGGCAGATCCTCACCTTCCTCGGCTTTTGCCACCATTGAGCTCAGCGGTGACAGAAGCGTCAGCAAGGTGAATAAGAACGCAAAAAGCAGCGAAAATGTTTTTTTCAAAGCTTTGTTTTTATACATACTTTTTCTTCCTCTCTTTAATTTTTCAATTTTAGCAATAGGATTGCTGTCCGGTTGGTGCTCTGATCTTTTTGGGGCTTCTTTTGATCATCTTCTTTCACCTCCGCTGTAATGGATCTGTTCTTGCCGGGAAGCTGCGGACATCAGGGACATGCAGCCTAATCCGGCCAAAAAACCAAAAAGGACAATGCCATAGTAAAAACTTGGCATTGTCCCAAATGCGGTAAGCATACCGAAAAGCCCTAAAATCAAACAGATCAATAAAAAAACGATCACTGCCAGACTAAACTTTAGTGTATGGTCTTTTTTCATTTCATATCGGACGTTAACATACAGTACGACACAGGTTCCAATCAGACCGGACAAGATAAAAATTCCGATTGCTATGAGCACAGTTATAATGATATTCAAATAAATTTTCCTCCTTTCGCCCTAAGAGGATCTATTCTCAGATCTAGACCATAAGAGCAATAAATCACTTTCCTACACAGAAAAAGGCCACCTTTTGAGACGCTATCAAAGGGTGGCCTTAACTTTAAATCAATTTTTCATTTTCAAGAATATGACATATATCTCGAAAATTTTCATAGGTAAAACACGAAATTTGATGTTCGACACAGTATTTCTCAAGTCGTTTATCTCGTTTTGCTAAAACAACATCTGCCGCTTCTGCACCTTCAAAATCAGATATACCATCTCCAATAAAAATCACAGGAATATTGTAACTTTGATAGTTTTGAATGATTTTTTTCTTATCGATCCCATTTTTATGAGGATACTCTGATGAATGCAATTTTAGACATCCTGACAAAAATTGGATTTGATTTGATAGGATTCTTGATGGCGGTATATCGATACTAGCAGCTTTTAAACTATAAAAAATATTTTGAAATGCTCCTGCACTAACAATGGTATAATCATATCCTTTTTTAATAAAGTCCTTGAAAGTTGGATCAATAACAATATTTTGTTCTAAAAAACGGATATAAGTTTTTTCTGTTAAATTGGAAGCTTCTAGCAATTCTTGAACATATTTAGCAATAGATATCTCTTTTTTATGGAGCCTTTCTTCATATTTTTTTTGCATTTCAGGTACAAAATGCCTGGCAATTGTTGTTGTGCTGTCATTTACAGAGATTGTACCATCAAAATCAATAATGAATTTATATTTTTTTCTATTCTTCATCTATCAGCAGACATTTGCATCTTTTCTAAATTTCTTAACCTCATCCATGAACGCTTTAACACGCTGTTTGTCAACATGATTTTCAAATATGCCATCTTTTTTAAAGGTTGTCCCTACTACTGCACCATCGGCTAAAGAAAGTTGTTCTCGAACATTTTCCAAACGTACTCCTGTATTCGCAAAGACAACCGTATCAGGAACTGTATCTTTAACACGTTTTAGCACTGCTGCGTCCGTTTCTGTCCCCGCGGTCAAGCCAGAAACACATAATGCATCTGGACGATTGTTAAATACTGTTGATTTTGCAATTGATACAATATCGCGTTCACCCAAATAAGCTGCAGCTTCTGGAACAATATTGAACAGTAATTTTACATTCTCTGCACCAATATATCGTTGGTGACGAATTGTCTCCCCAACATTTGTATCCCACAGACCAAAATCCGACCCATAGACACCAGTAAATATCTCCCTAACAAAGCATGCGTCAACTGCCACAGCCAGATCTAAGGATTTTTTTGCATCCCAAAGTACATTCACACCATACGGAATCTCGATCAACGGTTTAATTTCTCCGATGACACGTGCCATAGCCGCAACGGTTTCTGTTTTTACATTAGTTAGATATGGTAGAGAAAATTCATTTGAAAACATTACTGCATCCACGCCACCTTCCTGAAGCGCTAAAAAATCTTCTCTTGCATGACGGATTACTTTTTCCATCCCACCTGCTTTGTCAAAATGAGGATCGCCTGGAAGTGCATCCAAGTGACACATTGCAATTACCGCTTTTTCTGTAAATAATTTATCTTTTAACCAAGTCATTCTTTATTTCTCCTTTATTATATATTATTCTTTCATTGCATATTTTTTTACAAAAACCATCAATCCGATGGTAATAATAACCAATATTCCTAAACCGGCGTATCCTAAAAATCCTAAATTTGCGATAATAAAATCAAAAACATTACCTGCCCACAGCGAACTAACCTCTTGTCCGGCTTCAGAGACACCACCTTGAACTGCCAATGTCGTAAAGTAAGGAGATACCCAGGTAGCAATATATAAGATACCGATCATATTGATAATACCGCTTATCAATGTTTTCAAAATATTTCCCTTATGGATAATGGTGGCCATACAGATATAAAACGCTGCAAAAGCCAAATCTGCCAGTGGAAGAACCTTATTGCCTGGAAGAATCGTTGCAATGACCAGTGTAATAGGAATAATAAGGGTTCCTATAATCATTGTTGTTGGATGACCAAGCGTCACAGCTGAATCCAAGCCAATGTACACTTCCCTACCAGAAAAATGTTTAGCAAAGAATCCTTTGGCTGCTTCAGAAAGAGGCATTAATCCCTCAACTATAATTTTAATCATTCTCGGGAATAGAACCATAATCGCACAGACGCCCATAACAAGGTTCGCGCTGTCTTTAAATCCATACCCTGCCAGTAGGCTCAGAATAATACCAAGGATTGCCCCAATGATTACTGGATCTCCTATAAAGCCCACTTTATTTTGGAGTTTTTTGATATCAAGTTCTGAATTATTAATAAATGGAATCTTTGAATAAAGTTTATCTAAAATCACAAATAGTGGTACACTACTTGCAGCATAACCTTGAGGGATCGATATACCTTCTACACCAATCTCATTTTGAACACGCTTCGCTGTATAGTCAGCCGAAAGCAACGACCAAGTCGCTTGAATTAGTGCAGCACCCATCCCTACAATCACATTTCCAGTTATCAGATTAACTACGGCACCAGTAAAAGCATAATGAGAATAGTTAAAAATATCAATATTCATCGTCTTTGTAGCGCCAATTGCCAGTAAGATAACATTTAACAGAAAAACACAAGGGATGATTAATGCACCAACCATTGTCGAAAAAGCAACGCCTGCGCCTGCAGCTGAGCCAAGATCAATTACAGTCAAATTGAACCCAAAACGTTCAACTATTAAATTTACCGCTGGTGACAAAATACTTGAAATTAGACCAACGGCTAGATTAAATCCAATAAAACCTACACCTACGGTAATGCCCGATTTCAATGATCGAAAAAATCCCAAACCAAAGAATAATCCGATCACAAACAGAACAATAGGAACAAAAACGGTCGATCCTAATGATAAAATATAATCAAAAACTGCTTCCATACTCTCTCCCCCCTGACAGTTTAATTTTTCAAAATATCCAAAATCTTTTGAGCCGCTTCATCCTCGCCAATTCCAATGAGAAACGGGGTACCAACCACAACCGGCAGCCCGTAATCCTCCTGCAATTTCATCGATGTGATAAAAAGATCCGCTCCTTTGTACATCTCAAGTTCACTCAGTTGCACTTGACTTAATGTATATTGAATATCATTTTTGTCGAGAATCTCCCGAACTTTCTCTGAAATGATCGAAGACGTAGCCATACCTGTTCCACAGGCGACAATTACTTTTTTCATGATTTTACTCTCCTTTCAAAATCAACATCTTTTCCAAAACGGGTCTTTTCATCTACACCCATTAAAAATCTTTCTAAAATAGTCACTATTCCTAAAGCATCTTCAAGGTTAATTACTTCCACTGGACTATGTGTATATCGGGTAGGTAGAGAAAGATTCGCCACCACTACCCGACTATTCTCAATCGCGATGTAGGCCGTCTCGGTCAGTATTCCGCAAGCAACTTCACGATTTAACGAAATTCCTGCATCCTTTGCTATTTCCTCTAAATGTGAAAGAAAACGCTTATTAGGAACAATCCCTGCCAAAGTACCACGGCTGTGGTGATTCATGTATGTTATTGCTGGTCCTTTTCCCAAAGCTATTTCCGACATTCCTTTAAGATCTGGCGTATCTGTCGCTGGTGTTACATCAATTCCCAAAACGATATCAGGGTCAATTGTCCGTACAGCAGGCATAATTCCTCGAGTGTTGAATTCTTCTTGAACGCTGAAGACCAAATAAATATCTGCTTTACATGCTTTGACATCTAAACATTCAGCAAGGTAAATCAATATTCCAACAGCTGCCCGATCATCCATCGATTTATTCGCAATACAATTGTTTTGGAGTTCCATAAATTCCGGTTTAAAACTTACCGGCGTTCCAACTTGAACCCCAGCTTCAAGTACATCTTCTTTGCTTACTGCTCCAATATCTATATATTGTTCCTGAACTGTCTTTTGTCCCTTTCTATCTGTTTCCGTCAACAAATGGTGCGATTTTACTCCAATGATTCCATTAACTTTTCCAAACTCTCCATCCAACTGAACCCTCTGCCCAGCAAGACATGTCGGATTTAATGAACCAAGTTTTTCACAGTAAACAAAACCATCGTCTGAAATGGCTTTAACCATCATACCTACTTCATCCGTATGCCCAAATAACATTACCTTCTTTTTTCCTACATTTTCTGGTGTCAGATGACAGATCAGGTTACCGAGATGATCAATTGTTACCTTTCCAAACTTTTCCAAGTGATCAGCCACAGAATGAATTACCGCGTCTTCATAACCGACATTGCCTTGCAGATCAGTCAATTCTCGAATGATTGTTTTTAATTTTTTCATTATTCTACTCACATTCTCTAAAAATTTCTTTCATCGTCATTACCAACTGTTTTGGTGTATTGCTTTCCTTGATTTTATGAATACACAGTGAATCTGATAAAAGTCCAGCCAAAAACGACAGGATTTTCAGATGCTCTTCACCACTTGAAAATACTAGTCCAATGACCAGATCCACATCAATATCTTCGAGTGTTTCAGCATTTTTAAATTTAATTGCGTGCTTTGGTCTGACAAAGAATAAGGTATTTTTGAGTACATATTCTGGATCCGTGTGACATATCGCAATATTTAAGCCATCCAGTTTCAATCCTGTGGGGTACTTTTTTTCACGTTCTATTATTTTTTTTCCATACATATCTGTAACAAACCCAGCTATAAACAGATCTTTTGAAACTGTGGTTAACATTTCCTCAGATGTCGAAAAATCAACATTACAATATACAAACTCTTCGTTAATCATCCCTCTCCCCCTTTCTCCAGTTTTTTAGATACGCTGCTAAACAACGTCCCTCTTTAATCTTTTGATCAAAAACATCATAAAAATTCAAGTCATTTGAAAAAGCATTAATTCGCATTACTGTATTAATTAAGAGCTCTTTTTCTTTCGATGCAATGAAAAATATCATCCGTACTTTAAGATTATCAGGAAAAATCACACCGTCCTTAATATACAATACGTGCATTCCAGAGCCCAACACACCAGCTTTCTCACCAGCATGAGGAATTGCCATGGAATTACGCAAGATAAAGTGTGCACCATATAGATGAATTGAATTTTCAATTTCTTCACAATAAGCTGTGTTAATAACATTTTTTCCAATTAATACCTGACTACATAGATGAAGCGCTTTACTCCAGTCTTCAATATGATCTATAATGGTAATATCATTTTCGGTCAAATGATCAAACAAACTCTTTTCCAACTTTTCTTCTTCAATGATCCCAGGAAAATTTTGTTTTAACTCACGAGTCAGACAATTTAAATCCGAAACTTTAACATACTTTTCCAGGACCTCTACTAATTTTTCCATCGGAATTTTTTGAGGATTTTTTCTTTGAATAATTCCAAATTCTTTTAGGTTTTTATCGTCTTCAAAGGTCAGAAAAGGAGAGATTGTCAAAACTGGAGTATCAATACCTTTTTTTACTTCAAAAGGTAGTTTAATTGTACTTATAACCACGGCAACATCATTGGTTAAATATTCAGAAATCTGATAGATTGATGCAGTTGCGACAATCGTTACATTGTAGTTTTTTTCCATAAAGTTTTTTAAAAGAACGGATGTCCCATAACCTGAAGGACAGACCAAAAGTACAACAATGTTTTTTCTGTTTTCTTCATCATGTCGTCTGATGGCTCCTAAAAAATGAATTGCAAAAAGGGCGATATCCGCATCATCATAACTAACCTTCAGTGGTTGAGATAATTTTCCAACATGTGCATTTAAACTTTCAATCAAATCCTGATAAGCTTCAGTTGCCTGAATATAAGTTTGACGATCTATTTCAAAAACACCTTTTGAACGATAAATCGTTCCCTTAACATGCTGATAGAGCCCTTCCAATAATATGGTATCCTCCGACAGATTAATCTCGAGATCTTGTCCAACCGCAGTGACCAACTTCGATACAAATATCTTAATAGCCAGTAGGTTTTTCTGATACGCACTATTGTAAAATTTATCACTATACTGAACAAGCATCGTCGTCATCTGATGCTTTTCTTCATCATTGATATCAACGTTCATTTGAGCAGCAAAGAGCTCTATGATTTTTTCAACATGCCGTTGTTCTTCTTTTGAAATCCGTTGTTGCTCTTTTTGTCTTGAGACAGCTTTGAGGCTGTATCCATATTTTATTCGATGCACATTCACTAGAATTTGTAACAAAAAATCTTCGAAAAAGCCCGTAAAAAGATAATTAGATGCAAGATCATTGATATGCATAAGCAATTTTTCAATATCCAACAAAGAAAAATCTTCAATCACCAAATGGTCTGCCGGATTAATCAATTCTTTTTTTCCTATTCCTGAAAAAAGAACCATATAAGAACTTTTATATTTGCGTGAGATGAACCTTCGTATGATTTTTTCATCCCCAGAAATCAGACGGCCAGTATCGATGAGAATTCCTTCTTTTTCCAAAATTGGTCGGATTTTTCGAAGATCAGACTTTATTGTATTTCTAGAAACTTCAAGAAAATCAGATTCTTTTCGGATATTGATCTTTCCAGTAAGGACAAGTTTAAACATTAAATAGTTTAAACGTTCCTGGGGATCAGATTTATAGATCGCCCGCAATTTTTTACCAAGTCCTTCAAAATCCTCAATTGTAGAATGGTAAACACCATTATTTGTCTTAATTATTTCAGGATGTTTTAGTACAGACAGGTAGTAATTTAGATTATCCATTTCATAACGCACCGCATTTTCTGACAGACTCAGCTGATGTTGGATCTCTCTCATTGTTGTCCGAGGATGACTTTCAAAAAAATAAACCAGCTCAAGCAGTCTTTGATTCACTTTCATTGTTCCACCTCCTTTTTTCCGGTAGCGCCTTTGCACTTTAATCATAATGCCCGAGACGTATTTACACAATATTCATTTTTTTAAACTTTTTCCTGAAAAATTGACCCCTGAAAAATAAAAAGAGATCTGATATGCTGTAATCAATAAATTATCAAGGAGGTCTTTATGCAAAACTACATCATACCATCGCTGGCTTCGGCCAATCAACTCTGTCTTGGCACTGAAGCAGAATTAGTGGAACAAAAAGGGTATTCTGAACTTCATCTTGATATTGAAGATGGTAATTTTATCCATAATATCACTTTTGGAGAGAGAACATTATTGTCCCTTCGCAATGTGAGTCCTCTTCATTTTAATGTTCATTTGATGGTCACGGAACCAGTGGCCTACCTTCCACTTCTGAAAAAGCTCAGCCCATGTAGTGTCTTTTTTCATGCTGAATCCACCCAACATATTGCAGAAGTTCTTTCTCTTTTTGAGGAAAATAATATAACCGCTGGGTTGGCCTTTTTGCCTTTTACTGCTCTTAACAATTATGCATATCTTATCCAACGTTGTCATTCGATTTTGTTAATGACTAGCGAACCTGATGGAAAAAACCAGTGTTTTATTGACACTATGGTCGATAAAATTAAAAAAGCTAGTCAAGATTTCCCTCAACAGGCAATCTGGACTGATGGAGGCATTTCTTTTAAGCGAGCCAAAACCCTTTTATCTGCTGGCGTAAAAAAGGTTGTAATTGGTAGGGATTTTTTTAATAATCTTTAGTCCAACTTAAAATCACCTTCCAACATTAACTTAGCATAGATCAAACCTTTATAATAAGAAGCCACTCTTGAAACGGATTGTTTATATTAAAAATTCTGTTTCAGGTACCTAGATTTATTATATTTTGAAATATCAAATCACTTCAACGCAAAAAATGAAAAAAGGCGCAATGCGCCTTTTTCAAGTTTTTGTCCATTTCTGCTTTTTATTTGCTGGCTTTACGTTTTCTTCTGGCGAATAAACCAGCACCGCCAATTCCGAACAATGCGAGAATGCTGGCGATTAATCCAGTGCTGCTCGTCTGGCTGATCCCGGTATTCGGACCGTTTGTACCATTATCCGTACCGTTCTGATCAACGACGGTGCCAGTGCCGGTTGTCGAACCACCAGCTCCACCGTTGCTGCCATCATTCACATTACCGGTTCCGCCATTTCCATCTTGTCCTGGATTTTGTGCGGCTTCATTATCGGCAACTAATTGATCCATCTGTTTCACCAGTTCGGCTAACTTTTGTACCATAGCAGGATCAACTTTGGATTTTGCGTTGTCATTTAAGGCATTGTACATGTCTCTGGCTGCATAGACTGCACCTTTATCATCCAGCGTGAGTTCACCCGGATTTTTCAGCGCGCCGACCACTGTTTCAACCTGATCAGCTGCTTGTTCATCTTCCAGATCGGTGATTTTATCTTCGGCCTGATCCAGTTTATCATAAACCTCTTTGTCCATCATCGCTTTCGCTTCAGGAGAAAGTGCGTCGAAGGCATCGGATGCCCGCTGTACGGCTTCTTTGTCTTCCAGTGTCAGATCATCAAGATCCTTGAGGCCATTGATGATATTCGTCACATTTTCAACGTCAAGCACATCAATCTGGTGTACCAGGCTGTCAAGAGCTGCCTTGGTATTAGCATCCATGTACTGTTTCTGTTCGTCGGTCAGGGCATTATAGGCATTAACAGCAGCTTTCACAGCCTCTCGGTTTTCTAAGGTTAAATCATCGACCGAGGGTAACGCTTCAATCTGATCAGTAACCGCGTCTGCGGCATGAATATTGTCAATCACCTTAACCGCAGCTTCCAGTTTGTTAACGGCAGCTGGATCGACTAATGCTTTCTGGGTATCGGTTAATCCGTTATAGGCTTCGCTGGCTTCTGTCACCGCTGTTTCCGCATCACGATCTACAATTGAAGGTAAGCTGTTGATCTGATCAGTGACCGTTTTTGCGGCTTCAACATCAATCTTGTGTTGTTCAATGAGTTTGGCCATCTGGGTTTTTGCATCTTCCAATTTCTGAACAACGGCCAGATCCATCATATCCTTCTGAGTGTCGGTCATGGCGTTGTAGAGATTCGCCGCGTCGTTGACAGCTGCTTCATCGTTCAGCTCTAACGCGTCCGTACCCGGTAATGCATTGATCGCCTCAGTGACGGTTTTAACCGCTTCTTCGTCCTGCATATGCTGAAGCTTGACTTCGGCCAGTTTCTTTTCCGCATTGGCAAGGGTCTTCACTGCGCCTTCTTTTTCAACGATGGCTTTCTGATCATCCGTTAAACCGGCATAAGCGGCTCTGGCAGCTACGATTTCAGCTTCATCCTCAAGCTCAATGTCATTAACGCCTGGCAGGGCATTGATCTGATTGATCACTTTGGACGCTTCTTTCAGGTCATTGGCTTCTTTTTCGAGCTGAGCAATTTTTGATTCTGCTGAGGTCAGCTTACTTACGGTCTGGCTGCTGACCATGGCTTCTGCCTTATCGTTTAGTGCATCATAGGCGGCTCTTGCTTCTTCAACCGCTGCTTTATTTTCCAAGGTAATGGTATCCGGCAGAGCATTGATCAGGTCGGTTACCTTCTGTGCCGCGGCCTGATTTTCTGCCTGTTCTTTCTTCAATGCTTCGATGGTTGATTCCGCATCGGTCAGCTTCTGGTAGTTATCGACCAAATTTTTCTGATCCTGTGTCAGCTGATCGTATTTTTCTCGAGCTGAGGTAACACTGTCTTCGGCGTCCAGTGTAACGTCTGCAGGTATCTGGTTGATGGCGGCTTTTACTGCGTCTGCTGCTTTCTGATCGGCTTCATGATTCGCTTTCAGTTCTGTGACTTTCTGAACAGCTTCAGTGAGCTTCTGGACGCTGTTCTGAGAAACATAATCCTTCTGAGATGCGGTCAAACCATTGTAGGCCGATTCAATTGCTTTTACAGGATCATAATCTTTATAGGTAAGCTCATCTGTTGGTTTAATCCCGTTAATCTGATCCGTCACCTTCTGTGCGGCTTCCCGATCCGCTGCCTGGTCTTTGATGGCCTGCTGTAATGAGAAGAAGTTGATGGTGTAGGTGATGGTGGCCGGGTTGCCATCTTTATCGGTTAGTCCAGTAATGGTGACAGTGAATGAATGACCGGCAAGGGTTTGATAATCGCCTAACCAGCTGTAGGACGGGTTGATGATAATGGCGGAGCCGCTGCCATAACCACCCGTGTTGACTGTCCACCAGTTATCATGAAAATCCGGATTGGAGCTTGAGCTGACATAATTAAATTCAGTGGTCGTGCCATCATCTTTTGTGATGGTCACTTTCATACCGCTTGGGCTGGTGACTTTATAATCTGTTCCCAGAGATACGTTGAAAGGTGCACCGTACATGGTTGAACTGCTGATCAACGCTTCAATGGGGAAAAAACCGTTATTAGGGAATGCGACATTTTCCCGGTCTGGATTGTCAACTGCCGTGTAGGTCAGCACAAAATACTTCCAGCTGCTTCCTTTGGCTGCTCCAAAGCCCACAGTCTTCAAATCGGGATCGAGTAACCATCTGCGGTGACCGAGGGAAGTCCCATTTTGATCATCATCGTCACCAAACTGCATGAGTAACAGATCGTAAATGCTGTAACCATGGCTGCCCATGGAAATATTGGACGAGTGCAGCCCTTTGATCGCGTCCTCGTTTCCACTGCCATCAGCCGCGTTATGTGGGTTACCGCTTTCAAAGTTTGTGTCTGCCAGATAGTCGGAACCGGCCTGGGCATATTTATTATCGTCTTGAGAAATCGTCACTTCACCGAGTCCACAAAGCGCACGGAAAAAGTTAATGAGTCCCAATGCGGCTTCCTGGCTCTGCTGCGACAAGGTGCCCTCTGCATTATAGGTTTCTTCAATCATTGCAAACAGGTCGCCTTCCTTCGATGCGTCATGATATGGGGACACGTACTTGTTATACAGATCCACAATATCTTTCTGGGTTAAACTCTGGCCATAGTTCTGGGCCGTCTGCATTGCGTCTTCCATGAACTGCTGCGTATTCTGGGCTGCCTGAACTTGGGCGTCCTGTACAGTTGTGTTCTGTACATTTGAATCTACTATCATATTTCCTTGTTCCTTTTCCTCTTTATTTTTGATCTCGTCTTTAACTTTATTGTCCTCAGTTACCGTTGGAGTTTTATCATCCTCCTTTACTTCGGCATCTGTTTTTTCATCCTGAATTTGTTCACCATCGGTTTTGTCTGCGTCCAGATCACTTGTGTCTTTATCTGTGCTGTTTTCATCCTGAATTGTTTTATCGGTGGACGCATCTACTGGTGGCTGCACCAGATCGTTTGCGAGATCATTCTCAATGGACTGATCGGTATTGATGTCTGTATCCGGTGTTTCCATCGTATCATCTACGATTTCTTCGTCTGCTGAAGCATTGCTGTCCTCAATCAATTCATCTTCAAAACCAGTGTCCTCAGTGTATGAATCCTCTTCCCCGTATCCGGCATCTTCCGCATAAGAGGTGTCTTCTTCATATTCTGGTTCTTCTGAACAAGAATAGTCTTCATCATAGGCGGACGCTTCTGTTTGTGTGTCTGCCAAATCGGACGTCTCTGCTTCAACGTTAGTGTCTTCAACGCTGTTGGCAATGACCTCATTAGCTGCTGCCAGCTCTTCGTTTGATACGTTATTAACTTCCTGCTGTGTCTCTTCGGTTACGACCATTTCCAGGTTTGCCTGATCTGCGGGTAATTCTTCTGCTAATACTTGCCCACCTGACAATACTGAGAATGCTGCCACGCCACTAACAACGCCTGCTCCGATAGCTACTTTCTTTGCTGATTTGATTACGCTTGATACTTCATTATTGTTCTTCATTTTTTATTTCCTTCTTTCTTGAATTTAAATCGTTAATTTTTGAATTCTCGCGTAAAATCATAGTTATATTTTACGCTCATTTTGTTACATAGTCAACATAAATATGCTCTTTTTGAAACATCTCTCTTACGCTATTTTTACAATTTTCATCCCCCCTTTCTATGATTAAATAGACCTTAGCCATTTTTTTAATATGCTTCTATGTCTTTATTTATGGGGCTTTCAAGACTTTCGGTCACGTGACCGGTTATTATCTCTCAGCCGCACATTCTATATTTTGTGTATGTATTGATAAGCTTTGGGTTTTCATATAAACTAAATCTTCATTCCAATCCTTTGTGTATTTTGGAGTATCTATTTTTAGTTCATATCTTCCAGGATATTTTTCTTCGATCAGTTCCTTGAATTTAATACAAAAATCAGGCCCTCTTCTTTTTCCAAATCTATCTGGTGGATCATTATCAACGGATAATACAACAACATTGATTTCCGGATGATTTTCCAGATAATGAAAAACTTTCTCATGTTTTAATCCGTTCATACTAAACCATGTATCTTCTAGCGCTGTTTTAAGTCGATGTGGTGCAAATGTTTTAAATATGGTCATTCTGCTGAGAAGATCAATAGGCGATTCAAAGATTCGCATCCGGTCGTTTATTCCTTTTATTTCAAAACCATATTTTTCATCATCCCCAATACATTTCTGGAATTTCTTTCCATCACGGTCATAGGTTCCTCGCAAGGATGCACCAACGATTTCCTGATTGAAATTTTTGTAAAGAAACACACAATTGTGAAAATCACCACTTTCATAAAGAACATGGTGATCTACGAACTTTTGAACAAAAGCTTTATCCAGCATTCTTTTCTTTGTTAAATAAGCAAAAAGCCGATTGTAGGTATTGCTTTTGGGAGGCAGTTTAAATTCTTTCTTTTGATTTATTCTGCTTTCCTTGTTTTCCCATCTCTTTTTCGTATTGCCTATATTTTGGCGGATCAATGCTTGATAATCCTTTTTTGAAATTTCTTCGGACAAGTCATAACCTTTGAGTTTTACCATTTCATTGATAGCTTCTACTTGATCATAGGCTTCACCAGTTTGAACTTCATGCAGCCAACGGACAAAGAGAATCGGGCCGCCACGGTCAAATGCAACACTGTCCGGCGAGAAGTTTTTCCAACCCCAACCGTCCAAAGTAACATTAAGACCGTTCCAATCCCCTTGCGGGTCTGGATGCTTATAATCACTGCCGACTTTCTTGAGCTCAAAGCCAATTAACTGACAATATTCAAAAATTGACATTGTGTTCGCTATTTGAACTTTCTCTTGATACCGCATTGATCTTCCTCCTGTATTTAGACAATAAAAAAATCACTCAACTGAGTGATAAAATTTAGTGCCAGAAAAGGCTATTTTTTTAGATTTTATTTTTACTTCTATATTTAGGGCAACAGATTATCTTAGCACGATAACTCTGTTTACAGTCAAACCTGCAATCATTGCATTTAGACGCATAGGATATGTTTTTATTTTCATCAAGAAAAAAAGCATTGCTGGATACTTTTCTTATTTTTGAGCATTTATCGTTCTGTGGGTATATATCCATGAACGTTATTTGTTTCATAGTCCGGAATGCCAATATTCCTTTCTATTATTTTTAATTTACTTTCCCATGCGGATAACTGCTGTCGTTTTGCCATATAAGATTTTTGTGCTTTTCCTAACTGTTCATTAAATTTTTCGATCCTTACACTTAAAAAATCAGCCGTTTTTTGTAGTTCATTGTGTCGATAATTAAGCCCTTCTTCTCTTTTATTAAGTTCTGCTTCCCACTGTTTAAGGTAGGCTTCCTTCTCATTCAGTTGAGCTTCTTTCAGGGCCATATTCTTGTATTTCATAATGATACCTCCATAATCATTTAAACATTAAGCATTTTTTTAAACCGGCTCAAACCTACTCAAATAGCGGGATGCACGACTTCCGGTCACGTGACCGGCAGTGTATTCTACATTTTACCGCCCATCTTCATCTATCTCGTTAGAGCCGATGTATCCCTCTGATTCAAATGTTTCTCTCCATTCTTCCTGATCATTAATTTCTTTTTTAAGATTCTCAAGGCTCACTTCATAATCCCTTGAGGCTGATGCATTTTCTGATACAGCCTGTGCTGCCAATTCTATAAGATCACAGTCTTTTGATTTGAAAAGATCCATTACATCATCCGCTTCGCAACCAAGCATGGCAGATAACACAGTGGTTAATTCTTCCTCATAACTTTCTTTGATTTTTGTCATTTTTTTCTCCTTAGGATATTGTTAGATTTTTGGGGTTTTGGGGTCTAAGGGGCTTGCCCCTTTCAATTTTTTCTGTTTGGAACAAACGGAAAAACAAGATTGCGATTGTTGGACGTTTTGGTGAAACCAAAATGTCCGACAATGGCGTATCTTGCCCATCCCTCTTACGAGGGTTGGTAGGCTTTGCCGATAAAATAAACCCATGCTCGGTTTTCAATGCTTCTAAAATTGTTCTGAATTTTCATTTTCTTCTCCTTTTTTATCGAATCTATTGTACAATCTAAGCGCATACTCTGGCAGATCGCCTATTGGCATATCTTTATAATTCTCAGCTTTCGCGTAAAAGCCAATTGTTGGTAGCCATATATCATCTACCGGACAGTACGCCTGGTATTCACCATAACATATTTCCATAACTAGGCTGGTACCCATACTTTCTATATAATCATGCTCGAAAATCAATTCATTTTTGACATTACGCTTTACTGTGCAGCGGCAAAGCGTTTTAACATCAATCTTGTAATTCCTAAAATCATTTTCACTACGAATGTACCATTCATTATCTATGATCAAAGGAAATCCCATAATCCACCCACTACCTACTTTTCTTTTTGCTTTGTAAATGTGGGCTTCTTTATTGATAGCCATATCTATATTGTTTTCCATTTTACTGTCCTTCATTTTCAATTTTTTAACTTAAGCATGTAATATATATTCTATTTATAACATATCTCGCACTAGATAAAACAAAATGGCGGTTGCGATCAACCACACTAAGAAATTAAATTCTCCGCAATGCAAACCTCCGTAATATTCCTCCATTCCGAAGCGAATGTCCATCCGTTCTGATCGTGGACTATATACAAAAGTTCCTTCTTTCATCTTAATCTTCTCAATTATTTTATTTCTAAAAATTCTATTTTTTCGTTGGGATTGTTAATCTTCATCTGTAGTCCAGCGGGCTGACCAAACTGTATATGAAGGTCTGGAGCTGAGTAGGTACACTAAAGTTGCCTGTGAACAAAACGCTTTTTTTTGATCTCCAAGTTCTTCAAAAAATCCCTTTTTTACACTATATTCAATGACATAACCTGTTTTCATGCTTTAATCCTTTTTTTTATTCTTTTTTAAAAAGAGGCTCAAGTATTGCCCTCTCTTCACGATACAATTCTTCTAATTTCTCGTTGTATTTTTTCAATACTTTGGCGATTTTCATTTTCTTATTTCTCCTAACAAGATTTTACAACTTTATTTTTGTACAGATAACTTTTCGGTTACCGTATTTTTATCAATTGATCCCTTTTGTCCATTCAACTCTTCGATCAGTTCGCTTTTTAATTTCGGGTATAATTTTATTTCAAAAAACATTTGGGCTGCTTTAATTACCTCCTGCTTAATTCTTTCTTCACTGCTACAGGCACGATCCACCAAATCGTGAATTGTCTGTGCTACCATTTTAATACTTTCACTTTGTTCATTGAGTCTTTTCGCATAAGCTTCTAGGCTGACTTCTTTTTCGCCCACTAAAGCCTCACGAATTCCAGCTTCAATTTCTGTCTTATCGGCATACATAAACGCATCTCTGATTTCATTCTCTTTCTCTAAATTAATTTGTTTTTCTTTTATTTTAAAAAGTTCGTTTTCCTTTTCTTTTAATTTAGAGTTCATTTCATGAATTTCCGTCTCATACTGTTGCTGTATTTTTGCAATTTCTTGATTATATTGTTCCGACAATTTACGGCGTTCATCTTCTAAGTTTCGAGTCTGACTAACTGCAATGATCTGACTTTTTTTTACCATCTCATTTTGCAGATTTTCGATCTCGCTATTTCTCTCACTTAACCGTTGTTCTAGCGCATCTATTTTCTTTTGCGCTGCCTGAAGCTCAAGCAAGACTTTTTCATTTTTTTCAGCTTTGATTTTTTCCCACTGGTCTTTAATTTCTTCGTGCCCTTGTTCCCTTGCAATTTCTGCAAAGAAATCTTTCAACAACTCCTCAAGCGCTGGATCAACACCATCAAAAAGACCATGCTCTTCACTGAAGATCATCTCGTACAATTCTTCAGTCTGTTCTTCTGTTAAAAATTTTTCTTCATTTTCATCATCCAGTTCCAATGCTGCTACTTCTTCAGCAATTTCATAATTTACATCCATTCGTCCCTCCATAAGGATTTTCTCAACATGGCTCTAGACCAGACTACAAGCGGATTTCAAGACTTTCGGTCACGTGACCGCTTTTCCGGAAAACAAAAAAGGGCTTGTCAGCCCGATGTTATTTCATCCATTTCATCATCATACTCACTCATATTTGCAAAATATACTTTCAATGCTTTTTCAATAATTTCTTGTATTTCCTTTGGCTTTTTTTCGTTAAAATACTCATTCTTTATTTCCTTTGGCAGTTTTACACTAAATGAAGCATTTCTGTTGTTTCGCTTCTTGCCTTCGAAAACTTCTCGAATCATCTCTTCATTCAGCTCTCTTTTTTCCATTTTATCTTTAAGTATTTTAGAGATTTTTTCATCAATTGGCTTTTTATATTCCCGGCTCATTTGCATGACAAATTTCTGATCTTCCAGAGAGAGTACCGATAAATTTAAAGCTACCTTCATGGCCATTTTTTTATCATCTACTTCGCCTTTTATTTCCTCGCAGCATTTGTATAACTGTAAGTATCGACGTCGTGTCCGTTCTGAGATACCATGAAACACTCCCGATTCTTCTTCATCATCCGATGATAAGCTTTGCTGTATTTTTTCACTGAGGTTTTCTTTCTTTACTTCTTCAACCAGTAAATGAACAATCTCAGCTCGTTCAGAAAACTTCAAGTCGTTAAAGCCCCTCTGTTGAATGATGGCATCCAAAGTGACGTACTGCGCATCAGCATCTGAGTATTCTTCCAGAATGTACGGGATCGTTGTCTTTCCAGCAAGCTCTGAACAATGTACTCTATTTCTGCCATTTAAAATCTCATATTTACCAATTTGAATTTTTGACTCTCTGATGAGAATTGGCTGAAGCACACCAAAAGCTTTAATGCTTTCAACCATCTCCTTCTCTTTCTCCTCACCATATAATGGTATTGGATGAAAGGGTGAAGGAACTAATAAAGATATGTCAATCTCGTCTCTGGTTGTTTTATCTTTATTATAACCTGCTATATATGTATTATCGGGTTTTGTTGCTCCCAAAAATTCTGACATATCAAAATCAAATTTTTCATCCATACAAACACCTCTTAGTAGTTTGAATCAATTTCTTCTGCTAATTGTTGATAAGCAAGCCCTACCGGGTTCTTCTTGTCATAAGCTCGGACAGCCGCCTTTGCAAGTACAGATTCAGGTGCTTTAACAGATGTTGGGATCATTGTTTTAAACACATTTAAATCTTCCCCAAATCTGTTTTTTACCTGTTTTTCTAAATCCTGAGTCAGGCGCAATCGCCCTTTATACATTGTAAAAAGTATTCCTTCAATTTCTAATTTTGGGTTAAGACCACCATGGCCGAAACCCCTTTTTATAATCTCTATGTTCTTTAATAGCGTGTTAAGGCCATCAACCGCATATGGCTCAGACTCGATTGGTATAATGACGGAGTCTGCTGCTACAAATGCATTTAAAGTTAACTTAGAAAGTGTCGGTCTACAATCAATAATGACATAATCATAACCTTTGCCATATTGTTTTACTATTTCATCAAGAATTTGCTCTGTATTGGGCGTAACGTAAAGGGCTCGCTCAGCTACTTCCAAAACCACATTCGCCGCTATATATTCAAAGCCATTTTTGAAAATAACCACTTCTTCTGCAGGCGGCAGTATATCTTCATAAGACACACCATTATCAACGCCAGTAACATAGTTAATCATGTTTTCGATCAAATTTGTCAACGTGATATGATCCTTACTGTGTGGGTTCGTACCACAATGCCGCGTCATATTTGATTGCGGATCATTGTCGATTAAAAGAACCTTTCTTCCTCTTTGCTGTAACTCATAGGTAAGGTTTATGGCTGTCGTTGTCTTCCCGACGCCGCCCTTTTCGTTTGCCACCGCAATTACTTTTGTTTTCATTCTAATCTTCTCCTTTGTAAAAAAAAATACACTCCCTCCCGAGTGTTATTGGTGGTGATTTCCGGTATCGAACCGGTTCAATTATTTTCTTCCAAAGAATCACCATAAAAAATAAAAATGACGTAAGTATTGCTGCTTTATATTTGATTACTGCTATGAGATCACAAACTCGATAACAAAACAATACGCCAGGAATATAACATGGTTAGTTTTTGAACGCGGCTCATTCCACCGCCCTGGAGATTTACCCACACACCTTGCTTCACCGCCAAGCTTTGCTCTACGTCACGCCATTGATGTGCTGCCCCTTCTATATGGACACCAAGTTCTACTCCGTTATGTGTCTTCGCTTATTTGCTCAATAATGACTTATTGAAGGATTTACCATGATTATTTACTTCAACATATTGCTTGAGCTTCAAGAGTGTCCATTGGCAACTCTCTGGCTAAATTCAGAACCCATTCCTTTAGCCAGGCTATATATCCCTATTGCGCTGTTGTGGTTACAATGTTTTCCACATAAATCTTTTCCCCGTCCTTCATCCGAAAGATTTTTCACCATCTAGATTCATCGATAAAATAAAGCAAATCTAATGCTGTGCAGTTGGCTCGAACCAACGCCACATGCAGGAGCGTTTCTCAAAAACTTTCTTATTAAATTTCATAAGACCAATTTATATATGTTTTGGCAAGTGGGAGATTTGAACTCCCATTCTTTATAGCTAGAAAAATCTACAAAGCGTCTGCCATTGACTTAACTTGCCACGCAATTAATTCATTGATTCTGTTAAGTCTTCTAAATTCAGATCTAAAACTTTTGCGATTTTCACAATTGTTGTAAATCCAGGATTACGTTTACCTGTTTCCAGGTAGTTCACCGTTGCCTGTGAAATGCCGGCTTTTGCCGCCAGCTGGCTCTGATTTAGGTTTTTTTCTTCTCTGGCAGTTCTAATAATTTCACCAATCGTCATCATGTCACCTCATTTAGCAGTCATACATATAGAGCGCTTATCTTTAAACGTATACATTTTTAGAAATAAAACCCTTGACAATTTTTATAACAATTGTTATAATATGGTCATAAAGAAAATAATAAATACAAAAAAGTAGTAAACAAAATCAAAAGGGTTTGTTATAAAACAAAAAAAATAGGCGTCTAAAAAATTATAATTTTTTAGACGCCTATTTTTTCTTACAGGTTATACATTTTCACTATTTTATAAAAGTGGGCACGGCTTATATCCAGCATTTCTGTGGCTTCTTCGCATGTGATCTTCTTACTCCTCCAGTCAGAAGTGATCTGCTGGAAATATTTCATGTCAATTTTCTTTTTAGGTCTTCCGAATTTAACGCCTCTTTTTTTTGCTGCTGCAATTCCTTCTCTCTGTCGTTGATTAATTTTTTCTTTTTCTAATTGTGCAAAATATGATAAAATCTGTAATACAATATCGGACAGAAATTTCCCCGTCAAACCATTTTTATTTACTCTGGTATCCAGTAATGGCATATCTAAAACGACAATATCAGCTTCAATTTTTCGATTAATTACATGCCAATTTTCTATAATTTCGTCATAATTTCTGCCCAATCGGTCGATTCCATGAATAAATAGAATATCTTCTTTTTTAATTATTTTTAGTAGTGCTTCATATCCAGGCCGTACAAATGTCCCACCTGTAATTTTATCTGTAAAGATATTTTCTTCACAAATCCCCTGCGCTGTCATTGCATCAATTTGCCGCCAAAGATTCTGATCTTTAGATGAAACACGTATGTAACCATATTTTTGAGTCATAATAAATCCCCCTTTTGACTAAGAATGTTTATTTGCACTCTATATGTACGTGTTCATTATATGCTATTTTTTTCCTTTATTAAATTCTACGCTCACGTGACTGAATCTCTCAAAAGCTATATAAGAAAAGGAATTTGGGACTTTTTATAATATTCTTACCTTCAAAATAAAATAATTATATAGTGTTACACAAATTTTCATTAAATTATAGCTAAATACAAAAATCTATAAAAAGATATAAAATAAAAACAGCTTTAAAAATCTTGATATTCTATCTTTGTAGTTATCCAAGATTTCGAAGCTGTTTTATATTTACTATTTCAGATGCAAGTATGCAAAAATCTTATTTATATAATTATTTTTCTAACTTCTGCGTAATACAAATGAGAATATTCAGTGTTTATTTTCTTTCTTTCGCTTTCTTGCAAAACTTAATCCTAATAATGCACCAATGGAGCTAAGTAACCCAGCAACTTGTAAGCTACCATTTCCCGTGTATCCTGTGTTTGGACCAAAATTAACACTTTTATTTTCGTCCTTACTAATAGTATCTTTATTGCCAATATTTTTGTTATTATCACCTGCAACTTCTGACTGTTTTACAATAACTTTAACATTTACTTCTTCCTTGCTTCCATCTGGATATGTCACTACGATCGTTCCTGTGGTTTCTCCCGCTGTATCCGTATCCACTGGGGTCTTCCACTCATACCTTGTTCCCTCTGGAAGATCGTCTTTGTTCTTGATTCCGTCTTCTGCATTTGGCTGACTTCCTTTGTCGGCTGTGATTGCTTGCCCTGATGGGTTATATGCATCTGCTGCCAAGCCATAGTTGACCGTTACGGTAGCATCTTCCTTGGTTCCGTCTGCGTAGGTTACTTCCACGGTCACGGTCTGGTCTGCACCATCTGCAGTAGGAGTAGGAATCTCACCTTTGATCGCTTTGGATTTCACTTTCTCTGCTGGTGCCGGAGCCTCTTGGCCATCCTTGGTTTCTGTTACTGTGACTTTGTCCAGAATTGCAGCCTCTTCCGCTTTCTTTCCGTAGTCCTGATTCAGTGTACCACCTTTAGCATCGTATTTGTCCTTATCTGGTGTAGTGAATGTAAATGGGTCTCCCATAACGGGATTGTCTGCATTTGGACTATATGCAACCAGAACAACCTCTGTACCATCTGGCACTAGGTTTGCGTTAACATCCAAAAAGAAATTTCCGGCTACCAGATCCTTATATGGAATCTTGACTGTACCGTATTCATCAGTTGTGTATGTTTTCGTATCTTTATCATAGCCTTGAAGCTTGACGATCACATTTCCAGCATCTTCATTTGTGGTTTGGATCAGTCTTGCCGGGTCTGCTGGATCAGCAATCAATGGCTTTGGAACAGTTCCTTCAATCGTTGTCTTTTTAGTGGAATCAAATGTTGTCGTTGTAGTAGTTGGTTTTGATACTAGATAATCGGCAGCGTTGTTTGGTTCTGTCTGATCTGTCATAAATTCCTGTCCATCAGGTACTCCATCACCATCTGTATCTACCTTAGTAGTATCGGTACCAATCTTCCATTCAACAAAATCAAATAGACCATCTTTGTCCGTATCATTCGCATCCAGATAAGCATTTGCATACGAATCATTCAACTGCTTTGGATCATCTCCATTATCATTTGTTGATATACCTTGTTTAGTGTTCAGATAGTCTGCTTCCATCCAGCTATCAAATAAGAAGGATTGCTGATTTTTCTCAATATATTCATTAGCTGCATGTGCAAAATCAGAAAGAGTTACGCTATCTTTTAGTTTATAGGAAATCGTATAGTTACGGCTTTGACCAAGCGTTCCAAAAAAGATTCGGTCCAAATTCTTTCTTGCTGCATCTAACTGCGCCTTTGTATCATTCCCGATGATGCTTAGTTCTGGAACCTGACTTGTATCCACTAAGCCTTGGTCGTTAATTGGTACCGTGAATTCTTCATGGTTTTCATTAATCTTTACGCCGTCCAAATCAGAGCAATATATTTTAATATTATCTGTATCAATATATGGAAGCAACTCTGGTGGTATCTGTTCTTTCACATACACAACCCAGCTATAATCTGTCTGTAGGAAATTCTCAGCAGGTTTGAAGATGTGTATAGAACGAATGGTCATATCATCAGCATTAAATTTAATTTTTTGATTCACTTTACCTTTTGTAAAATCTGTTTCCTTTTCATTCTTATTCTTATTATTACTTTGCAAGATATAACCATTAGAAATACTGTTTGAAGCTATAGCTCCTTTATTGGTCGTCAAAACAGAATTAAATCCAATTGGAGTATCCTGTAAATTAAGACTTTCCAATGTCTGTCCATTTTTCAGCGTGATTTTAACAGACTGTTCACGTGAAAAACCTATCAAAGCATAGTTAGGCAGTTCTGTAACTGGCAGAGACCACATCGCGCCATCGTTATGCTTTTCCAGACTAATATCATCTAAAATAACTTTATCGATTTGTTTATAAAAGGTATCGTTAGTAAAACTCAAAAGATATTTCCCAGCATATTCGTTCGCAGGGTCTGTCCCCCATCCTGTGCTTCCATTAAACCAATATGTAAATATCATAGATAAACTTCCGTCATCCTCAACTTTATTGAAAACAGTAGAGCTATAACGTAGGTTGGTCCCGTTATCAATTCCGGTTGCCGTATAATGTGTTGTAGTATCCAGTCCTCTGATTTCCTGTGCATAGACGGTACCCAAAGACGGCACCATTAGCGTGATGCCCAGTAATACAGAGCACACGCCAATACTCAGTTTTCTTATACCGTATCTTTGTCTTCTTTTGGTCAGTATCTGTAAACTTCTTTTTCTATAAATTGAGTTATTCTTCATAAAAATCAATTTCCTTTTAACTGTAAAATATCGTTTAAAGATAGTGCATTTTATATCCTCAAAAAATTTTTTTTAAAAGTTAGATACATATAAAAAAATTTAATTCTAGATTTTCATATATTTAATTTATATAATAATAAAAACTTACAAAAATGGATTTTCTATAGTCACCTTAGCCTTTCCCTTTTAAAAATAAATTTTTTTCGCATTAAAAATACATATTATTTTTTATCTTTAAACTATAAATAAAATAGTTCATAATTCATAATAAGTCTATACTATTTAGAAGTTATAGCTGTTTTTTACATATTTTTATATATTTTATACATATTTATTCTTTTTCTAATTAAAAATAAATCTACTGTCTCTTAGATATATCTTCAAAAAAGGAACGCCTACTTTAACAACTATATTTTTTGCCAATTGCATTTTCCTGCTTTAATGTATAATAGATTTCGTTAAATTAAACGTCATATGTCTTTTATATTTTTCTCAAGTAATTAAGAATTTTAAGTTGTTATTTTGATTTTTTTAAACACAAAAAATATTTTAGTATGTATATTCTTTTAAAAATTTTCTTATTGAAAAAACTTCATATAACGATTAATGCTCTGTTTTAAAAATATTTTTTTTGGTATAAATAAAAAAAGCAAATAAAAAACTGTGGAGGTGTTAAAATGTGTACTGCAGTAACATACGTAACAAAAGATCATTATTTTGGCCGTAATCTTGATTTGGAATTTTCTTATAATCAAAAAGTAACGATTGTGCCACGAAATTATGAATTTAATTTTCGGAAAGTGAAGCCCATGAAGTCTCATTATGCTATGATTGGTATGGCTTTTGTTGTTGAAAATTATCCATTGTATTATGATGCCACCAATGAAAAAGGCTTAAGTATGGCTGGACTAAATTTTCCTGGAAATGCAGATTATAAACAAGAAGTAGAAGGGATAGATAATATAGCACCTTTTGAGTTTATTCCATGGATTTTAGGTCAATGCGCTACTATTGCTGAGGTAAAAAGTTTGCTCGATCGAATTAATTTAATTAATATCGATTTTAGCAAAGAGTTGCCTTTATCGCCTTTGCATTGGATTATTTCAGACAAAGAAGTATCTATAACCGTAGAATCAGTAAAGGCAGGCTTAAAAATATATGATAATCCAATAGGTATTTTGACTAATAATCCTACTTTTGATATTCAGATGTTTAATCTTAATAATTACATTAATATTACCAAAGAAGTTCCAGAAAATCGTTTTTCAAGTAAATTAGACCTCGATATATATAGTCGTGGTATGGGTGCTATTGGCCTTCCAGGCGATCTTTCTTCATCATCTCGTTTCGTGAAAGCAGCCTTTACTAAACTAAACTCAATTTCTGGAACTTCTGAATCTGAAAGCATTAGTCAGTTTTTTCACATACTTGGTTCAGTCAATCAAGAACGCGGATGTGTTCGTCTGGCTAAAGATACGTACGAAATCACTATTTACAGTTCATGTTGCAATACAGACAAGGGAATTTATTACTATAAAACTTATGAAAATAGTCAAATAACAGGGATTGATTTGTATAATGAAAATCTTGACAGTCAAATTCTTATTTCTTACCCGTTAATTAGTGGACAGCATATAAAAATGCAAAACAGATAATAACATTTTTACCTTTATATTCGATATTAAAAAAATGAAGTTCTATGTTTTTTATCAACTATCAACAATTTGAGCATCTATTGTATGAACCTATTTTAAAAAACTTTTATATTTGTTTAGAGTTTTCAAATTTTATTTTAACGCTTAACATTATTATAACTTTTAGAATATTTCGACATTTAATAAGTTTCATCAAAAAATCCAAAAGCATGAACCGTTTATAAAATAGATTTTTCCATTTTCTTATTTCAATGGTTCAACCGTAAACAGGTCAATATGTTCTTTCATCTTTCTATTTGGGTTTTTGGTATAGATATTAAACTTTACTTTAACTCCATATTACTTACATAAAAGGTGGTTTTCCTTACAATGTAAAACCCTCTCAATATATAAAATTGAGAGGGTTTTATGAGAGGATGAGGCGCAAATTTTAAACGTTATTATTATCTATACTACCTAAACTTCAGATGAAATAAATGGTCGATCAGTGACATTGAATTAATTTAGGTTAGGAGGGCACCTCGAACTCCGATTGTTAGTAACAACATGCTTTGGAGCCATTCATATTGTTACTGAGATAATAATATATTAATTAAAACATCAAAGCAAGTAATTTTAGGTGTGAAAATGTAAAAAACAATATTTTTTTCTGTGTAAAATTTCAATATATCGATATTTTTTTAAGCTAATGTAATTATCTAATTTATCCTTTTCCATTTTTTGTAGATTAACCCTGTTGTATGTATCTTTTTTCAGTACTATAGTCCATTATTGATTGATTTTTAATGCTATTATCCGTCATTTTATCCATAAATGGCTATTTTACATTTTTATAAACAACGGTCAGTACTTCATTAATTTATTTCTAACAAAATTATAAAAATATTTTCAATAACAATAAATACTCCTACTACTATAAAAGCTCATTTTCAGGGATAAATTATACCATCTAAAATATAATAATCTACTTTACATCTGATCCTATTTGCCAAGATTCAACCTGTTTATAAAAATTTTTGTTTACTCTACTAGATAATTTATAAAAAGATATCGCTATTATACAAACCATAAACAAATTTGTTTTAATCTACTTTCTATTTTTTCTGTAATATTCTTTTCGTTCTCTTTTTACACATACAAATTTTGAATATTAAAAATATTTATTGAAAATTTATAAAATAATCAGATGCTTTAAAAAAACAAAAATTTTATTCAGTATATCCAATAACTTTAATCATAATATAAAATATTTACGCTGTAATTTTCAACAAATATATGTAAATAATATTTCTTTTTTGTATGACTATTGGAAAAGTATTTTAATTTTTTTATACTAATAATACGCTATATTATATCAATTCTTTTTTAAAAGACAAGGAAAGGAAAATACCAATGAATAATTTTTATAAGATCATAAAATCGATTCACGTAATATCTAAACTCCCAATACATGTTTTTGATAAAAAGTTTTTATTAAAAAATCTATATGTTTCAAACCAAGTATACATACTTCCATATGACTTCAAAAAGCATCTTACTCAACCTAATAGCAAGAAATCTCCTTACTTATTTTCTGGAATATTTGACGAAGTTTTCTTACAGTTTTGTTTCAAAGATATCATTCTAATACTTGGTCCATTCATAACCAACCATCTCGATGAAAATAATATACTAAAAAAAATTCGAACAATCACTCGAGACGAAAATTATGAAAACCATTTATCTCGTTACTTACATCACCTACCTGTTTTTCCTTTAGGAGATATTCGTGATATTCTTATTTTATTAAACTTTATATTTAATGGAGATGATGAATGTCCATATTCTAAAGAACTACATCAACAAGTTTCTTTAAATGAAATTAAAATCAAAAATAATACTATTAATAACTATACTAATCGTATTTTTAATGCAGAAAATTATTTATATTATTATGAAGCACAATTATTGGATCTTGTTAGAAAAGGAGATCTGAAAAGCTTAAAAGAAAATTTAGCCAAAACAAGTAACAGTATAATACCCAATGTTAGCGGAGATTTTATCCGTACAGAAAAAAATTATACAATTATCATTTTAGAAAAGCTCTCTTCCCAATCAATTCAATTGGGTCATGATATTACCAATATTTATCGACTTCGTGATTTTTATATTAAACAACTGGAAAATATAACAGAATTGATGGATGTTCTTTACGTTAGGGATACTGCAATTATACATTTCACTAAAATAATGCACGATTTTTTAAGTGGAAGTTGCTCATCTTTTGTAAAATCTGTTATTCAGTTTATTGGCCTTAATTTATATAGTTCGATTAAAATATCAGATATTGCAAACAAGTTTTTTGTATCCGAATCAACTCTCCGCTCTAAATTCAAAAAAGAAATTGGACTTAGTGTCATAGAGTACATAAATAAACGAAAAATCAATGAAGCAAAATTATTACTACGATCTGGCCTCTCCCCTCTTGAAGTTTCTGGTACTCTTGATTATTATGACTATTCTCATTTTTATAAAACTTTCAAAAAGTTTACAGGAGTATCTCCTAAAGATTATCAATTTTCTACCAATCTACTTGATAAAGAAAAGATCATTTAGCAAAAAGTTTTAAATTTTAGAATTCAATCACCATCATTAAAACTATACATCTATATCTACTTATGATATACTATAGAACAACTTATTTTATATAAGTAAGACAGAACTATATAATTTTTAGGTTTTTATTTTCCTAGATTCTGTCCTTAAAAAAGTTATGAGTGTATTTTTTATGAAAGGAGCTAGCGACCTTTACTTAACAATCCGAAGAAAAGATAATATATATCTCTAAAAAAGAGCTGAAATTAATTTAATAATCCAGCTGTGTGATTATATAATTATTAATCTAATAAGTATTTTTTTATATAATTATGGTATAAATGTACTGTGACAGCGAGCTCATTATACATGTATAAAATATCGTATGCAATTGTGATTGTCAATGTAAAGTAAATCATGCTATGAGAAAAAAATATCTTCAACAAAATGTGTATCAGGCCTTACAAACTCGCCTCCATTTTATATTTAAGGAGTTCGATACTATTTATATATCTTTTTCAGGGGGGAAAGATAGCGGTTTATTGTTGAATATTCTTTTAGAATTTCGAGATCGTTACTATCCTTTACGAACAATTGGTGTATTCCATCAGGATTTTGAAGCACAGTATAGCATGACAACAGAATATGTAGAAGAAACTTTTTATACTTTAGAAAAACGCGTAAATGTAGAGTTATACTGGCTTTGTTTACCTATGGCAACACGAACTGCTTTAAGTAGTTATGAAATGTACTGGTATCCTTGGGACGATACAAAAAAAGACTGCTGGGTGCGCCCGATGCCACAACATGATTATGTCATCAATTTAGATCATAATCCTATAACAACTTACCGTTATAAAATGCACCAAGAAGACTTAGCTAAGCAATTTGGCCGTTGGTATCGACGAACACATGGACATAAAAAAACAATTTGTTTGTTAGGAATTCGTGCGGATGAATCGTTGCAACGATATAGCGGTTTTATTAATAAGAAATATGCTTATAAAGAAAAATGTTGGATTACGAAACATTTTAAAGAAGTTTGGACAGCATCACCATTATATGACTGGTCAGTTGAAGATATTTGGCATGCGTATTATCTTTTTGACTTCCCTTATAATAAGCTATATGATCTATACTATAAAGCCGGTCTAACGGTTTCTCAGATGCGTGTCGCTTCCCCTTTCCAAGATTATGCAAAAGATTCCCTTAATCTTTATCGAATAATCGATTTTCAGATGTGGGTAAAACTATTAGGAAGAGTTCAAGGCGCAAATTTTACTATGATTTATGGTAAGACTAAAGCAATGGGATATCGTAAAGTTACTCTTCCTGAAGGTCATACATGGAAATCTTATACACAATTTTTGCTTGCTACACTTCCAACACGGTTACGTCAGAACTACATAAAGAAATTTAATAAATCTATTACGTTTTGGCATACCGTTGGTGGTGGTCTTGAAGAAGAGACCATCCAAGAGTTGGAAGAACATGGCTATCGAATCAAAAGGAATGGGATTTCTAATCATACAATTTTTAAGAATTCAAGAATTATTTTCTTAGACAAGATTCCAGATAATACAGACGACATCAAGTCAACCAAAGATATCCCTAGTTGGAAACGGATGTGTTTTTGTATTTTGAAAAACGATCATATTTGTCGATTCATGGGATTTGGATTGACTCGAGAACAACAGAGGCAACTAAATTATCTTAAGGAAAAATATAATAGTTTGGAGGAACTAGGTAATGAGTAAAAGTCCTGTATATAATATTCAAGCGGTTCCAGTAGAAAAAATTGTACCAAATGATTATAACCCAAATGCTGTTGCACCGCCTGAGATGAAATTATTGTATGATAGTATTAAATCGGATGGCTACACAATGCCTATTGTTTGTTATTATGACAAGCTAAAAGATTCTTATATCATCGTCGATGGCTTTCATCGGTATAGAATTATGAAAGAATATACAGATATCTATGAACGAGAGAATGGGCTGCTGCCTGTTTCTGTCATTGATAAACCTCTTGATCAGAGGATTGCAAGTACGATTCGACATAACCGCGCTAGAGGAAGTCATGATGTAGATTTAATGAGCAATATCGTGAAAGAACTCCACGAATTCGGACGTTCAGACACATGGATCGCTAAACATTTGGGAATGGAGAAAGACGAGATTCTTCGTCTGAAACAGATCACAGGCGTTGCCGCCTTATTTAAAGAGGTTGACTTTGGACAAGCTTGGGAACCCATGGAAGAGGAAGAACTGTTAATGGATAGTTAATCCCAAAAGGGTGAATAAGAAAAATAAATATATTGAAGCCGGTGTGCTTTTTGTGCTAAATTCATACGATAAGCTATACACTCATACATAAACCAAAAATTAAAACGTTTTTCCTCATCTGATAATGCTTCAATGGCTTTCTTTTATCTACGTATCTCGTAGTCTAGCACTTACAAGGTGTTATTGGATACTTTTAACAAGTATGATATACTTCTTTGGACTGTATTCTGGGGACAACGAAAAACATTTTGCTAAAAAACCGTACATCATCGATCTTTTGTTTTTGCAAAAGCTTTCTAAAGAGTTTTAACATACTAAATTTTTTATCCGACAATTAAACGCCCTTTTAGTAAAATATGTTTTAAACCAGACAAAAAGCACACACTCTTATAACTTTTACCATCTAGATACTTTTCTTGTATCCCTCAATATTAATATAAGTGCCCTTTAAAACCATGCCGTTGCAAAATTTTGCATCCCATTGCTTTTTAAGCAAATTTCATCTACATAGACATAATGATAAGTTTTGGGAGTTGGTTAAATCCACTATGTCACAATTTGTTTATAATCTTTTTTCTTCAGATCCTTTAGGATACCATACTATCTCAGTGATCTTCGAAAACATCTTCAATCCAGTAAATAGAAAATTCGGCTAGATACTATACTATCTCTAACAAACAGTATAGGATTATGTCTTTTTTATTTTGCAAAACTTCCCCTAACATCCTTTTTTAAAAAATTAAATATCACAAACATCCCCTTATTTACTTAAACTTTTGTAATAATAAGAAATGTGGTAACAAAAATACCTTTATCTCTATATTCAACAAATACGTTGTTTTTTTTGTACCTCCACCAACAACAAATATCATGGACATATTAAATAAATTACGTAAATAAAATTATTTTTTACACAAAAAATATTCAAATACATGACAAAAAACTTTTTTAATGATTTATAAGACAAGTACTACCAAACCAAGTATTTAAAACTCACCTATAACTCTACAATAGTGTACTTTTAGAAAGCTACACAACTAGAAGTATAGCGAGTAAAATATAACAATATTCATACTTTTAAACAGTTAAATTGTAGTGATTTTATTAATTTAAATTAATAATTATTTATTTTACGATAATATTTTTTAGTATTTTATAATTTATTTAAATAATTTCTCATAAATAGTCATTTGATATCTACGATAATCTTATCTTTTATATGAAATTTAATTTTACGAGCTGCTAGGTTCACGGGATAGACAGTAGCCTATAACTTATGTTATACTAGCCATGCAAAAAAAGATTTTCGATATTTATCCATATTTACAATGATCCTGTAAATAGTAAAAAGTATTCCCGCTTTAAGTACTCAGTCATAACATAATAAATTTTCAAAAATCAGAGCATTTTGTTTTTAAATATATTTCAAGGAAAAGAATTAAAAAAAGGAGGTAGACGCATGGTTATTGATCGATTTAATGGAGATGATGAAAGTTATATTTTATACTATTTGGAGGTACATAAACGTGTATCTAATCGCGATCTTTGTGAAGCATTACATTTATCGACTTCAACCATTCGTAAAAAGCTTGCTAAAATGGAGGAAAAGGGGCTCCTCATAAGAACTCATGGTGGTGCTGCTAGTATTGATGCCGACCGCGATGAAACCATGAAGCGAAAATCCAGAATCAATATTTTAAATAAAAAAGCCATCGCAGCAGAGGCTTGTCGATTAATTAATGATGGTGATGTCTTGGCTCTTGGCGGTGGCTCCACAGTAGCAGAGATGGCACCCTGGCTTTTAAAGCTAAAAGAAGCTGTGATTCTAACAGATTCCACCGTTATGTCAACACTTACCATTCCCAACCAAAAATTGGAGGTACACATTAACAGTGGGATTGTTCGAGGACGTACTGGTTGTGTCGTTGGTCCAACATCGGATATTCTTTTTCAGTCGTATAGCGCAGACAAAGCATTTATTGGTTGTGATGCTTTTGATATTGAATTCGGTGTAGGAAGCGATAATATTCTTGTGGGAAAAGTAGAAAAGGTGATGCTAAAATGTGCAAGAGAGCGCTATATTCTCTGTGACAGCACAAAACTCAATCAAAATGCCCTTTGTTCTTTTATCAGAATTTCAGAGATCACAGCGCTGATTACGGATGATGACGCAAACCCAGAATATATCAAACGGATGAGAGACGCTGGGCTTAAAGTAATTCTTGCCACAATTCCGCGTTTGTCAGAGCCAGAAACGGACATTAAGGGAAAAGATGTCCCTTTAGAGAGCAAAACGCTCAAAAAAACGGAATAAATCTCGATATGACCTTTTTGAACGAGTTATTATCAAAAGCCTGGAAACCTTTTATTTTAAAGGGTTTCCAGGCTTTTTGGTTTTCTTGACATTTTAAAAAAATCCATTCATAATAAAAGTAATCGATAACCCCAAACAGACATTTTGGACAATTCAAACATCCAAAAGAGGTGATATTATCGAAATTTTACATGAAAAATATCGAGTAAATCAGGATGCAAATGCGCTGATTTCTCAAATACAAAATTTTGCATTAGACATGGATGGAACCATTTATCTGGATGAAACATGGATTGATGGTGCCAAGGTTTTTCTGGAACGAATTGAGCAAACGGGCCGGAATTATTGTTTTATGACAAACAACTCATCTAAAAATGCAGAAATTTATGTGGAAAAATTACATAAAATGGGTCTCGACATCGATCCACAAAAACAGTTGATCACTTCTGGGCATGCTACCATTGACTACCTAAAACGAAATTTTCCCGAGAAAAGTGTATACCTTTTTGGAAATAAGGCACTTATGGATGAATTTGAAAAAAATGGCATCTGTCTGGAAGAAGACCATCCTGATGTATTGATTTCTGCATTTGATACTTCTTTCAACTATACAAAACTATGTAAATTTTGTGATTTAGTACGCGAAGGCCTTCCATACATTGGTACACATCCAGATTATAACTGTCCAACCCAAAATGGATTTGTCCCAGATATTGGAGCCTTTCATGCCTATGTAAGCGCATCGACAGGACGAATGCCGGATAAGATCATCGGAAAGCCAAACAAAGAAATAATCGACTATACCTTAAATGTGTTGAGTGCTAAACCTGAAAATACAGCAGTTGTAGGTGACCGGCTGTATACTGATGTAAAATCTGGTGTTTTCAACGGCCTTTTTGGTATTTTGGTACTTAGTGGAGAGGCCCGATTGGCTGATCTTCCGGGATCGGATGTAAAACCACATCTCGTTTTCGATTCCGTGAAAAATATCACACCATTATTGTAAGGTGGCCATCAGGCGAGATCGGAGGGAAAAAATGTATGTAATAGGAATCGATTTGGGAACACAAAGTTTAAAAGGCCTTTTGGTCGATATAAATGGAAAAATCATAATGGAGGCAAATTGCGCACATGATCCGGTATATCCATACCCAGCATGGGCAGAACAAGTCGTAGCAGACTGGATCCATTCTTTTAAGAAAGTGGTACATGAATTAATACAAAAAAGTGGAGTCGCGCCAGAGGAAATTGGAACAATCGGGATGGATGCGATTAATGACAGTATTGTTGTCATTGATCACGAGGGAAATCCGATGATGAATTCAATTATCTGGCTAGATCGTCGCGCTGAAACAGAAATTAAAACAATTGAAAAAAAAATTTCTTCAGAACGCGTATTTGAAATCACAGGTTTAAACCTGGATTCATCTCATACTGCTGCAAAGATGCTATGGGTTAAAAAACATCATCCAGAGATATATGAAAAATGCAAAAACATCCTAAATGTGGATAGTTTTATGGTACATTGGATGACCGGAGAAAGTGTGGTGGATTATGCCCAAGCGTCAGCATCAATGTTATACAACGTTACAGATAAATGCTGGGACGCTGAGATGGCAAAAGTCTTTGATATTGATCCACAGCTATTAGGCAGAATCGGAAAACCGGAGGAAGTTTGCGGTCATTTAACAGAGCAGGCCGCAAAAGAGCTAGGTTTGACCACAAAGACGAAAGTGATCATCGGTACAGGTGACGAACATTCTGCCTGTGTAGGATCTGGACTCGTGAAACCAGGCATGGTGTGTGATATCACGGGAACTGCAGAACCTGTGGCAGCTGTGGCGGACAAACCAGTATTTGATAAGATTGGAAATTTAGTGGAAACTCATCATCATGCGGATGCAAGATGGTGGCTAATCGAAAACCCTGGCTTCGTATCTGGCGGCTCCACACGTTGGTTCCGCGACAATATTATGCGATATGACAATTACGACATAATGAATGTTATGGCTGCGACATCTCCAGTAGGTTCTAATGGCGTTATTTTTCTCCCATGCATGCAAGGAGCAATGACGCCGACTTGGAATGGAAACGCAAGAGGAACCTTTACCGGATTAACATTGAACAATAATTTTGATGATTTAGCACGAGCTGTATTTGAAGGCATTGCATTCGGTCTCAGGGACAATGTGGACCGCTTTGAAGAAATCGGTATGGATTGTTCAAATGTACGTATCGTCGGTGGCAGTACAAAATCACCTTTATGGTGTCAGATGAAAGCAGACTTACTGGGTAAACCCATGACGGCAACTAAAAGCGCGGAAGGTGCGGCGATTGGTGCAGCAATGTTAGCAAGCGTAGCAGAAGGTAATTTCAAAGATCTGGACGAAGCAGCAGAAGCCATGGTCGAACTAGGCGCAACCTATGAACCAGACGTACAAAAAAAGGCATCCTATGATGAAGCTTATGGCCGCTACAAAGAGTGTTATGCTGCGATGGAACTATTTTTTGATAAATGTTACAGCTAGAAAGGAACAAAATGATCATAGCAGATCCAAGACTGATTTATGCAGATCCTAGAGATTTAGATACGCTCAGAAATGCATTAAAAGATAATGATCCTGAGGGTAAACTCTGCCCTATTTTAATGGATCAGATTTATATTCAAAAAAAAGCGATAGAATTACTGCCTGAGATTATCTCAGAGCATACACGTGGCAAAAAGATACTCATGGTATCCGACATGACACCCTACTTCCGTGGAAAAGATAGTTTAAAGGAGCAAATTTATTATCTGTTAAGTCAAAATTTCGATGTACTCTGGCTAACTTTAGATAATCATGACCATGTACTGCACGCAGTCGATGAAGAGAGTACTCGAATCCAGGAAGTAATCCGCACACATCAAGCAGACTGTGTACTAGGAATTGGTGGAGGCACTATAACAGATCTTTGTAAAGATGCATCGCACGCAGTCGACGATTCTATTCCGCTAATCATTGTACAAACGGCATTATCCGTAAATGCTTTTTCGGACGGAATTTCAATTATGCTGAAAAACGGTGTAAAATGTTCACTCCCAACTCGTTATCCTTCTGTTCTGGTGATTGACTTAGACGTAATCGAACAAGCACCTATGGAAAGAAACCTTGCAGGATACGGTGATGTACTGGCAACTTGGACTGCACCGGTGGATTGGTATTTATCTTATAAATTAGGAATGAACAACACCTACAATGATCCATCTTGCGACATTTTACGCACGCAAAATTCAGAGTTGTTAGAACAATCTGCACGGTTGGCAGCAAAAGACCAGGAAACATTTGAACTGTTGGCCAAAGTGCTTACATTAAGTGGTTTGGCCATGGGAATTGCAGGGGAATCCAGCCCTTCCTCAGGAACAGAGCATATCATCACGCATTTACTGGATATGGCCGCAGATAAGCAGCATCGTGATGTCGCATTCCACGGTGCCCAGGTGTCCATTGGCACAATCTTTACTGCAATCGCTTGGGATATTTTGTTAAATGAATTTGATCCCACATCCGTAGATCTTGAAAAATGCTTTCCTACAGAGGAAAAAATGAAATCCATGGTCTATGAGTCCTTTGAATGGATTAAGAAAGAAACTGCCGATGAATGCTGGAAAGGCTATCAAAAAAAGCTGGAAAACTGGAAATCAAACAAAGAAAATTTCAAAAAATTTTTACGCAACTGGGATATTATTAAAACAGAAATTCAAAATGTTGTCGTGTCACCGCAACATTTATGTGAACAGATGCGTGCCGCCGGAGCCCCCACCCATTATTCTCAAATGACACCGTCTATTGATGAAAAAACAGCTCGCTGGGCGCTTCGCAATTGCCACTTATACCGGAATCGTTTTACCCTGTCCGAC
This sequence comes from Eubacterium sp. BL-380-WT-2B, assembly GCF_009696115.1. NCBI lineage: Bacteria > Bacillati > Bacillota > Clostridia > Eubacteriales > Eubacteriaceae > Eubacterium > Eubacterium sp. BL-380-WT-2B. Next base: position 133,725 of record NZ_VUMP01000010.1, read on the forward strand.
TTGCTTTTCTATCTAGGATGGTGGAACGATGATTTTATTGAACGCTTGATTCAGCGTGCATCGGAACTAGATGCAGGTTTGTAAAGCGCGAGAAAATTCTTTTTATTGACCCCCTTTTATTTAAAAAACACCCCTGTGGAATAAAAATTCCACAGGGGTGTTTTGATATATTATATTTAATCTCCAAAAATTTCTTTGTGAATAAAAGCAGCTACTCCATCTTCGTCACAGCTAGGAATGATTTCATCAGCTAGTTCTTTCACAGAGTCCAGAGCGTTGCTCACAGCATATCTCCGATCAGCCACTTCAAACATTGATAGATCATTCAAATTATCTCCGAAAACGACGACTTCATCACAATGTAACATGCTTTTCAGTTCGAGTAGTGCATTCTTTTTAGTTGCCTGATCTGAAAAAATTTCAATACAGTAAAGCCCATTATAAATATTTAAATAAAAAGCACAGGATACGCCTTTTATTTTTTGTATAGCTGTATAAATTGGCTTGAGCTTTTCTTCAGTATCAGTGCATGCAAGATACACAATATCTGACACGGAAACAAATGATTTAAGGTCTGGTTGACAGTCCACTTTTGCACAGCATTTCAAGGCTCTATCGCTGTAATATTGCCTCTGCTTTATCATTGCCTTCCGATTATAATAAATCTGAATCTGGTTCTGTGAGAAGCTGTAAAGAAAAACGCCTGTGTCCATTTCATTAAATACCTCCAAAACAGCAAAAACTGCCTCAGGGTACATTTTTTTTGCTCCAAGATAAGAATGCGTACTAAAATCGTAAAGAAAGACACCATTCGTTAAAATGGACGGCGTAGTTAAATTAAGAGGCTCCAACCGATAATCACAACCATATGGCATACGTGCTGTCGCAACTGCAAAGTTCACATTCTTAGCCAAACAATCGTTCAAAAGCATGATTGTTTTTTCGGACAAACTTTTTTTTGTCGTAAACAGAGTTCCATCCAAATCAGATAAATAAAGTGTGTTCATAAATATCTCCTTTTTCTTTGAATGCTTATTTCCTAAAATAAGCATCAAAGAATAACTTCTTGAGTAGCAATAATATCTGTTCCACTGCCACAGACATCCGAAATAATTACATCACCCACATGAATGGGAAGTTTTGAACGCTCAACCGGATTTGAAAAAATTTGCTCAATGCAATCAAAAAGCATACGTTTAGGAATCGGTGAAGATGTTTTGACACTGAATGGCTTTTCATACCCTTCAATTCGCATCAAAGAAGTCAAAATTCTAAGCGGTTCCAACGCCTCCTGAAACGCAAACTTTTCACCGCGCTTACAGATATTACCATTAACAGAGAGAACGCGGCTTTTATCTATCTCAACATTTAAGCGACATCCCATAGGACAGTTGATACAAATTAACTGCTTTGTTTTCACCATTTTCATACCTCCAACCGAACCGTAATATCTTGTTCTGCCTGATTAAGCAAAGTGCGTTCAACCCTAAATGAGCACATTTCTCCAGGCGTCACCACCATTTTTTTCATCTCCTTAATACAGTTCCCATCTACATCAATACATATTTTGCAGTTTTTATACTTATTCTTTGGTCGAAACATAAACTCTACCTCATCATCGCCATCAAAAAGAATCTTTTGTGGAACGACACCATTGACACCAAATCCATCCTTTACAGAAACAGCTTTGTTTTCAACCGCCCCCATTTTCAGATAACGCGCAGCATTTCTGCCTGCTTTTGTCCCTTCCATGCTCACAAAATCTACTAAATCATGTACATGGAGAACATTTCCACATGAAAAGACTCCCTCAAGAGAGCTCATCAGATTATCATCAACAACTGCACCTTTAGTCGTTTCGGATAATTCAATACCGGCAGCTCTAGTTAACTCATTTTCTGGAATCAAGCCAGCTGAAATCAAAAGTGTATCACAGGGGAGTTCAAACTCTGTACCTGGGATTGGACAGCGATTTTCATCCACTTTAGCGATAGTCACCTGTTCCACACGCCCTTTTCCTTGAATGTCAACAATGGTACTATTATAACTAATCGGAATGTCAAAATCTTCCAGACATTGGGAAATATTTCTTGCTAAACCTCCAGAATAAGGCATAATTTCTACAACATGTTCTACACGGGCTCCTTCCATAACAAACTGTCTCGCCATGATAAGCCCAATATCACCAGATCCTAGAATAACAATATTTTTCCCTGGAAGATAACCATCTATATTTAAATAATGTTGGGCCGTCCCCGCCGTGATAATACCGGCAATACGTTTTCCTGGGATCATTAGGGCGCCTCGGGAACGTTCCCTACATCCCATGGCAAGAATAATCGCTTTGGCCTGAATCTCGAAAAGTCCTTTTTCTGGATGAAGGGCACTGATAACTTTTTGAGGAGAAATATTTAAAGCAAAAGTGTTTGTAAGACACTCAATGTCGGCATTAAGTGCCTCCGACGAAATTCTATAGGCAAACTCAACACCCGTCAAATCCTCTTTATACTTATGAACGCCAAATCCATTATGGATACACTGTCTCAAAATCCCTCCGAGATAGGGACTACGTTCAAGAACAAGGATATCTCGAATCCCCTGCTTTTTAGCTTCCACGGCTGCTGAAAGGCCTGCGGCACCTCCACCAATAATTACTAGATCTTTTTTCATGATCAGACATTTCCTCCGTTTTTCATACATGCTTTTTCCATTAAAATATAAGAATTGCCACCTGACTGGGTGATTTCCAAAGGTGTTTTTCCCAATTCCTCACAAAGGATCTCCATAACCCGGGGGCTACAAAATCCACCTTGACATCGTCCCATTCCGGAGCGTACCCGCATTTTTACAGCTCCAATACTACGTGCCCCTACCGGACGTCGGATTGCATCACGAATTTCCGCTTCGGTGATCTGTTCACACCGACAGACGATACGCGCGTAATCAGGATCTTTAGCTATGGCTTTTTTCCGCTCTTCTACGTTCATGGTACGAAAAGTTTTTTTGACCTCACGGCCGATTTTATAATTTGGATTTACAGGAGGCTGTTCACGTTCAACCAGTATTTTAACCATATCAATCGCTATCGCAGGAGCCGCCGTTACACCGGGTGATTCAATTCCAGCCAAATTGATAAAGTTCAACGCATCCTCCGGTTCGCCCAAAATAAAGTCATCACGGTCAGGGTGTGCACGACTCCCGCCGTAAGCTGTGATCACAGCATCTCGAGGAAATTTTGAAACATGCTTGCTAATTGGAAGATATTGCCATTTTTTTTCAAAATAATTGAGAATTTTGTCCATCCCTTCTTTAGTATTATCAGAAAAATCAGGATCCTCCACATCATCAGCATTACAGCCAAGGATAATTGTGCCATCCACGGAAGGCATCAATCCCATGCCTTTGGTATGCCCACCAGTTGTAAGTTTTTCCGGAGTCTGACAAATGGTTGTTTTAGTGTATTGCGAAAGATCGCGATCTAAGATTAGATGTTGTCCCTCACGTGGAATAATTTTGAACGTATCTCTTGATACCATATTATTAAATTTATCTGCATGTGTACCTGCACAATTAAAAATGTAGCGCGTTCGTTCTTCACCCTCAGAAGTCATAACAACCCAGACGTCATCACTCATTTTTACTTTCAGAGCTGCACAACCTGTTTTAAAAACCACACCATTTCTAGCGGCATTTTCAGCCATCGCGAATACCAGATTGTAGGGACAAACCATCGCACTTTCTGGAACCCAAAGACCTCCAATAACGCCTTCCCCCATATCCGGTTCAATTTCCAAAACGCGCTTTCTATCGCATATTTCTGTTTTTACGCCATTTTGGCATCCCACTTTGTAAAGCCGCCTTACTTCCTCCATTTGCTCATCGTTAGTTGCAAAAACGATCATACCATTTTGAACATAAGGAACATCGAGTTCTTCACAAAGTTTTTGATACATACGACTGCCTTGTACATTATAAATCGCTTTATTGGATCCAGGATCAGGATCATATCCAGCATGAACAGTCGCAGAATTTCCACGGGTTGTGCCAGCGCATAGATCATGCCCTTTCTCCAAAACCAGAACTTTCAGATCATATCTGGCAAGTTCTCTTGCAACAGAGCATCCACTAATTCCCGCTCCGATTATAACTGCATCCCACATGAATATGTGCCTCCTTCTTAATCTTGAGATTTGTCTGTTTGGTTGATTTCATCATATCGGAGTCCCCTTAAAGCGTCAAGAAAGATCCCCATCCAAATACGTCACGATTCAGATGGAAACGCTCATAAAGAGCTTATTCTAATCGTTTTGGTAAAAATGGAAAAATATAAATCACTTTAGGCAACCATTATTGCATAAAAGAAAATTGAAGAAATCTTAAAAAATCATGATGTTAAAACCAAAGGATTTTTTTAATTTCAACCGGATATTTTTTCATTTTTTAATCAAAACGAGAAATTATCCTATTAGTGTGAGCGATTCATACAAATTTTTTTCCAGCACGACCGATTCAGGACAATTTGGCTGTTTGACGGGTGTGAAAAATTTATGTATATTTTTTGTAGCGGGCGAGCTTCCTATTTGCTCAGAAGAAATCGTCTGCTGATGTCTGTTTGGGTTTTGAGATTTTAATAAAAACGCACCGCGGCTTAGCCCGCAGAAAGAGAGATACTAAAATGGCAAAACCAAATTTAATTGTAATGTTGACACATAATGATGTAACCGTAAAGGACGCTTACGATATCTTCGAATCATGTAAGGACATTGATAGCGTACAGCACTGGGGTTTTAAAAATGTCGGACTCCCTAAAGATGAAATGAAACGAATCGTACAAGCAATGAAGAAAGCTGGAAAAACAACATATCTTGAAGTTGTTACCTATGACGAAGCTTCATGCTTGGAAGCTGCAAAAACTTGTATTGACTGCGGATTTGATACCCTAATGGGAACTGTTTACTATGAATCCGTGCACAAATACCTGAATGAACATAATATGACATATAGTCCATTTGTTGGAAAAGTTTCTGGTTCTCCTAGCATCCTAGAAGGAACTAACGAGGAAATCATCCAAAATGCCAAGGATTTGATGGCAAAAGGTATCACCGCTTTTGATATTTTAGCTTATCGTCATGTTATCGATGGCGAAAAACTTGCCAGGGATTTCTGTGCAGCGATTGACGCACAGGTTGCTGTTGCAGGAAGTATTTCCGATTACGAACGTATTGATACCATGTTTGATATTGGCCCTTGGGGCTTTACAATGGGTAGCGCTTTGTTTACAAAGAACTTTGTGCCAGATGGGAGTTTTAAAGAAAACTTACAGGCAGTTGCCGATTATATGGATAAAAAATAAATAAGGATACAGGCTGCCGCGTCAAGCGGCAGCCCTTAAAATAGGAGGGTAATATGATTAGTCAAATAATTGTTTATATTATGGTCATCTTCATGGCGGTTGCTGCCATTGATCGGATGTTTGGGAACAGACTCGGTCTTGGCCAGGAATTCGAAGAAGGCTTCAACGCCATGGGTGCTCTGACTCTTGGAATGGCTGGGATCATGGTTACAGTAGACTTAATTGGCGCTGTGCTCACACCAACTGTTGGGGCTCTGTTTTCAGCGATCGGAGCTGACCCAAGCATGGCGGGATCACTAATTCTCTCTATTGATACCGGAGGATATGCATTAGCTCATGCCATTCAACCAAACAACGCTGACATTGCGAACTTTTCAGCCATCATTTTGGCATCAATGATGGGACCAACGATCGCTTTTGGAATTCCCGTTTGTCTTGGAATTATGCAACCAAGTGATAAACGTTTTCTAGCTATTGGAACTATGTCTGGAATTGTCTGTATTCCTTTCGCATGTATAGTCGGTGGCTTAGTTGCTGGCTTTGATATAGGGATGGTATTGATCAACATGGTACCTGTGCTGATCTTTGCAGTTTTGATTGCGTTAGGACTAAAATTTATTCCGACAGGCATGATCAAAGGTTTTAATATTTTCGCAAAATTTATGATTGCATACCTAAGCTTTTTCCTCGGTGTAGCAATTGTACAAGAACTGACTCCAATTCACCTGATTGAATTACGTCCATTATCTGAAGTATGGGGCGTTATCGGATCAATTGCCATGATGCTGGCCGGTGCTTATCCACTGGTTAAAGTCTTAACAAAAGTCTTAGGCAAACCGCTCGGTAAACTCGGTGCGATGATCGGTATTAACGATGTTGCCGTAGCAGGACTGATTGCCTGCTGTGCCAACTCAATTCCTGCATATAGTATGCTAAAAGATATGGATAATAAAGGTAAGGTCATTAATATTGCTTTTGCTTGTTGTGCAGCCTTTGCACTCGGCGATCATCTAGGCTTTTGCGCAGGTGTAGAACCCGATTTAATTGCAGCGATGGTGGCCGCAAAACTTTTTGGTGGTGTTCTTTGTGTACTTTCAGCGATTTTCTTTATGAATTTAGATAAAAAACAGTTGGAGGATATTCCCGAAGCAACCGTTTGAAAAATAATTTATTATTATAAAAGGTAAACGATATTAAATGAAAAGGAATTCTACATTATCGAATAAAAAATATATTCTGCTTTTATTGGGAGTTTTTATTGCTGCCATTGTCCTGTTCTTTCTCCTTAAGGGAACAATTGATCTGACAGAGCTTGGTAAAACAGTAAAAAGTCCAACCGACACGGAAGATAATCTCTCTTATGGAAAAAAATACCACCCATCCTCCAATCATATACTTGAAAGGGATAAAATTGTCATCAAAAATTTTGGTTCCGAACTGAAAGCACAGGATCTGGCGACGGGCACCTGTGTGGAGGCATGCAGTATTGCTGAAAAGAGTAATGAAACTATTTGTTATTTTTCAGAATACTCAGGATATTTTTATATGTTTGACGGAAAAAATGTGTATCGTGCCGTGGTCAACACGCCACAGCAACTTAGAACAACGGTAGAAAATTGTATAAAGTTTGAACCAATGGGAAATTATCTTTATTCACTAAAAGAACATCACGGAGAGCGTCGTCTCTTTCGTTGCAGTATCACAGGAGCCTACGAAGAAATGCTCTTCCAAGATACAATAGAGAATTTTTGGGCCAGTGACGGCAATCTACTCATGCAGCTTTCCAACGGGCACTACCGCTGGTATAATCTCATATCACAAAACAATTTAGAGCATACCTTGCCAGAATCCGCACAAAATATTAGTCTGAATGGCGATTATATGTTTTATTTATCAAAAGCAGATGGTGTTGTATATCGACGGTTCTGTAATTCAACCGAAGATACCGCTCTTCCCTTTTCGTCTGTTACGAATTATAACGCTGCCAATGGGAAAGTTGGGTTGCTTATATCGAATTCAGATAGGCGTATACAGGCCGCTTGGTGTCAAAGCGATGGTTCAAGTGCACATATTTTTGAAGATCGCTTCTTTTCTCAGGAAAGCATTATAGATATAGCAGAAAATCATCTTTTTGTAACAGAAGAAAATGGTGCAACTTGGGCCACATCGTTAGATAACGAAGAATGGTATCAATTATTCGATGATGCAGATTCAAATTAGGAGGTATATATGAATCCGTTGATTGCAGGCATTGACCTTGGCACTACTGCCATGAAAATTGCCATTTTTGATACAAAAGGTAAAATACAAGGTAACGCAACAATAGAGTACCAGCTTTATACACCACAGAGTTATTTCGTAGAATCAGACCCAACCATCTATATGGCTGCCATTGAAAAAGGGTTTAAACAGCTTGAAGAACAGGGAGTGAATTTAAATGAAGTGACCGCAATTGGCTTTTCCTTACAAAGTGAAACAATGTTCTTTGTAGATGGAAACTGTAATCCGTTGCGCAACTCTATTAGTTGGATGGATAACCGTGCAGTTAAACAATCCGAATATTTAACACAAAAATATGGTAATGAACTTTGCTATAAACATACCGGGCAAGTAAGTTGGGGAGCAAATTGGCCAATCACGAAAGCACTGTGGGTAAAAGAAAATGAACCGGACGTCTTTGCTAAAACAAAGAAAATTCTTCTGATCGAGGATTTCATAATCCATCATCTAACAGGCCGCTATGTATCAGATTGTTCAATGCTCAGCTCTACATTATACTGGGACATCACTACAAAAAAATATTGGCAGCCAATGTTGGATGAGTTGGGCATGACAGAAGAAAACTTTCCTGAAATCTTAGAACCAGGTGAAGTAGCAGGTACTATCTTACCAGAAATGGCCGAAAGGCTAGGTTTGAATTCCAACGTAAAAGTTTGTACTGGTGCTATGGACAACGCCATTGGTGCTGTAGGCGTTGGTGCAGTTCGTCCTGGTATGTTTTCGGAAAGTATCGGATCTACTCTGGCAGTATGTGTGCCAACCAATAAAATCATTTATGACGATAACCGCCAGATGCCAATCCATTATTATCCAGTCAAAGATACATATATGATGCATACTTTTACTTCAGGAGGAATATGCCTGCGTTGGTATCGTGATAATTTTTGTCAGCTTGAAATGGCCTGTGCAAAAATGCTCAAAGAAGACAGTTACGATCTGATGACAAAACAGGCGGCGCAAACACCCCCAGGAGCAGAAGGGTTAAGCTTTCTGCCGCATTTAAGTGGCTCTCTTGCGCCCGATGTGAATCCCCACGCAACGGGAATTTTCCTTGGACTTACAATGATACATAAAAAAGGACACTTTATCCGCGCGATTATGGAATCCTTGGGTTATCTTGTCCGTAGAAATATCGAGGCGCTCTCTGCAATGGGAATCGAAGTGGAAGAAATTCGTGCCTTTGGCGGCGGATCCAAGAGTTCTGTATGGAACCAAATTAAAGCTGATATTCTTCAGAAACCTATTTGCATCACGAACAGCAAAGAAGCGGCTTGTTTAGGTGCTGCAATTTTAGCCGGTAAAGCTATTGGATTATTTCAAAGCGTAGAAGAAGCTGCTGATAATATGGTAGAAGTAGTTGAACGGTATGAACCAAACCCAAATAATCAATCGATTTATGATAAAGGTTACGCCATTTACAAAGAAATGCAAAATGACTGCGTAGATCTTTTTGAAGCGATCGTACAAGAATAAATTTTAGAAAATATAATTATATCCCCTATGGACCGCTTTATGGTCAAGGACATTCTTTAAAATATTGAAAAATTAAAGAATGTCCTTATATTTTTTTATTTATTATAATAATAGAATATAGATTTAGTTTTAAGCAGATTTCTTGGGTTTTTACCTTCAATACACACAATTCTCCCCATATTTAGATTTGAAATCTTTAGACTTGATAAATCGATAAATTTCACAAAATGACCGTCCACAAGAAAAGGATGCGGACCGTCGTTTAAAATTAAATTCATGGCTAATCTCCTCTCTAAATTTCGATTTATCATACTTCCTATTATTGATTAGTATTTCACATATTCCTTTTAATAAGAACTTTGAAAGATTTACTCTTGTTCTCGCACATATTAAAACATCCACATAAAAGCCATCAATTGCATTTACCAAACGATCAAAGCTCAATCGTTATAGCTAATACGCGACCATTTTTTACTGGAATCTCATTTTTCACCAACCTTAATCTATTTTTCAAAAAATAAAAAAGCAGCCGCCCTTCTGAAGTGAACCCCATTTGTTAGACATGTGGTATAATACTAACAAGTGGGGTGATTTTATATGCCAAAAGGAATACCAAACAAGAAATACACCGGTGAATTAAAGCAGAAGCTGGTTGAATTAGTGCG
>NZ_VUMP01000011.1:0-111225 GCF_009696115.1 Eubacterium sp. BL-380-WT-2B
ACAGCCGCGGCTCCTTCACCGAGTTCATAAGAACCCCCGACCGGGGCCAGGTATCCATCAACATCTCAAAGCCCGGCATCACCAAAGGCCAGCATTGGCACCACACCAAAAACGAAAAGTTTCTGGTCGTGAGGGGAAAAGGACAGATCCAGTTCCGGAAAGTCATCAACGACCAGGAAGATGGAGAAAAAATGAAAAGAGAATCTGTCATCAGCTATCACGTCACCGGTGACAAGCTCGAAGTCATCGACATTCCCACAGGCTATACCCATAACATCATCAACGAAGGCGAAGAGGACATGATCACCGTCATGTGGGCCAGCGAAGCCTTCGACCCCAAAAAACCTGACACCTATTTTTTAGAAGTGTAAAGACCAAAAAAAGAAGTATAAAAGTAAGTTTAGCTCAACAGAAACAAATAAAAAAGAAAGCAAAAAGAAAAGATGGAAAAACTCAAACTCATGACCATTTTAGGCACACGGCCCGAGATCATAAGACTCTCCGCCACCATCAAAAAATGTGATCAGTACTTTAACCATATCCTCGTCCATACCGGGCAGAACTGGGACTACACCCTAAACCAGGTCTTCTTTGAAAACCTGGGCCTGAGAGCCCCCGACCACTACCTGGACAGCGTGGGCAAAGACCTGGGCGAGACCATGGGAGGCATCATCGCCAAGTCCTATGACATCCTGAAAAAAGAAAAGCCCGACGCCCTGTTAGTCCTCGGTGACACCAACTCCGCCCTGTCCGCCATCAGCGCCAAGCGCCTCAAGATCCCCATCTTCCACATGGAAGCCGGCAACCGGTGCTGGGACTGGAACGTGCCCGAAATGGTCAACCGCACCATCGTGGACCACATCGCCGACATCAACCTGCCCTACACCGAGCACTCCAGACGCTATCTCCTAAGCGAAGGCATGGACGGAAAGACTATCTTCGTGACCGGCAGCCCCATGCGCGAAGTGCTCAGAGACCATGAGCAGGAGATTGAGCAATCAAATGTCCTGAAAGAATTAAACTTAAAGCCTAAAGGATACTTCCTGCTCTCCGCCCACCGGGAAGAGAACATTGACAATGAAGACAACTTTATGTCCCTCATGGAAGCCGTCAACCATATCGCCGAAAAGTATCAGAAGCCTGTCATCTACTCCACCCACCCGCGGAGCCAGAAGATCATCAAAAAAAGAAACTTCAAGTTTCATCCCCTGGTCACTAACATGAAACCCTTCGGCTTCTTCGACTATAACAAGCTTCAGAAGAACGCCTACTGCGTGCTCTCCGATTCCGGCACCCTGTCCGAGGAGAGCGCCATGCTGGATTTCCCAGGGGTACTCATCAGAACATCCACTGAGCGCCCAGAAGTCTTAGACAAAGGGACCATCGTCATCGGCGGAATCACCGGAAGAGAAGTGGAGCAGGCCGTGGAGCTGGCGGTACAGATGGATGAAAACCAGGAAGAGACCGTGATGGCCGAGGATTATGCGGACACCAACGTGAGTGTGAAGGTGGTGAAGGTGATCCAGAGTTATGCGGGGATTGTGAAGAAGACGACATGGAAAAAATAGGAGAAAACATAAATGTTCTGGTAATCAGTAATAATTGTTTTAGTAAAACCAAAAATAATGGCAAAACGTTGGCATCTTTTTTTAGAGATTGGGATTCCATAAATATATCCCAGTTATACTTTAGTTCTGAGATACCTGATGATGAGTATTATATGAATTATTTTAGGATATCAGATAAAGATGTATTATACAACTGTATAACAAAAAGAAAAACTTGCGGCAAAAGAGTTGATTTAAAAAAGCAGGAAGCATATTCTCAAGATAAAAAAAAAATTATTGTAATCAATGAGTTAACACGTTTAATTAGAGAATATTTTTGGAGAAAATGTGAATGGGAAACGAAAGAATTAAATGATTGGATCTTATATAATCAGCCTAATATAGTGTTTTTTTGTGCAGGTGATTCGATTTTTGCATATAACATAGCGATGAGGATAGTAGATAAATATCATTTAAAATTAGCGATTTATTTTACAGATGATTATATTATATCAAAAAAATCAACTTCTCCCTTCTTTAAGGTGCGTAGAAGTTTATTAAAAGATAAAATGAGTGAGTCAATAAAAACTTGCGATGCATTTTTTACGATATCACCTAAAATGAGAGAAGCTTATAAAAAAGTATTTAATAAAGAAAGTCATTTGTTACTTAATTCCACAAATTTACATTCCGAAAATAAAAATGATCAATCTAAAGAAGATTTTATATTGGTTTATGCTGGAAATTTGTGCTATGGAAGAGAAAGAATTATAGCTTATTTAGCAAGAGCAATAAAGGAATATAATAATAAGTATTATCCTCGAAAAGTAAAACTAAAGATTTTTTCTGGTGAAAAAGTATCTAAAAAAACCATAAGAAGAATAACGGTAAATGATACTAGTGAATTTTGCGGATCGTTAGATAAAGATGAATTAAAAAAACAATTAAACAATTGTAATATGGTAGTTCATGTCGAATCCTTTTCAAAAAGAGAAAAAAATATAACGAGATTTTCACTTTCAACGAAAATTTCAGAATTAATGTCTTTAGAGAAGTGTATTTTAGCTATTGGACCTGAAGATATTGGGTCTATGGAGTATTTAGCTTCATCTGCATATTGTATAAATGATTTAAAATTTTTAAAACAAAAAATTGAGAATATTTTAAACAATACAGAAGAACAAAATATTTTAGCACATAAGGCATATAAAAAATATCTGACTGATTTAGAAAACAAAAAAAATGAATTTAAAACTCTTTTGACTAAAATAGTTAATTAAAAAATGAATAATAGGTTAAGGCGTGGTTTGATTGCCAATTTTTAATGTTTGTTTTACTAAAGGTTAAGATGGTTTTATTTGAGTGTAAATTAAGTGAAAATATATTAAAAATTGATTATTGAGTAGGGAAGTTTATATGAAGATATTATTTATAAATCATAGTAGCAATTTTATATACGGAGGGACGAAAAGCTTAGTCCAAATGTTAAATAATTTATATAAAGAGATAGAGTATGATTTAGTGTTACCAAAAAGTCTGAAAACTATTGATGAAACTCAAAATATTGAGGATTTTATAAAAAAAAGACCTGGAAAACTTTTTCGATGTTGGCTTCCCTATAAAAAATGCTATTTAAGTCATAAATCAATGTCTTTAAAAGGTAAAGTAGCTACTTCTATTCAAACGGCAATGTATTATTTAAATAAAACAAAAATAAATAAAATTATTAAAACTGGATCTTATGATATTATATATATTAATTCATTGATAATGTATCCGATTGTAGATAATAAAAATCGTTATTTTATACATATTAGAGAAATTTTTGAAGGAGATCATAGAGAGTATAGACATATTTTAAAAAAGCTAAAAAATGCGGTAGGTGTTATTTTTATTGACACCGGAACTGAAAAACCATTTATTGGTAAATTAAAAAATTATATTGTGCTAAATAATCCCTTTGATATGAGCGGTGTCATAGATATAGATGAAAATTTAGTGGAAGATGAACTCGGAATAAAGACAAAAGATAAAATTGTTTTTTCAGTGATTGGTATGATTACAGAAGGTAAAGGGATTGAGTTCATTATTAAGGTTTTTATGAAAATAAATAATCCGGATTTATTATTATTAATAGTAGGAAATGAAAAAAATAAATATGCACAAAATTGTATTAAAAATGCTAAGCGCGATAAAAGAATTAAATTTATTGGAGAGATCAAAGATATAAATAAAATTTATAAAATTACTGATTGTGTCTTAAGAGGTGATGAAAAATTTGGTATTGGAAGAACTATATATGAAGGATTATATTCTGGGTGTAATGTCATCTTACCAGGAGATAAAAATAAAGACACAATATTTGATGAAGAACTTTTTTTAAATAGAGTTGGATTTTATTCGCCACGGGACGAGGAAGAGTTATTTTTGAAAATAAATATGTTTGCATTTAAAGTTCGAGAGAGGAGTTGCAAATCCAATATAGATAAATATTTAAAGGGATGGAGTAATTATGTTTATTCAATCGAATAGTAGAAGTATTAGGAATGAAAAATATAAAGAGTTATTGGTTTTAGTTACGCTACTGTTTTCATTCGGTTTATTTATAATAGGAATTTTATATCAAAATTCCGTTTTGCTTTTTTATGCAATATTAGCTATATTTTTTCATAATATATTATATACATTTACAGGCAATAAAGTGCGAATTGTATTTTTAGCTTTTCATATAACATTTTTTACTTTTTTGTTAGGGAAACTAGTTTTTTCTTATTTTGGAGGTAAAGGATTTGGATTGATTTTTTCTGAGAAATCAATGGAAAACCATGTTTTTGTATTATTATTTATTAGTTTGGTATTTTTGTTGTTGGGGAATGTCTTAGCTTATAAAAAAGATTTTAATCTTTTGGTTAAAATAAGAGGGAATAGTATTGAAGCTGTAAAAAAAGTTCGAAAAGTCAGTAAAATTTTCTTTTTTATAGCCTACATCCCTTACTTTATCCGGTTATTTGAGAGAATCGTTTTTGTGAATAATAATCAATATATAGATTATTATTCAAGTTTTAAAAGTCATCTACCATCACTATTTGTAATGATATCTGAAATGGCAATGATCAGTTTTTTTGTATTTTTAGGGACAAAACCGTCTAAAAAAGAATGTAGGGTTCCAGTTTTTTTGTATTTGCTTTATGGAGTATGTTCACTTGGTTTTGGTCAAAGAAACATTTTTGTTCTTAATTTTTTAATAGTTTTAATTTATTATTTTTTAAGAAATTCTGAGGATAAAAAAGAAAAATGGTTAAGGAAAAAAAGTCTTTTGCTTTTTTTAGTGCTAATACCATTTATGATTAGCTTTTTAGAAATTTACTCCTACACCAGAGCAGGAATAAATACATATAATTATTCGATTACTAAAAATATTTCGGATTTCTTTGAATCACAAGGAGGAAGTATCCATATAATAGAATATGCTGAACATTTTAAAAAAAATTTTCCGACAGGAATTAAGTATACATTTGGACCCTTAGCGCTTATTTTTAAAAATAATGCACTTGTTTCAATGATTTTTTCAAGCAATATATACACGAATAATACGGTCGCAATGGCGTTAAATGGTGAGATTTTTGGACAAACAATTTCTTATTTAATCGATTCTAGAATTTATTTGTCAGGAGGAGGGTTTGGATCTTGCTATATTGCAGAAATATTCCATGATTTCAGTTATATAGGAGTAATTATAATTAATTTTGTTTATGGATTTTTAATTGAAAAAATTCCTGATGTATTGGCTAAGAGTAAAAATGTTTGGGTTTCAGCGATTTTTTTAATGTTTACCCATGGTATATTATATGCACCACGTGATTTAGCGTTGAATTTTTTATCAAGTACATTTACAATAATTAATTTATTAACGCTTCTTTTGATATATATAACAAGTAAAATAAGGTTTAAATATGAAAAATCTGAATAAAAAAAAGCGTTCTTTAGTTGTATTAACAAATTCTTTTCCTTATGGAGATGGAGAAAAATTTTTGGATACGGAAAAAATGTATTTTAAAGATCGGTTTGACGAAATATACTATTTACCATGTTGTTGTTTGCAAGAATTTTATTTACACAAACAAGAAAACACCCTCTTACCGGATAAACCCATTTTAAAATATTTAGAATTTTTCAGAGTACCTTTTAAAAGAGAGTTTTATAAGGAAATAAAATTTTTATTTAAAATGGGTAAACTTGAATTAAAAACCATAAAAAGCTTAGCTGCATATATCATTACAGGCAGCTATAACTTTCGATGTGTAAATAATAAATTAAAAAAATTAGAAATTAGCAGAAATGATTTGGTTTTTTATTCTTATTGGATGACTATTCCTGCGTATACGGCAACTCTTTTTAAAAGAGAATATAAAAATTGTAAATGTATAACAAGATGTCATGGAATAGATTTATATGAGTTTCGTCATCGGAAAAATTATTTACCATTACGGAGACATGTCTTTCAAAATTTAGATGAAATATATTGTATTTCATGTGATGGAATAAGATATCTAGAGGAAAAGTATCCAGAATTTAGAGAAAAGTTTAAATTATCAAGATTAGGGACGATCAATACTAATGACTTTAATAATAAACGAGGAAATAGAGATACTTTTAAAATCGTTTCTTGCTCAAGCGTCATAGAGATAAAACGCATTGATAGAATAATTGACGCGCTTTCTGAAATTAGAGAAGTTAATTTAGAATGGACTCATTTTGGAGACGGGAAACTTTTATGTCAGATACAAAATTATGCTGAAGAAAAACTTCCCGCAAATATAAGATATAATTTTATGGGGTTTTTTAGTAATACCGAAGTGATGGAATTTTATAAGACAAATGAATATGATCTTTTTATTAATACAAGCGAAACAGAAGGAATCCCTGTTTCGATTATGGAAGCGATGTCCTTTGGAATTCCAGTTGTCGCAACGGATGTTGGTGGTACAAAAGAAATTGTTATAGACCGATATAATGGAAGATTATTGAAAAAAAATTTTCAAATTCGAGAGCTTAACGACTTGATTTTTTTCTTTTTGGAAATGAATAAAATTACTTATCAACAGTATGCTCGAAATGCTTATTCTTTCTGGTTGAAATATTTTAATGCCGAAAGGAATTATAAAAAGTTTATAAGAGATATAAGTGAGAATAAATGTGAAAGTAGTAAGAATTAAAACTTTACTTCAAAAAGCGAATAAAAGAGGTTTTTTTCATATCGTTATAAGTTCTATAATTGTAAAAATAGTAAGCTTTTTATCAGCAATTTTCTTGCCTAGATTTTTATCCAAGTACGATTATGGTGTTCTAACATATATTGATACGATCCGAAATTATGTCCTGTTACTTAATGGGTTTGGAATTTCTACCGCAACACTTCGATATTGTGCTCAAGATGCAGAAGATTCAAGAAAAAAAGGATGGTTTATAACTACTTTAGCTATAGGAACAATCGTGGATTTAATATTGATTATTGTCAGCATTGTGTTTTTTGCTACGGTTCCTTTACAGTTTTCAGAAGCCAGAGAGCTTCTAATTTTATCATCTTTATTACCGATCTTTCTTTTCTTTTTTGAGGATATGCAGGTGTTTTTAAGAGCATGTTTTGAAAATGGAGCATATGCAATTGTTTCGTTAATATATTCTGTACTACTGGTATTGCTGCAAATTATTTTTGTTATCTTTTGGAACCTTAAAGGTGTTATTTTTGCACGCTATATTGCTACAATTGTATCTGTTATGATAACATGGCTATTTATAAAAAATTTAAAAACATATAAAAATACTATTCTTCTACCTGAAAAAGAAGAAATCATAAAAATAATTAAATTTGGTATTGTCATGATGTTTACAAATGCGGCTTCATTAATTATGCAGTTGAACGAAACATTTATTGTAAGTCTCGTTTTAAATAATGCAGAAACTTTAGCGGATTACAAAATAGCTACATATATATTGCAAATATCCTTACTTCTATTTCAGACTTTATTAATTTTTATTATGCCATATTTTATTAAACATATTGGTCAAAAACAATGGATTTGGAATAAATTCAAACAAATTTCATTTATAAATGCTTTAGTTATGATACCTTTACATGTTGTTTTAATTATTTTTTCAGCACCTATTATAAATTTTGCATTTGGGGAACAGTATGCATCGGCTACAGAAATCATGCAGGTTTTATTGGTTGCCTCACTTATACAAGCTGTTTTAAGGGGGATTCCGGGCAATATATTAGGAGGAATAGGCGATGAAAAGTTCAATTTTAAAGTAAATCTTATTTTTGTTGTCGTTCATTTTGTATTGGACTTATGGTCAGTAAAAACATATGGCATTATGGGAGCGGCAATGGCATTGGCGTGTGTATACTTTTTGTCGGGAACAATTACAATTATTCGTTTATATAAAATATGTCATTCAGTTTAAAAAGGAAAATCATAATGACGAAATTATCAAATAGGGACAGGCAATCAAATATTGAATTACTAAGAATAATTTGTTTATTTATGGTAATAGTTATTCATGTTTTTGGGTCCTCGATAGCAGCTGATAATGGATGGAGTATCAATAAAATGTGGATGTTGACATTTTATTCTTTTTCACGTGGAAGTGTAAATGTATTTATTATAATTAGCGGATACTTTTTGTTTAAAAAAGAAAAGAGAGGTATTCGTGATCTATTTAATAGAGTATTACTTCCTGTTTTACAGTATTTGCCAATGATTTTAATCGTAGTAATTGTTTTTTTCAATCTTAAAATGCATGAAATAGCAAAATTACTGTATTCTTTTATATCACTTACAGGTTTATTCTTCCATTTATGGTATTTAGTCGGTTATGTATTTATGTTTTTACTCATGCCATATATGAATATTATTATTAAAAAGATTAATAAAAAGCAGAGTTTGATACTCATTATTATTTTAGGGTCAATATTAATTTTTTTATCCAGCATTGATGATATAGTAGGCTTTCGACTTTTTTATGGATACACAGGAAGGTCTTTTACTGAGATAGGCGCCTTCAATATTGTCAATTTTGTTCCCTTATATTTTGTTGGTGCAACAATAGGCAAATATGAAATTAAGATTAGACATACTTTAATTAAATTTATCTTTGTAGGTATAATAGTTGTGTTATTAACATCTTTATATAGTAATGGGTATTTACCGGTAGCCTTTTTAAAAGCTTTTTTAACAAATTCTTTATTTGGAAGTGAATTTTTCTTTTTACGAAGCTATTCTGAAGTATAATAATATTTTTATTATTATGATGTCAATATATTTATTTTGCTTTTTTAAAGATATGCCTTTGAAATATTCTAAAAAAATTAATAAAATAGCAGGGTTTGTAGAGGGTGGATATATTACTCACACAACTATTTTATCAATATTATTTTTTTTGCTTTTAAACGGAGCGGCATTTTTTCCTTATTTTGGGAAGACAACAGATTCTATACCTTTACTGATAGCTATAAGTTTTATTACGTTTGGTACATCTATTGGCATTGATTATTTATATAGAGAAATTATAGTTAATAATACAATAAATAAATATTTTGAAAGGATAAAAAATAATGAAAAATAATATTTTGTCTGCTGTAGTGGATAGGGATATTAGCGTCGCCGTCATAGGCCTCGGCTACGTAGGTCTCCCCCTGGCCGTCGAAAAAGCCAAAGCCGGCTTCAAAACCATCGGCTTCGATGTTCAGGAAGAAAAAGTAAAAATGGTTAATGAAGGCCACAACTACATAGGTGATGTCATCGACGATGACTTAAAGGAATTAGTCAATACCGGAATGCTTTCTGCAACAACCGACTTTTATTTCATCAAAGACGCAGATTTTATCGCAATCTGCGTGCCAACACCCTTGGATGAATACCAGCAGCCGGACATCAGCTACGTCAAGTCATCAACGGAAGAAGTCGCCAAATATCTGAAAAAGGGAACCATGGTGGTGCTTGAATCGACGACCTATCCGGGGACAACGGAAGAACTGATCAAACCCATCCTCGAACAGGGTTCAGGTTTAAAATGCGGTGAAGATTTTTATTTAGGCTTTTCCCCGGAGCGGGTTGACCCAGGTAATGCTATTTATAAAACAAAGAACACGCCTAAGGTGGTTGGCGGTATTGGGAGAGACGCTACCGAGGTCATCGCGGCGATGTACCGGGCAGTGCTGGACGGCGACGTCTATGAAGTATCCTCGCCGGCCATCGCTGAGATGGAAAAGATTCTGGAGAACACTTACCGAAATGTCAATATTGGTTTAATCAATGAACTGGCCATCTTATGTGACCGCATGAAGATCAATATCTGGGAAGTGGTGGACGCGGCCAAGACAAAGCCTTATGGCTTCCAGGCCTTTTATCCAGGCCCGGGCCTGGGCGGGCATTGCATCCCGCTCGATCCCTATTATCTGTCGTGGAAGGCCCGTGAGTATGGCTTTCACACCTCCATGATTGAGAGTTCTATGATGATCAATGACCGGATGCCAGAGTACTGCATTGACCGGGCTTCGCGTATTTTAAACAGAGACAAAAAAGCCTTAAACGGCGCGAAGGTCCTTGCGCTTGGTGTGGCCTATAAACAGGATATTGACGACTACCGGGAGAGCCCGGCGTTAAAGGTCATTGAAAACTTTGAAAAAGTGGGGGCGCAGATTGATTTTTATGATCCCTTTATCCAGGAATATAAGTATAAAGGTAAAATTTACAAAGGAATTGAAAAGATCAATCCTGAAATTCTCAGAGGATATGACTTAATTGTCGTGACAGCATCGCACACAAATGTTGATTATGAGATGATTCAGCAGAATGCCAAAGCTATTTTTGACACAAAAAATGCGATGAAGAATGTCGAAAATCGCGATAACATTGAATTGTTGTAATAGATGAGTTTTAATAAAAACTATAATAAACAAACAGGAGTAAACCCATGAACTACGCACTCATCGGCTGCGGCCGCATCGCGACCAACCATATCACAGCCGTAATGAATAACAACCTGAACCTCGTGGCCGTTTGTGACGTGATCCCCGAGCACATGGAAAGCCTGCTGGCTAAGCACGGCCTCGAGAAAGACACCAGCATTGCGCGTTACACGGATTATAAGAAAATGATCGAAGAAAACGATCTGGACTTAATCGGCATTGCCACTGAAAGCGGCCTGCATGAGGAGATCGCTCTGTACTGTATCCACCACGGCATTCACGTGATCATCGAAAAGCCCATGGCCATGAGTATTGCCGGGGCTGACGCCATCATTAAAGCGGCCGAAGAAAACAACGTAAAAGTATCCGCCTGCCATCAGAACCGGTTTAACATCGCTGTCCAGAAAATGCGGGGCGCGGTGGAGGCAGGGCGCTTTGGCCGGATCTCCCACGGGTCCATCCATGTGCGCTGGAACCGAAATGAGGACTACTACACTCAGGCGCCCTGGCGCGGCACCTGGGCCCAGGACGGAGGCTGCCTGATGAACCAGTGCATTCACGGCATCGACCTGCTGCGCTGGATGATGGGGGATGCGATCGACACGGTTTACGGCGTGACCAGGCAGCAGCTTCATGATTATCTGGAGGCAGAGGACATGGGCATGGCCGTGGTCCAGTTTAAAAATGGTGCCGTGGCAACCGTTGAAGGCACCACCAACGTTTACCCCCAGAATCTGGAAGAGACCCTGTACCTCTTTGGAGAAAAGGGCACCGTGAAGCTTGGCGGCAAGTCCACCAACGCCATTGACGTCTGGGATCTGGCCGACGCCGATGATCATGAAAGCACTGAAAACAACGGCTTTCATGAAGCGACCAGCAATGTCTACGGCAACGGGCACACCAGCCTGTACCGGGATGTGATGGAAGCCATCGAGCAGGACCGGGCCCCCTATGTGGATGCCCAGGCCGGCAAAAACGCCCTGGAGCTGGTGCTGGCCATCTACCAGTCCGCGGCAGAGGGCAAGCCCGTGAAGCTGCCTTTGGATGCCTGCGCCAGCACCGACTTTATAGGAAGGTTTGAACGCTGATGGCCGATTATTTCGTACATGAAAGCAGTTACATCGATGATGAGGTCACCATTGGCAAGGGGACGAAAATCTGGCATTTCTGCCACATCCAAAGCGGCGCTGCCATCGGGGAGCGCTGCTCCTTTGGCCAGAACGTCAATGTTTCAAACCAGGTGAAAATTGGAAATGGCGTCAAGGTGCAGAACAATGTCTCCATCTACGAGGGTGTGGAGCTGGAAGACGCCGTATTCTGCGGCCCCTCCATGGTGTTTACCAACGACCAGACGCCCCGGGCTGAGTATCCCAAGGGAAGCGCCGGATATAAAAGGACTTTGGTTCAAAAAGGCGCTACCATCGGCGCCAACGCCACCATTGTCTGCGGCCATACCATTGGCCGCTATGCCCTCATCGCCGCAGGGGCAGTCGTCACCCGTGATGTGCCCGATCACGCCCTGATGGCAGGCGTTCCGGCCCAGCAGGTCGGCTGGGTCTGCGAGTGCGGTGCGGTTTTAGAGAAAGCCCTCAGTTGTCCAAAATGTGGACGCAGCTATATAGAGAACGAAAACGGATTAAGTGAGAAACAGAGGTAACCCATGCAATTCAGAGACCTGAAAACCCAATATCACCACCTGAAAAAAGACATCGACGCCGCCATCCAAACGGTGCTTGACAACACGAATTTCATCTCCGGCGCCCCCGTCACCGAGCTGGAGGAGCAGATGGCCGCCTACGTGGGCGTGAAACACTGCGAGACCTGCGGCAACGGCACTGACGCGTTATCCCTGGTGCTCATGGCCTGGGGCATCGGCCCGGGTGACGCGGTGTTCGTGCCGGATTTCACCTTTTTTGCCTCCGGCGAGGTCGTTGCCCACCAGGGCGCGGTGCCCGTGTTTGTGGACGTGGACGCGGACACCTTCAACCTGGACCCCGAAAGGCTGGAGGAGGCCATTAAGGCTGTGCTCAAGGAAGGCAGGCTTAAGCCAAAAGTGATCATCGCAGTGGATCTTTTTGGCCTGCCGGCCGATTATCCCAGGATACAGGCCATTGCGGATAAATATGGCCTCAAGGTGCTGGAGGACGGCGCCCAGGGCTTTGGTGGGGCCATTAACGGCAGACGGGCCTGCAGCTTTGGCGACGCGGCCACCACCTCCTTTTTCCCGGCCAAGCCTTTAGGCTGCTACGGCGACGGCGGCGCTGTCTTTACTGACGACGCAGAGTTGGCGGCCCTCATCCAGTCCTACAAGATTCATGGCAAGGGCAGCTTTAAGTACGACAACGTGCGCATCGGGGTCAACTCCCGGCTGGACACCCTCCAGGCCGCCATCCTTCAGGTCAAGCTCAGAGCCTTTGTCGATATGGAGCTGGAGGCAGTGAACGCTGTGGCGGCACAGTACACCGAGGCCTTGGGCGGCAGGGTCAAAACCCCGGCTGTTCCAGAAGGTTTTTCATCCAGCTGGGCCCAGTACACCATCACGCTGCCAGAGGTAGACCAGCGGGACGCCTTACAGGCAGCGCTAAAAGCCCAGGGGATTCCGACCATGGTCTATTATCCCAAGCCCATGCATGAGCAGACTGCTTTTGAGGACGTGCCCTTTACAAAAGGCAGCTGTCCAGTGACTGAATCGCTCTGTAAGCGGGTGCTGGCCCTGCCCATGCATCCTTACCTGACAGAAGAAAGTGCAGGCACAGTTGTTTCTGAAATAAAAAAATCATTGTAATCCCCACAACTTAACATGGTTTCCGGGACACATCCCAATCAACCGGTACGCGAAGCGTAAAAGCTTCGCGTACCGGTTTTTTTATTACTTTAAATCAGCGGCAAGGAGGATTTTATGTCGAAGTGCGCAGAGCCTGGCACGTTTGAGCTGGAGGTTTTGATTGAGGAGAATGAGGATTTTGGCACAGCTTTTGAGAAAACGAGGAGCAGGGTTTTAAAGGCGCTGCTCGCAGAGATTAAGGAACGGTTTGGATACTCGCCGGAGGTCTGCAAGACCAAGCTCCTGGAGGAATTTTTTTGTGAGAACATCATTGACTGGGCATCGGATGTGCTGGGAGCAAAAAAGTCTGGGCTGGATTGGAAACGTCCTCATACGTCTGGAGAGACTGATGAGCCCAAAAAATGCGGGAAGCGGCTGAATAAAAACGGGTTTGCCATCCGGATGCTCATCGACCTCATGGATCACATCCGCATCTTTCTGGTGCCGGTGCTGCTGTGCCCGGACTGTCAGGAGCGGCGGGCCCTGGACGAGGCCTTTAACGCCCAGTACTGCCACCGGATTCTGCCGGAGGAGATGGTCAAGGGGTGTCAGTATGCGTCAGAGGTCTATGAAGCCCTGATCTGCGAGGGTTTTGAGCAGCGGTATCGGGAGGTGGAGGTCTATTTCAGCGAGGAGCGGGCAGTGGCCGTCAAACGGGATTTCAGGAAAATGGCCGGCCAAGCCGAGGCCAGGCTGTCCGGGCCTCTATCGGAGCGGGTGATCCCATTGGATATCCGTCTTTGGCTGCGCAGAGGTGAGAAGCCCAGCTGGAAGGACCGTTTGTTAACAAGGCTTGCGCGGATGGTGGTTTGGGTAAGGGAGCTGGTGCGGCGCCCAGACGAGGCAGAGCCGGTCAAAAACTGGTACAGCCGGCTACGCCGGTTATGCTCGGATGAAAACGGAGACCCCTGTTGGTAAAAAATGATCCCAACAAAAGCAAATCCAACGCAAAGTAGATGGTTTCAGGGTTAAAACGGGAATATAATAATCCCAACGTCAGCGATAACAACCGCGGCGTTAATAAACAATGAGGAGGTACTGATTTAATGAAAGAACAATCGGTACAAAAGGGTTTTTCCAAAAAATCGGCATGGGAGGCTCTGGTTTCCTGCGGCCAAAATCAGAAAACCGAGCAAAAGGTAAACCGGGAGCAGTGCATGTGTCCGAACTGCTTTTACAGAGACATGGGTGAGGACGGGGGCTGCCTGTTCACCGCCACCCTCGAGAACCATGAGGGCCTGTGCATGAACTACCGGGGCGATACGGGCTGCTTTCCCTGGGCGCTGCACTACAGCGATGTGGATGAAGACAATGTGAAGGAACGGCTTTTTATCTGGCGCCACAAAGAGATCGGTGAGCTTGAGTGTATCCTGAAAGGCAAAAACCAGGCGCTTTTCAGCTGTGAAGGGCTGGCGGCGCTGATGGGGATTAAGTTTTTCGGCTTCCTGAAACGCTATTTTAACCTGCTGAAGCCTGTGCGGCTCCAGGTACCCGATGACACCTGCGCCGAGGGCTGCCGCGATGTTTTTTTTCTGGACTATCTGGGGCTGGAGCGCGCCCTGCTGCTGGAGACAGCCGTAAACCCGCGGCTGCGCTGGAAGCTCAGTGAGGAGCTGATGTTCGTCGGCGTCAATATCGAAAGGCTGCTCGGGGGAAATCAGGCCCTGCGGGTCGGCGTCGATGTGAAACTGGATTATGAATGGTAGGCCCTGTGATGAAAAGAGATTATTTACTCAAGCGCGTCTTTAAATTTGACGGCGTTACCAGCCTGCGCACACTGGTGATTGAATGGCCGGTTTACGACAAGCTGGGCGCGGCCATCCACGATGCCTTCGGAAACCCCGTCACCCGGCGGGATGTGGGCTTTGTGGGCAAGGACGCGGCGGATATTCTGGAGTACCGCAACGCCTCCCACGCCATCATGCGCCACGTGGCTCCCGGCGACCGTACGAAACGGACGGTCGTCGATGGCGCCGGGCGCAGCCAGAGAATGTGGGTCATCAATGAGCCGGGCCTTTACGGGCTCATCTTCAGCAGCAAAATGGAGGATGCCAGACGTCTGGGCGATTTTGTGAAGCGGGTGGTGCTGCCCTCCATCCAGCGCTACGGGGCCTATATGGAGCCCGAAGTGCTGGCGCAGGCCGAGACCGACGACGCGGCCAGAGACGCGCTGTTTGAGGCGCTGAGAAAGGAGAAAGCCCACAGCTGCGCCCTGCTGGACGAGCTGACCGAGGCCCAGCCTAAAATCGAATTTTACGACACCATCGGCGGCGCTGAGAATGCCTGCTCCATGGGCGACACGGCCAAAATGCTGGCCAATGCGGGCTTTTTAAACGAGGATAATGACTGTCCCCTTGGCCGGAACAACCTGTACCGCCTGCTGCGCCGCTGGGGTTACCTCTGCTCCCAGCCCAGCAGCTTTAACACGCCCTATGCCTGGTGCATGGCCAGAGGCTGGTTTAAGGTAAAAGAGAAGCGCCGCATCCTGGGCGGTGTTTCAGTGCTCGAGACCATGGTGCTGGTGACCGGCAGCGGCCAGGCCGAGCTTTTAAGGCTTTTCCACGAAAAGGCCCGTCTGGGAGAGGTGGCTGTCCATCCCTGCAGGTACCAGGCGCCGGCCCAGACCGGGCAGGTGTGATTGAATTACCTGACCGAGCTTCTGGCCTTTTACCACTGGCTTTCGGCCCATCCCATGCCCGGGCTGCTTCAGGCCTACTGGCATCTGCTCATGTATTTTAACAACAAGAGCGCCCTGCCCGATGTGTCCGGCGTCTGGCACTGGCCTGTAGCCTTCAAGGCGCCCAACTCCGTCATCATGGCCCGTCTTGGCCTTGATGACCGGCGCAAGGTCATGCGACAGAGAAGCAAACTCATTGAGGCCGGACGGGTGACCTATGAAAAGGACACCGGCAACCGGGCAGGCTGGTACCGCATGATCCCCTTTGACAAGGGCCTTGCGCCAGGATGGGCACAGCTCGAGAAACAAAAGCAGCCGACACAGGTGTGGACACAAACCAGTACCCAGAACGGACACACAGGCGGACTGTTTATAAACAATGCTTTAAACAATAAGCATGCGTCTCTATACAATCGTATTCCTGACGGCGGCGTGGCCCCCAGTCCGGAGGCAGCCATGGAAGCCATGAAGCGCAATGTGAACAGCGTATTTGGAACCGATATTTTTAAGCTTTACGAGGAATGAGGTGAAAGAATGAACCGATATGGCAGGGGCAGGCCAGTGGTAAAAACGCGCCGCCCCTATTACGCCCGCGCAGACTGCCGGGCAGGGCTGACGCTCTGGGCCCGAGACCCGGAGGATGCCGAGACCCAGTTTCAGGAATTTGCGGCCCAGGTGGAGGACCGCTTTCCGGAAATTGTTCTGGAGGTGCGAGAGCTCCGGGAGGAGGATGTTTTATTTTGAGAGGGGGCTTTATTTGCAGAAAAATAAAAAGACAGTGGATTACACCGCTTTGGACGCTTTGGTTAAACGCGGCCAGCAGGGAGACAAGACAGCCGTGGAAGCGCTGCTGATGGCTTTTAAACCCATGCTCTGGTCAGTGGTCAGCCGCTATGTCTACAACCGGGAGGAGCTCGAGGACGCGTACCAGGAGGCCTGCGCGGTGTTTGTTGAGGGGGTACGGGATTTTGCCCTGGACGCCAGGGTCTACTTCCAGACCTTTATGCAAGGGCGGCTGGTCCACTATTTTTTAAAAAGGCGGGAGGGGCGCTTCAGCACATCGCTTGCCGGGACCCTGTCCCTGGATATGCCGGTGGAGGGCGCCGATGGCGCCGTGGCCCTGGCCGAGCTGATCCTGGATGAAAAGGCCGATGTCGAGGGAGCCTGCGTGGCGGCAGAGCAGCAAAAGGCACTCCTGCGCGCCTACAGGAAGCTTTCACCCGGGCAGCGGGAGGTGCTGCGTTTTCAGTATCTGGAAAAAGGAACCCTCTCAGAGCTGGCAGCCCAGAAGGGGGTGAGCCCAGCCGCCATCACCCAGACCCATAAACGGGCTCTGGCAGCCCTGAAACGGCATTTATGACCGGTGTTAAAAAAATTTTTTAAAGAGGGGGTTAAAAATCGAGCCAAAACCGGATTGTATTAGTGTAAGGCAGCGATGCCAAAACGCAAATACAGGAGGTAAGAAAAATGGCAAGCATTCAGAAAAACACCGAGTCCATCGGGATGAAGATCACCGTCAACCATGGCGAAAGAGAGGGGAAGATCGTCAAATCCTCAAAAACCTACGGCGACATCAAGGAGAGCGTGACCGACGAGGCCTTTGTGGCCACCGCCAAGGCCATCGCCGGCATGCAGGAGCCCATCCGGGAAAAGCAGGTGAAGGTGACGGCGGAAGAACTGGTTGAAATCGCATAACGATTTCAACAATGGAGAATGAAGAATTGAGAATTGAGAATTAAAGGGCCAAACCGGCAGAGCCGGTTTGATTTTCATCAAAATCGCATCGCGATTTTGTTCCGAAATTCTCCATTCTGCATTCTCAATTCTCCATTAAAAAAGAATACAGGTAAACCAGAACCACAAAATTAAAAATAAGAAGGAGACTACAAAAATGCCAACAACCAGCAAAGATTTAACCATCACGTTCCAGCGGACAGATGGAAACCCGCACAAAATCACAATCCCGGATTACAGGGATGGGATCACCGACGCCGAGATCAAGACCGGGGCCCAAGCCATTGTGGACCAGGGCGCCTTTGAGCCCGACGGGTTTGCGCTGGCCAAGGTGGTCAGCGCGGTGAAGGTCGACACCACCAAAACCGAGGTGGTCATTGAGGAAACAGCTTAAAAAAAGGGGCGAAAGGCCCCTTTTTTAAATGGAGAATGAAGAATTGAGAATGGAGAATTATCGGTACAAATTCGCAAAGCGAATTTGATATAGATCAAATCGGCAAAGCCGATTTGGCCTTTTAATTCTCCATTCTCAATTAAATTAAAAAGGGAGAAACCATGAAAAACATTTATAAAACCATCAGTCAAAGATTCATCCTATCAGTCCTCCTCCTCGTTTCCTGCGTCTTTCTCATAGGTCTGAGCCTTAGGGAGGAGGAGGAGCCTGTGCCGACGGCGGAGCAGGCAGTGGGGGAGCCAGAGCAGGAGCTGCCCGCTGAGCCGGAAGCACCGGCCGGGGTGCCGGAGGACGCGCCGCCGCCCGCGGAGGAAGTGCCAGAGGCTGAAACACCAGTACTCATGGCCACTGCCCATTTTGCCATGGAGGAGTACCGCTGTGACTGCGGTGGCTACTGCGGCGGCTGGCCCTGTCCCATGAACCCCGCGCTCCTCGATAAGATTGAGGCCCTGCGCGGTGTTTTTGGACAGCCCGTGATCATTACCTCCGGTGTGCGCTGTGAGGCGCGCAACGCAGAGGTGGGCGGGGTGGCGTGGTCTTTTCACATGCGGGGCTGCGCCGCAGATCTTTACTGCCCCGGTGTGGCGGTGGGAGAGCTGGCCGGGGCGGCAAAGGATGTGGGCTTAAACGTCCTGCCTTATTATGCGCACGGTTATATTCATGTTGAAATTTAAAAATTTAGCGAAATGGAAAGCGATGTATTTTAAAAATCGCCTTAAACACAAGGCCTTTCCCAAAAGTGTGTATAAATGACACAAATGTCGTTTATTACATAATAAAATCAGAGCATTTAAAAAAGACTGTTCAAAAAATGAACAGTCTTTTTAGTATCAGTGAAATTTAAGGTCCCAGTTGCGCATTTCCTCACTCTTAAAGGCCACGCGGCCTCCAAGGGCCTCGTGAAGCTCTGCGAGCATCCGGGGCTTGTCCTGGTTCAGGGTACCGGACAGGTTGATATAGTTTGAGATATGGTTGGAACGGAATACCGAGCCGGGGCTGTCCAGGTGCTCCATCATCAGCAGGGTCTCCCGGGCCACCTCGATGGGGGTGAGCATCTGGAAATCACCGCGCTCTACCTCGGGGATCATGGGCGCCTGGCCTTCCAGCCGGAAGGTGAGCAGACCGATGTACTCGGGGTTCATAGCGTTCAGTGCTTCTGCCGTTTTGACTGCGTGCTCCTGCCAGCGGGCTTTGCCGCCAAGGCCGGAGATGGCCGTGACCGACAGCTTCATCCCCGCTTCACGCACCATCCGGCCGGCTTTTATGATCTCGGCGGCGGTCTCACCCTTGTTCACATGGGAGAGAATGGCGTCGCTGCCCGATTCCAGACCCATGTAAATCATCTTAAGCCCCAGGGCTCTGAGCCTTCTAAGCTGCTCCGGTGTCTTAATCAGGATACTTCTGGGCGAGCCGTAGCTGGTGACCCGGCCGCACTCCGGAAAGATTTCCTGGATGGCGCCCAGAATGGCCTCCAGATCCGAAAAACGGCGGACCAGGGCGTCCCCATCGGCCAGAAAAATCCTGTTTACAGGGCCATAGGCCTCCCGGGCCTGCTTCAGGTCCCCAATGACGTCCTCGAGAGGGGGGACATGGAAGCTTTTTTCTTTATACATATCGCAGAAACGGCATTTGTTATGGCTGCACCCCACGGTAGCCTGGATAATCAGGCTGTAGGCCTCGCTGGGCGGCCGGAATACGCGTCCTTCATAGCGCATGGCTGTCAACTCCTTTGCGTGCTAATTATTTTGTTTAAATAATTATAACACGCTTTTGCCAAAAAGGCCAGGCGAAACTTTGGTTTGCATTTTCTTTAAGGCTGTGTTAAAATTTATTAGTCCGAAACCGGACTAATTTGGTGAGGTGAAAAATGAAAGCGCAAGCGGTTGATAAAAAGTTTTTTAAGTTTGTCCTGCCCTCCATGTTTACCATGTTTTTAAGCGGGCTTTATACCATTGTAGACGGCTTTTTTGTGGGGCATGCTGTCGGTGATGTGGGCTTGGCGGGCATTGGCCTTGTATGGCCTATTACAGCGGTGCTCATCGCCCTGGGCATGGGCATCGGTGTCGGCGGCTCTGTGCTCATGTCCACAGCGCGGGGCGCGGGGTGTGACGAAAACGCCAACGCGGCCCGGGCCAATACCCTGATGCTGCTGGTGGCAGCCAGCGCGCTGCTCACCTTGTTCCTGGTCTTTATGAACCCAGTGCTCGTATATGCCCTGGGGGCAAGGGGCGAGGTGTACGACGCGGCCATGGCCTATATCCGGATCATTTCCATTGGCGGCAGCATGCAGATACTGGCCTCTGGCCTGATCCCCATGATCCGGAACAGCCACAAGACCATCCAGGCCATGGTGATCATGAGCACAGGTCTTGTCTGTAATATTATTCTGGACGCCTGCTTAACCATGGTGGTCCCCATGGGGCTGGCCGGCGCGGCGCTGGCCACCATTA
This sequence comes from Eubacterium sp. BL-380-WT-2B, assembly GCF_009696115.1. Taxonomy (NCBI): domain Bacteria; kingdom Bacillati; phylum Bacillota; class Clostridia; order Eubacteriales; family Eubacteriaceae; genus Eubacterium; species Eubacterium sp. BL-380-WT-2B. The sequence continues at coordinate 20,661 of NZ_VUMP01000011.1, forward strand.
TCGCCCAGTCGCTGACAGTGGCCGGAAGCCTGATCTGCCTTTTCCGGGACCGGGAGCACCCTGTCCGCAGGCGCCATTTCCGGCTTCAAAAGCGGATGATGGTCAAGATGCTGAGAATTGGCGTGTCCCCCTTTGGCCTGTCGCTGATGCCGTCGGTGATCACGGTCTATAACAATCTGCAGTGCCTGGCCTACGGCGGTGATCTGGCAGTATCGGCCTACGCGGTCATCAATTATTTTATCGGCTCAGTCCTGCTGCTGCTGGAGGGCGTGGGTGAGGGCATGCAGCCCCTGATCAGCTATGCGAGCGGTGCCGGGGACTATGCGGCCATGAGGCGGCTGAAAAACAGAGGGCTGATGACTGTGCTCGTCTTTTCGGCGCTGTTTTTGATCGCCTGCGTGCCGGCAGTGGACCTGCTGCCCGGTTTTTTTGGCACCTCGGCCGGGACGGCGGCGGTCATCCGGTCAGCGCTGCCCATTTTGGGACTGGCCTTTCCGATGATGGGGCTGGGCAAGCTGTTCACCTCCTATTTTTATGCCTGCGGCGAGACGCTGTACTCCACCCTGCTGGTCTATCTGGACCCGGTACTGTTTACGCCGCTGTGCATTTTTATCCTGCCCAGGCTCTTTGGCCTCAAGGGGGTGTGGATGGCGCTGCCAGGCGCCCAGGCCCTGATCATGGCAGTGCTCGTGGTTCTGTGGGGGCTGCACAAAAGTACACTCAGAAGCAAGGAGGCAGAATATGCAGGATAGTATTCAGAACACGCTTAGAGCCTACTATGATTTCTGGTTCAGCTGCAACGCCCTGTACGAAAAATGGGCCAAGCGGCAGGGCATCACGGTCAATACCCTGTTTGTGATCTACACAGTGAACGCGTATCAGGAGACCTGTAACCAGCGGCTGATCTGCGAGAAGCTGATGCTGCCTAAGCAGACAGTGAACACCATCCTGGAAGCGCTGACCCGGAAAGGGATCGTCGAAAAAAAGGCCGACCCATCAGATAAACGCAACAAGCGTATTGCTTTTACCAAGACAGGTGCAGACTATGCGGGACAGCTGTTAAAAAGCCTGAGCGCTTTTGAGGAAAAGGCCCTGGGCACCATGACACAGGAGGAGCGGGAGGCCTTTACCCGCACCAGCCAGATCATGCTGGCGCGTCTGGAGGAGGCCCTCGGGACAGATTCTTGAAGGAACAGAGTGAAATTTTATCACACAGACAGCTCCAAAAATGATATAATGAAGCGAATACCTTCAAATGGAGAACAGAATGAGTGATAAAAAGCAAACAGTGCAGCCATGCAGCAAGCTGGTTCTGACCATTCTGATTCTGGCCATTGTTTTTCTGGAGGGGCTGGCCGCCTATGATTTTGTATCCGGCGGTGCCCTGGCCTATGAGAACTGGTCCAGAAGCTTCAGAGAGCTGGAGGAATTGACACAAGCCCGGGAGATTACCGTAACGGCCCGGAACGACATCCAGTCTTTTGGCCTTGACACGGCGGCAGAGGACTGTATTCTAAACTATATGACCCTGTATTTTGACAGTGTGGCCTCCCTGGAGGAACAGGACCTCACGGCCCTTTATGACACCGCAGAGGCATCGGCAGCCAAAGCCGCCGCCATCGACCAGACCGCGCTTTCCTACCTGATCGGGGTGAGAAAGCTGCAGCCAAACGACCTTAAAATGGATGCCTGCAGCATCGGCGTCACCTATGTAAACGCAGCCCCGCAGCCCGGCGGCGACGTGCAGATCGAGTTGTTGGAGGACCAGATCGTCAATTTTGCCTTTATCCCAGAGGTCGATGCCAGCAGCAGCGGCATCCGGCATCAGTTCACACTCCGGAAAAGCGGCGATGCCTACCGCATTGTGGCGCATGAAAAGGAGGAGGACGGCTACCTGCTCATCGAGGAATGCTTTGAACAGGAAACCGAGGGTGAAGGTCCCAAAAATGTCCAGGAGGTTCTGGACCAGATCCGGGATTCGCTGCTTGAAAACGCCAGGGCCGCGGTCGATTACCAGAACGCCCAGCGCTTTACAGCGGCAGACAGCCCGGCAGCCGATAAGCCCCACAGCCATCCCTATGACCGGGACGCGGCAGTGGCCTACGCCATGGAGTGGGTCGATCCCCTCACCGTAAAGCGCAACCCGGACTGGTTTCTCTATGACGGCTACGGCGGCAACTGCAATAATTTTATTTCGCAGTGCCTGTATGCGGGCGGCATCCCCATGGATTGGGACGGCTATGCCCAGTGGAAATGGTTTGACGATGAGGTGGATACCTGGAACCAGCCAAACGGCCGGTCGCCGGCGTGGGCAGGGGTCGATGAGTTCTATAACTACGCCGAAAACAACAGTGGCTTCGGCCTGGTGGCAGAGGTTCATCCAAACCTGTATACCGGCGAGCCCGGAGATGTCCTGCAATACGGCGCCACCGGCGAATGGCGGCACTCGGTGATCATCACCGATGTGATCTACGGCGAGGACGGCAGGGTTCAGGACTATCTGATCAATTCCAACACAACCGACAGAATCAGCTATCCGGCCAGCGCGTATGCCTACTATGATTTCAGGCTCATACACGTGCTGGGCTGGAATGATTAAAAAGACGGCCGTCCGAAACGGGCGGTCGTCTTTTGGCGTCAAAAAACGTTAGCCTTAGGAGGTAAAGCGTTCAGTAGAGGTTTGTTAATGGAGAACGAAGAATTGAGAATGGAGAATTACAGGAACAAAATGCCTGCGCATTTTGAGTTTAATTGCGGCCATAGGCCGCTGCTTTAATCGCTTTTTCGTTAGAAAAAGGGCACGTGAATTCTCCATTTTCCATTCTCAATTCTCCATTGAAATACCTTTTACTTGAACCTTAAATCAAACTTGCGATTTTTTTCACACGCCCGGCCGCGGGTCCTGTACAGCTTCTCCGATTTAAAGCTTGACAATTGAAAAGGATTAGCATATAATGTAAACAATTAATCATCAGTTTAAGGACTTGAGTCTAAGAGTTGTCCGTATTATACCTTGTTACACCGTGTAACGTCTGTTTGTTGTGCGATGAGGTATGATACGGATTTTTTATACCTAAAATTAGGAGGGATTGTTTTGGAAACGTCTAAACTGGAGCGGCTGCTCGCCGGCTCACGGATCATCCCGTCAGTCAATTCGGCCGAGGGCCTGAAATGTGTGCTCACAAAGACCAGCCTGCCCTGCGTCATGCTCAAGCTGGGGGATGTCAATACCCTGCCCAAAATTGTCAGGCTGATTCACCAGTATGGCCGCAAGGCAGTGGTGCACCAGGATTCCATCAAGGGGCTGGCCCGGGACCGCACCAGCATTGATTTTCTGTCAAAGCTGGGGGTGGATGCTGTCATCACCATGAAGCCCCAGTGTGTGCGGTGGATAAAGGAGGAAGAAATGCTCTCGATTCTGGGGCTGTTCCTCATTGATACCAACGCCATGGCCACAGGCGTCCAGAGCATTAATGAGAGCCGGCCCGACGCGGGGCTGGTCATGCCCATGACCATACCGGGCAGCATTTATGACGCCATCCTCCGCCAGATCCGGGTGCCGCTTCTGGCAGGCGGGCTGGGCATGGAGGAGGAGCTGGTGACAGCAGCTCTTGATAACGGCGCCCTGGCGGCGGCTGTCACCAAGCCGGCGCTGTGGCAGACCATTGGTTAATGAGCCTTCTGGGCTTAAAATATATTTTAGTGGAGGTAATCGAATGAAAAAAACTGTTTTGATTTTTGGGGATTCAAACACCTGGGGCTGGAAGCCCTCAAACGACATGATCAAGCCGCTGGAACGCTGGGATGACGATGTGCGCTGGCCAGGCGTGCTGCAGGCCGGCCTGGGGGACGGGTACAAGGTTATCGCCGATGGGCTCAACGGCCGCACCACGGTCTGGAACGACCCCATCGAGGAATACCGCTGCGGCAAGGACCAGATCATTCCAACCATGGATGCCCAGGCGCCCTTTGACATGATCATCATCTTTGTGGGCACCAATGACCTTAAGGTGCGCTACACCGTATCCCCGCAGGATATCGCCAACGGCGTGGGTATTCTGGTGGATAAGGCCCTGCATCAGGTCGGAGACTATACCGGCGAGCCCAAGGTGCTGCTGGTAGGCCCGCCGCCGCTGGGGCCAATCGCAGACGGCGTGTTCAAGTACATGTTTGCAGGGAACGAAGAAAAATCCAAGGATGTTGCCCAGTTCTATAAGGGCGTGGCCGAAGCCTACGGGGTCGAGTTCTTTGACGCTGGAACCGTTGTCAAGAGCAGCGACGAGGATGGGCTCCACCTTCAGGCAGACCAGCACGAGCTGCTTGGTAAAGCCATGGTAAAGGAAGTTAAACGCATTATCGGATAGTGAAAATAAAAAGCGGACAGGCCAGAGGGCCTGCCCGCTTTTGTGCTTTTACCGGGTCATATCATCAATGGATGGGTGGCTCGTGTGCTCACGGCTGTTGTGCTCACTGATGTTTACCGCCGCTTCTGAATTCAGGTCAATTTCTTCTGAAATCACATCCTCCACGTCCAGCTCTTTGGGACGCTCGGTTTTATCCTTGCGGTGCAGCTTGTTTTTTATCTTATCAAATTCGCCTGCAATGGTGTGTTTGGTCATTTTGTTTTCCTCCTCATAATAAACAGCATAAATGCCTTTCTGCTTCATTTATACCCAGGGTGGGGAGGGAGTATCAAAAAAGATGACCGCCCGTTTTGGACGGTCATCTTTTTGGTTATACGTGATCACTTCACAGCTTGCGCCACCCGTAAGTGCGCAGCTTTCGGATAAAGCTGTCGATATGGGAAGCGGCAAAACAGCCCGCGATGCCGGCAAAAATTAGTATTAAGAGTAAAATGATATCTGCCATAGTTTCCACCTTCTTTAAGCACAGCATATCACGTTGCGCGTGAAGGTGGTGTTAAGGCTTGGCGGATCGTATAAATATTTTATAAAGACGCGCTCTGGGGCCTTTATTTTTTGTCGTCCATCAGATTGAGCTCAGACATATAGGCGCTCTTGGTCGCCAGTTTTTCATCGGCTTCCTTCTGGAACTTGGTAACCGCTGTGACGGCTTTCTTAATCGGCATGAGCGTGCCGGCGCCGCCAATACAGCCGCCCGGACAGGCCATGCCCTCTAGCAGGTAGCCGTCACGTTTGCCGGCCTGGGCCAGCTTCAGCATTTTCTGGCATTCCTTCAGGCCCTCGGCGCGGTCGATCTTGACATCCACGTCCGGGTAGAGGTCATGGACTGCGTTGCAGATGGCGTCTGCCACACCACCGGCCACAGAGTAGCCGCGGCCAGCCGCGGTTGCGTCGTCCAGCCTGCCGTCATCCTCAAGGTCGCCGAACTCAATGCCCTTGGCCACGAACATACCCATGAGCTCCTCAAAGGTAATGACAAAGTCCACGTCGCTGCGGACACTCTTTCTGGAGGCCTCCAGCTTTTTAGCTGCGCAGGGGCCGATAAAGACAATCCGGGATTTGGGGTGTTCTTTTTTGATAATGCGGGCAGTGGCGACCATTGGGGTCAGCTCACCGGAAATGCAGTGGGCAATCTCCGGAAATTTGGTCTTGGCCATGACAGACCAGGACGGGCAGCAGGAGGTGCCGATAAAGGGATCGTCCCCCTTAACGACTTTGTTGACATAGTGGTGGGCCTCCTCAACAGCGCCCAGGTCAGCGCCCAGGGCCACCTCGACCACATCGGCAAAGCCCAGCGCCTTAATGGCTTCTTTGATCTTTTCTGGCGTTGCCAGAGGGCCAAACTGGCCTACAAAGGCCGGGGCGATCTCAGCGATGACCTCATCGCCCTCCTTGATGGCGTGGATCAGCTGAAAAATCTGGGTTTTATCTGCGATGGCGCCAAAGGGGCAGTTGACCAGGCACATGCCGCAGGAAACACACTTGTCATAATTGATCTTGGCGCGTCCCAGCTCGTCGCTCTCAATGGCGTCGACGCCGCAGGCCGCCGCGCAGGGCCGGTCATATTTTACGATGGCCTCGTAAGGGCAGGCCTCGCGGCAGCGCCCGCACCGCACGCATTTTTCCTTGTCAATATGGGATTTGCCATCCTTCATGTAGACGGCGTTTACCGGACAGACTGATACGCAGGGGTGTGCCAGACAGCCCCGGCAGTTGTCCGTCACCATAAAGGCTTTAGGCTCACAGGCGTCACAGGCAAAAGGAATAACATTGACCAGAGGTGGATCATAGACCTTTTCTGCGATGGCGCTTTCCTCCACATCTCTGGAGATGGGGGAGGGCTGATCGACCGGGTATAAGGGCAGGCCAATGGCGAGACGCAGGCGCTCACCGATAATGGCTCTTTCCTTAAAGACACTGTCGCGGTAGTTTGCGACCTCGCCCGGTATAATTTCAAAAGGGATTTCTTCCACTCTACTGGCGTAATCGCCGCCCTCATAGGCCATCTTGGCGATGGCGGCAAAAACCTGACGGCGGATTTTGGTCACAGGTGTGTAGATTCCTCTCATTTACAAATTCACTTCCTTCTTGATTATTTTGTCATTTCAAGAATTTGTGCCATAACAGTTTCCGTATTTGCCTTTTCGATCACAACATTTCCGACAGAAACAATAGGGGATTTCATTCCATGCTTTGCCTCGCCGATACATTTAACCGTTTCGATATAAATACCGCGTGAGAGCTCAAGGACATCCTTAACATCGTTCAGGCTTTCGATGGATTCGATGATGTCCATAGCGCCTTTCATCACACATTCTGTACAGACACAAACTGCTACTTTTAAATCTTCCATGTTTTCTCCCCCTGTTTGCTGGCCGCTGGAAAATGACGAAGGGCGTTGCGCCCTGTGTTTCGTCATTTATCATGGGCCAGCCGTTAAATTTAAGTTCGATTTTTATTAATTTTTAAAGCTGTGGATCGGAGCGGGAATTTTGCCGCCGCGGTTCACAAAGACAGAACAGTCATTGGGATTGACTGCCATGATGGGCGCGGTACCCAGCAGCCCGCCAAAGGAGGCAGACTCGCCAAGGCCCTTGCCGTATACCGGGATCAGGCGGACAGCGGTGGTTTTGGCGTTGATCATGCCAATGGCCGCTTCGTCAGCAATGATGCCGGAGATGGTCGCGGCAGGGGTATCGCCAGGAATGGCGATCATGTCAAGCCCGACTGAGCAGACACAGGTCATGGCTTCCAGCTTGTCAAGGGACAGCGCGCCCATGGAGGCCGCCTCAATCATGCCCTCGTCCTCACTGACAGGAATAAAAGCGCCGCTCAGGCCGCCAACAGAGGTGGAGGCCATGATGCCGCCCTTTTTAACCGCGTCGTTGAGCATGGCCAGCGCCGCGGTGGTTCCGTGGGCGCCGCAGTGTTCCAGTCCCATCTCCTCAAGAATGCGGGCAACCGAGTCGCCGATTTCGGGCGTTGGGGCCAGAGAGAGGTCCAGGATGCCAAAGGGGACGCCCAGGCGCTCTGCCACCGTGGTGCCCACAAGCTGGCCGGCGCGGGTGATCTTGAAGGCGGTTTTTTTAATGATCTCAGCCATCTCGTCAAAGCTGGCGTTCTGGTGTTTTTCAAGGGCTTTCTTGACAACGCCTGGTCCGCTGACACCCACGTGCAGCACGGTGTCCGGCTGGCCGATGCCGTGGTAGGCGCCTGCCATGAAGGGGTTGTCCTCGACCGCGTTGCAGAAGACCACCAGCTTGGCGCAGCCAATGGAGTCCTCATCGCGTGTGAGGTAAGCGGTCTGTTTGACAATCTCGCCCATCATTTTAACCGCATCCATGTTGATCCCTGTTTTGGTCGAGCCAAGGTTGACAGAGGAGCAGACACGTTCGGTGCAGGCCAGCGCTTCGGGAATGGAGTTGATCAGGTTGAGATCGCCCCGTGTAAAGCCCTTGGGCACCAGCGCAGAGAACCCGCCGATAAAGTTGACGCCGATTTCGTGGGCAGCTTTATCTAAGGTTTCGGCGTAGGCCACATAGTCGGTGTCGCTGCTGGCCCCCGCGATCAGCGAAATGGGCGTCACAGAGACACGTTTATTGACGATTGGAATGCCAAACTCGGTTTCGATGCGTTCGCCCTGGGATACCAGGTGCTCAGCCATTCGGGTGATTTTGTCGTAAATTTTGCGGCGGGCTTTTTCGCCGTCGGCGTCGATGCAGTCCATCAGAGAGATCCCCATGGTAATGGTTCGGATATCCAGATTTTCCTTCTCGATCATGCGGACGGTTTCGAGCACATCTTTAAACATTGCCATTGTGCCTCACCTCTTAAATGGAATGCATGGCATTAAAAATGTCTTCATGCTGAATGCGGATCGACATGCCGATGGTCTTGCTGAGCGCTTCCAGCTCTTCCTTAAGCTGCGCGAAATCGCAGGTCATCTTGGTGACATCCACCAGCATGATCATGGTGAAAAAGTCTTGCATAACCGTTTGGCTGATGTCCTCAATGTTGGCGTTGCTCTCTGCCAGAATTTTGGACACATTGTAAATAATTCCTGTGCGGTCCTTACCAATGACCGTAACTACTGCTCTCATTTATACACGTACTCCTTATCATTTAATGACGTTGAAAAATATGGGTGCTGACAAATTTTTAAATTTGTCAGCAGCATCAATCCCTACTATATTAAACTAAAAAAGCGCGCAGAACAAGGGGTAATGTGGGTTGAAACGGACTTCAGCTTAAGGAATACCCAAAAATCATTAAAATAAAGAGCAAAAGTAAATATTTAATTTTTTAAGATTGATGGTAATAACTTGTCCCTGGGTGGTGCATTGTGGTATAATGTGGGGAGAATTGGTGTAATGACCCAATAAAGTGGGGGATTTGTGGAAGAAAGGGTGGCGTTTGGCATGTTCTTTGGTGAATACGAGCATAATATTGACGACAAGGGCCGTCTGATCATCCCGTCCAAATTCAGGGAAGCGCTTGGCAAGGACTTTGTCATCACCAAGGGGCTTGACTGCTGCCTTTTTGTCTTTTCGACAGAAGAGTGGGAGATCTTTGTGAACAAGCTCAGGACCCTGCCCATCTCCGACAAGGATGCCCGGGATTTTACGCGTTTCTTTTTCAGCGGCGCCTCCGAGTGCGCGCTGGACAAGCAGGGGCGTATCTCCATTCCCGCGCCTCTCAGAAAGCATGCCCGGCTGGAAAAGGAAACCAAGATCATCGGCGTTTCCAACCGGCTTGAAATCTGGAACACAGAAAATTGGGACAACTACAACAATATGGACGTCAGCGATATTGCCGATAAAATGGCAGAGCTGGGAATCTAGCAGAAAGGAGGGAACCTTTGGAATTTTCACACACAACCGTGCTTTTGCACGAAACCGTTGACGGGCTGATGATCAGGCCGGACGGTACCTATGTCGACGGTACCCTGGGCGGCGGCGGCCATTCAGAGCTGATCTGCAAACGCCTGAGCGCAGACGGAACCCTGATCGGTATCGACCAGGACGATTTTGCTCTGGACTACGCGGGCAGACGTCTCGCGCCTTACGCGTGCCGCAAACAGCTTGTCAAAAATAATTTTGTTCATCTGAAAGAGGTGCTCGGGGAAGCCGGTGTCTCGCAGATCGACGGCATCATTTATGACCTGGGGGTTTCCTCCTTTCAGTTTGATGATGAAACCCGGGGCTTTTCCTACCACCATGACGGCCCACTGGACATGCGTATGGACAGCGGGGCAGAGCTGTCGGCCTATGAGGTCGTCAACGCTTATCCGCCGGAGCGCCTGAAAAAGGTGCTGCAGGTCTATGGGGAGGAGCGCTTTGCCGGCCGTATTGTAAACGCCATTATAAAGGAAAGAGAAACGAAGCCCATTGAGACCACTCTGGAGCTCAGCGAGCTCATCAAGGCCGCCTACCCGGCCAAAGAGCGCTTCAAAGAAAAGCATCCGGCGCGCAAAAGCTTCCAGGCCATCCGCCTGGAGGTCAACCATGAGCTGGACATTTTAGAGGATGCCTTTTCAGCGGGGATCGAAGCACTGAAGCCCGGAGGGCGTATGTGCATCATTACCTTCCATTCCCTTGAGGATCGGATCGTCAAGCATTTTTTTAAGGACAAGCAGAACCCCTGCACCTGTCCGCCGGAGTTCCCCGCCTGCGTGTGCGGGAAAAAGCCGGAAGTCAGGATTATTACGCGCAAGCCGGTGCTTCCCGCGCCGGAAGAGATCGAGGCCAACAGAAGGTCCAGAAGCGCTAAATTAAGAATTGCAGAAAAGCTATAGAACAAGGAGCAAAATCAAAATGGAGAACATGCAGAACAGTTGGGTTATTTCTGATACCATGAATTTGGATGCTGCTTCAGCCAGTGAAAGCCTGGGACGGACCAGCACCCGCAAAAAGTCATATAAAAAAGCTAAAAATAATGTAAAAGCCGCAAAAGCAGGCAATCGAAAACGCCGCGGCCGCGCCAAATCCAAGGAGCTTACCGGCTTATCTTACCTTATGATTGCAGCCGTGCTTATTTTTGTGGTCTGCATCGGCCTTTTGTTCCAGCAGTCCATGATTTCAGAGCTGAACGAGGAAGTGCGCACCATGCAGGCAGAACTTGAGGACAAGCAGGCAGTCAACGACAGTAAAAACGGGCAGATCATGGCCAGCACCGACGATCTGAGCGGTATTGAGGCCACAGCCAGAGGCTATGGCATGACCACGCCCACTGCCAGCCAGTATGTCTATGAAACCACCATGGAAAATACACAGAGAGCGTCAGCGGACACCCAGAGCGACAGTTGGCTCCGTTCGATTTTTAAATAATCGAGGGTGACAATGAGAGCGCGTAAGAAAAAAAAGAAAAATTTAAAGCAGTCCCGTATGTATTATGCAATTGTTATTTTAGCAGTTGCATTTTTAATACTTGTAATAAAACTGATGTATCTCCAGATTATCGACTCCACCGACCAGTACTCGCGTCAGGTGGACCAGCTGGTGGAGGAGGTGCCGTTAAAAGCCTCGAGGGGGAATATCTACGACCGCAATATGCGCATCCTGGTACAGGACTCCTCAGCCGCCGCCATCCACGTCATCCCGCTGGAGGTCAAGGAGCCCGAAAAGCTGGCAAAGGGGCTCAGTGAGAAGCTGAACCTTGATTACCAGGAGGTTCTGGACAAGGTCAACAAGACTGAGGATGACAAGGTTGAGGTGAAAAACGGGGTTAAAAAGGGTGACGGCGAGAAGGTCGTCGCTGGAATCCCTGAGGGTGTCAGCTTTTTGGATGGCACCGTCTACGCGGTGCCCGATGAGATCAAGGATCCCGATTCAGCCGCCCAGGTATTGGTGAGCGTGCTGGGCATGGATTATGACGACGCCCATGAAGTGCTGACCCGAAAGGAAAACAGCGCAGTGCTCATTGAGGGCAAGGTCGATAACACCCTGGCCCGAGAGATTAAAGAGGACCAGGCCATTAAAAATGAAAAAGGCGAGACAAAAAGCTATAACGGCATTGAGCTCATTGAGGATAAACGCCGCTATTACACCAACGGCAATTTTGCCTCCTATGTTTTAGGGTTCACCGGGCAGGACCATACCGGCCTTACCGGTGTCGAATCCTCCTACAATGACCAGCTGAAGGGTGACGACGGCATCATCTATTTCCAGAAGGATGCCCAGGGCAACCAGATCCCTTCGCAGACAAAGATCATCAAGGAGCCGACCCAGGGGAAGGATCTGACACTGACCATCGACAGCAACATTCAGATGCTGGCCGAGAGAGGGCTTAAATCCGCTGTTGAGGAATGGAAAGCCAAAAGCGGCACGGCCATTGTCATGGATACCAAAACCGGTGAGATCATCGCCATGGCCACCCAGCCGGATTACAATCTCAACGACCCTTATGCCATCAGCGATTACTACAGCTCAAAGCACGCGGGCGACCTTAAGGACAAATCCAAGGCCGACCAGCTCAGTGAAATGTGGAAAAACCCGGCGGTCAGCTTCATCTACGAGCCTGGTTCTACCTTTAAAGCTGTAACAGCGTCCAGCGCTCTTGAGGAAGGCGTGGTGACACCGGACACCAAGGTGTACTGCAGCGGCTCCATCAATATTAACGGCGTAACCGTCAACTGCACCGGCTCCCACGGCACACAGACCGTTTCAGAAGCCATTGCAAACTCCTGTAACCCAGGGCTGGTCCAGATCATTCAGAAGCTGGACCCGGCGTTGTTCTATCAGTATGTTTATAACTATGGCTTTGGCAAGCAGACAGGCATTGAGCTTCCAGGGGAGGAAGCCGGGATCATCAACCGTCCCTTTGACGGAAACGGCGAGATCAACCTTCTGGATTACGCCACCTTCTCCTTTGGCCAGGGCCTTGCCACCACACCCATTCAGCTGCTCTCAGCGCTGAACTGTGTTGTCAACAACGGCTATTATATGAACCCGACCATCATTGGAAAGGGGAGCAGCCAGCAGGAATATGTCAACAACCAGCTGAACGGCCCCAAACAGATCATTTCCTCCGACACCTCGGCGGAGATGCGCAATATCATGAAAAATGTTGTCGCTGAAAACTCGACCCTTGCCAGCCTGGCAGAGGGCTACAGCATTGGCGGCAAGACCGGTACAGCCGAAAAATTTGTGGACGGCGCTTACAACAGCACCTACTACGTCACCTCCTTTTTCTGTTACGCGCCGGTCGAGGACCCTCGCTACTCCATTCTTCTGGTGCTCGACGAGCCTGACCCCAGCGCCTTTGGGGGAACCAGTGCCGCGCCGACTGCCATCAATCTGATGAAGCAGGTTCTGGACTACATGGGCGGCCAGACCGACAGCGACACCCAGATCCAGCAGAACGCCATTACTGTGCCGGACCTGGTCGGCCAGGAAAAGGATTTTGCTGTTAAGATTCTGGAGGAAAAGGGCATCAAGTATAAGCTGGATGTAAAAGGCGATGGCGATACCGTCATTTCCCAGAGCTTCCCGGCCCAGAGTGTCTATGACCCCAATACAGAGCTGGTCCTGGAGATTGGCTCCCAGAGCAGTGAAAATGGCAATAAAGTAACAGTTCCGGACCTTAATGGCATGTCCATTCAGTCCGTCAACGAGATTGTCACCGGTCTTGGCCTCAACCTCAAGGTTACCGGCTCCGGTTTTGCCGCCGAGCAGTCTGTGGCGGCGGGAACCGCCGTGGATAAGGGCAGTGAGATCAGCGTGACTTTTAAACCTTAAAGCATAAAGTAAAGGCAGCGACGACCGTACGAAACGTACGGTCAACGGTGTAGCGCGGGACAAGCAATAGATTTTTTTAGGATGCCGCAAATCCCAGCACTCTTATCTCACAGCTTCGACAGCTTTGCCAAAAATATACCAATTTGTTTCTCAATGAAACTGTAGGCGCAGTTCGGTAAAGTACCCTGATTGCGCCATATACCATAATATCCATTGGAGGTTCACAGCTGCTCACCGGCGACCGCCCGTTTCGTACGGTCGTGACGCTTAAGCTTAAAATCATCATTGAAGAAGCAGGATTTTCTTGCTTCTTTTTGTCAATTTGTAAATAAAATATAAAATTGTTGGAACCTTGCCTGTGGTTTTGCTATAATAAGAAAGTATGTAAAAATTTCAGTTTGTCTTTGACAAAACAACAGGAGAAAGAAGATACTTAAATATGGAAAAAATTTCACTTGAACAACTGGTGAAAATCACAGAAGGCCGGCTCATCCAGACAGGAACAACCGACTGGATCAGCGGCGCGGCCATCGATAGCCGTAAAATCGAAGAAAATGATCTTTTTATCCCCATTAAGGGTGAAAAGGCAGATGGACACTGTTTCATCAAAATCGCAGCTGAAAAAGGCTGTTCAACAAGCTTTACAGAGACAGAAGCTCTGGATTTTCCAGAGGGGATCAGCGTCGTTCTGGTCGAATCCTGCCTGGAAGCCATGAAGGCCCTGGCGAAGTACAACCGGGAGCGCTATGATATACCGGTCATCGCCGTTACCGGCAGCAGCGGAAAGACCACAACCAAGGACCTCATCGCTTCAGTGTTGTCCCAGAAATACAAGACCCTGAAAACCCAGGGGAATTTCAATAATGAATACGGCATCCCCCAGACACTCTTTAACTTACAGCCAGAGCACGAAATCGCCGTGATCGAGATGGGCATGGACCATCTCGATGATATCCGTAAATCCATCGGTGAGGTCAGACCCCATATCAGCGTCATTACCAATATCGGCACAGCCCATATCGAAATCCTGAAAACCCAGGACAACATCCTGGCCGCCAAAAAAGAGATCTTCGAGACCATGGGTCCCGGCGACATTGCGCTGCTCAACGGGGATGATGTGTATTTAAATAAGATCAAAGAGGATGAAGAACCCTTCTCGGTTGTCCGGGTGGGGATTAAAGGTGAGGATCTGTCACTTAAGGCAGAACAGGTCGATTCCTCCGCTCAGGGCATCCGCTTTGTAGCAGATGGCGAACACTTCCACTTCGCTTATCCTGGCATTCACAATGTTTACAACTGCCTGACCGCCATCTGGCTCGGCAGATATTATCAGATGACCCATGAAGAGATTCAGCGCGGGCTCGACGCCTTTAAACCAAGCGGCAACCGCATGGATATCGTCAGGGTAAGAGAGGCCACGGTCATTAACGATTCCTATAACGCCAACCCCGACGCCATGAAGGCAGCTCTCGATATGCTGTGGGATATGGGGAAAAGCTGCCGCAGGCTCGCGGTGCTCGGCGATATGCTGGAAATGGGCGAGATGGCTGAAAGCGGGCACCTCGAGATCGGTGCTTACGCGGCAGAGAAGGCCGATGTGCTCATTGCGGTGGGACCGGAATCAAAAGCCTACATCAAGGGGGCAGGCGCCAGCCTGGCAGATGAACGATGCTTCTGGACTGCCGACGCAGAGGGCGCTGGAAAGCTGCTGAGAAAGCTTATGGCGCCGGGAGACGTGATTCTCATCAAGGCCTCCAGGGGCGTGCATCTGGAAAAAACACTAAAAATGATTCAGGAGTAAAGGAAGAGGAAACAAGGAAAAGATGGATACTTTAAAAATTTCAATTGTCAGTTTATTAGTCGCATTTATCATTGTCTGGCTCGCCATGCCGAGAGTCCTGCCGATTCTGCACCGGCTGCACTTCGGACAGGCCATCCGCGAGGAAGGCCCGCAGAGCCATATGAAAAAATCCGGCACCCCCACCATGGGCGGCCTTGTCATCCAGGGCGCTGTCCTCATCGCTGTTGTGATCATCAGTTTATTTACTAAAAAATGGGACTTTTTCCCATTGATCGTGATGGTGGCCTTTGGTGCCATTGGCTTTATTGATGATTTTATCAAGGTTTCAAAGAAGCACAACCTGGGGCTGCGTGCCTGGCAGAAGCTGGTGCTCCAGTTTGTGGCGGCCCTGGCCGTTGCCCTTTACGCGGCATGGACACCCGCCATCGGCACAGAGCTAGTCATTCCGTTTATGGGTACCACCGTTGATTTCGGTATCTGGTATGTTCCTTTTACCTTTTTCGCTGTCGTGGCAGTGACCAACGCCGTCAACCTGACCGACGGCCTTGACGGCCTCGCTTCCGGCGTTACAGCCATTGTGTGTCTTTTCTTCCTGGCCATGTCTGTGGCCCTGAATCAGGTCAGCACCGCTGTTTTCAGCGGGGCAGTGATTGGCGCGTGCCTTGGCTTCCTGCGCTATAACTCAAACCCGGCCGAGATTTTTATGGGCGATACAGGCTCCATGGCTCTGGGCGGCGCGGTCATTGTGATGGCCATCATTACACGGATGCAGATATTTGTGCTGATCGCAGGTCTGCTTTATGTGATTGAGGCCCTGTCGGTGGTTATTCAGGTGGGCTATTTCAAGCTGACTCACGGCAAGCGCTTCTTTAAAATGGCGCCGATCCACCATCACTTTGAGCTGAAGGGCTGGAGTGAGACCCGGGTCGTCACCGTTTTCTGGATCGTTACGGCAGTCTTTGTGGCACTGGCATTTTTATGTTTATAATTTAGGAGGCGTAAGTACAATTGAGTGAGAAGATTTTAGTGATAGGGGCTGCCCGCAGCGGTGTGGCGGTTTCAAAGCTTTTAATGGATTGCGGCAAGAGCGTAATACTGACCGATAATCGTCCTGAGGACGTGGTTCTGGCAGAGTTTCCCCAGGTGCGGGAGACCTTGGCAGAGCTTGAGGAAAAGGGCATCAAAACCATTTTTGGCAGACAGATCGATACCAGGGTTATCAATGAGATTGACCGTGTGGTCACAAGCCCGGGCGTGCCGTTAACCATTCCAATCATTGCCGAGGCATACCGCTGCGGCGTTCCTGTTATCGGCGAAGCTGAGCTGGCGTACTGTATGACAAAGGCCCCCTTTGTAGCCATCACCGGCACCAATGGCAAAACCACCACCACCACACTCACGGGTGAGATCTTTAAAAACAGCGGCCGGAAAACCTACACGGTGGGCAACATCGGAGACCCCATCAGCAACTATGTGATGGAAGCAGCGCCCGAGGATGTTTTTGTGGCAGAGATCAGCGCGTTTCAGCTTGAGACCATCAATAAATTCCGGCCAGTCGCTTCGGCCATTTTAAACCTGTCGCCAGACCATATGGACCGGTATGGCACCATGGAAAATTACATTGCCGCCAAGGCCCGCATTTTTGAAAACCAGCGCGGCGAGGACTTTCTGGTGCTCAACGCCGATGACGAGCAGGTCTGTGAGCTGGGCCGCCAGGCACAGTGCCGGAAGTACTATTTCAGCCTGGATAAAAAGGTGGCACAGGGCGCCTATGCCATGGACGGCGGTATTTTTATCAATGACAATGAATCGGTCATTCCCATCTGCCGCATCGAGGAAATGGGCATAAAGGGCCCTCACAACGTACAGAACGCTCTTGCGGCCACAGTGCTTGCTTATTTTATGGGCGTGGACGTGGTCAGCATCGCAGAGACGCTGAAGTCCTTTGGCGGGGTCGAACACCGGCAGGAATTTGTGGCGACCATCGGTGGCGTGGATTATATCAACGATTCCAAGGGCACCAATACCAACGCGGCCATCGTGGCACTGAACGCCATGACCAAACCGGTCATCCTCATCGCCGGGGGCTACGATAAAAAGGAAGATTACAGCGAATTTATCGAAGTGGTCTGTAAAAAGGTGAAACGCATGGTGCTAGTCGGAGCGACCGCGCCGCAGATCGAGGCGGCAGCCGAGAGCCAGGGCTATTACAGCACCGTGCGTGTGGGCGATTATGACGAGGCGGTCAAAGTCGCCTCGGAGTGTGCCGCTCCCGGCGATGTGGTGCTGCTGTCACCGGCCTGTGCCAGCTGGGATATGTTTGACAATTTTGAAATCAGAGGACAGGTCTTTAAGGATTTAGTGAAGCGAATCGGGAGTAACTGATGAAAAAAGGAAAAGTAGACAGGCCGTTTGTCATCGCTCTGTTGATTTTGGTAGGCTTTGGCCTCCTGATGGTCTTTAGCGCCAGCATGTATTCTTCAACAGTCGACGGCAGCAAGGGCTACTCGCTCTTTCTCAAGCAATTTGGGTTTGTGGCGCTGGGGCTCGTTGTAATGGGCTTTATGAGTAATATCGATTATCGCAAATACAATCATAAGAAAATCAGCATGATTTTGCTGGGCGTGACGGTCTTTCTGCTGCTCCTTGTATTGATGCCGGGCATCGGGGTAGAGGTCAATGATGCCAGGCGGTGGCTGAATGTCGGCATCGGCCAGTTCCAGCCCTCAGAGCTCGCAAAGGTCACAGGCATTCTCTACCTTTCCTCACTGCTCGCGCGGGAGCCGGAGGTACTAAACGGGAGCACCTGGGAATTTACAAAGCAGTGTATAGCGCCGATTTTCCTGATCTGCGGCATCACCGCCATTGAGCCCTCGCTGAGCGCGGCCATGGCCATTGGCTTTGGTATGGTGGCAGTGCTCTATTTTGCAGGGGTGCGCTTTAAACGCTTTGCGCCTTACGCGGCAGTCGGCGTGGCAGGCGTCGTTGTGCTGATGATCATCGAGCCCTGGCGCCTGGAACGCTTTAATGTATTCTTGGGCCGCGGGAGCGTTGACTATCAGATCACCCAGTCACTCTTAGCCATTGGGACTGGCGGCATTTTTGGACAGGGGCTGGGCAATGGCAAGCAGAAATTTCTGTTCCTGCCAGAGCTCCAGAATGACTTTATTTTCGCCAATATCGGCGAGGAGTTCGGCCTTATCGGCTGTGTCTTTGTTCTGGGTCTTTTCGCCTTTATTATCTGGCGGGGCTTCAAAATTGCCAACACGTCGCCGGACCGGTTCGGTTACCTTTACACCAGCAGCGTCATGCTGCTGCTGGGCTTTCAGGTGTTTGTAAACGTGGGGGTCGCCACCTCGGTCATCCCGGTTACCGGGATGGCGCTGCCCTTTGTCAGCGCTGGCGGTACCTCGATGGTGGTGCTCTTTGCCATGCTGGGGCCCATACTCAATATTTCAAGGCAGGCGGACCTGCGTAAAAGGAAAGGGAGAAGAAAATGAAAATATTAGTAGCGGCCGGCGGCACCGGAGGCCATATCTATCCGGGCCTGGCCATTGCGGATAAACTAAAAGAGCGCCTGCCTGGTGCCGAGATCCTTTTTATTGGCTCCCAGGTGGGCATGGAAAAAAACATTGTGCCCAAGGAGGGCTATCCCATTGAGTACATCCGCGTCCGCGGTTTTGAACGTGAGCTGTCGCTGGAAACGCTGGCGGCGGTCAAGGGGATCTTTGACGGCATCTCAGATTCAAAAAAGGTTTTGAAAAGGCATCAGCCGGACCTGGTGGTAGGGACCGGCGGCTTCACCTGCGGCCCGCTGCTTCTCGAGGCAGCAAAGCGGGGCATTCCCACCATGATCCACGAGCAGAACGCCTACCCGGGCAAGACCAATCGGATGCTGGGGAAAAGGGTGGACCGTGTGGCCATCAGCTTTAAAGAGGCCGCCGAGTATTTTCCGGAGGACAAGACCTTTCTGGCAGGCAACCCGGTGCGCGACGTGTTTAAACAGACAGACCGCAATGCCCTCAGAGATAAGCTTGGCCTGAAGGAGAACCAGCGTCTGGTCGTCATCATGGGCGGCAGCCAGGGGGCAGGGAGCATCAACAATGCGGCCGCTTCGTTTATCGCCCGGAATGCAGATAACCCGGAGATGGTTGTCTATCACCTGACCGGGAGAGGACAGTACGATAAAGTCCTAGAAAAATTAAAGGAAAATGGTGTAAAATTAGATGATTGCCGTAATATAAACGTATTAGCCTACAGCAATGATGTCCACACCCTTATCGGCGCAGGAGATTTAGTTGTCAGCCGTTCTGGGGCCATGTCGGTGGCTGAGATTGCCGCGGTGGGCATTCCATCCATTTTGGTGCCCTACCCAATGGCCGCCGGAAACCATCAGGAATTCAATGCCCGTGTTATTACCGATAACGGCGGCGGTATCCTGATCCATGACGCCGAGCTGACCCCGGACCTGCTGGCCGAAACCATTCCGGCCCTGCTCCGGGATGAAAAGGGGCTTGAGAAAATGCGGAGGGCCACAAAAGAACGGGCAATACTGGACGCAGGTGACCGGATTTGTGCAGAAGCTTTGAAGCTGATCAAATAAATTGAACAAAAACAAATAAAAAGGGTGACAAAAACCGGTAAATGGTGATAAAATGGATGAAAAGCTGCAAAGACGTAAAAAATTAAAAAAAAATAAAAGGAAAAGACTGCTAAAATATGTTACACTATTAGTGGTTGCTGTTTCTATTTTATTTGTCTTTATTTTTGTCATGGCAAGCGCCATTTCCGCCGGTGTGTTTAACATCAAGCATATTGAAGTAATTGGGAATGAAGTTGTCGATAGCGAAACAATTGTAGAAACTTCAGGAATCAATGAAGGTGAGAGCATTTTTTGGGTAGATTTAAATAAGGCTCATTATAATATTGAGGAACTCATAAATGTTGAAAAGCTGGAGATTACAAAAGTCATGCCGGACAAAATCGTGATCAGGGTAAAGGAAGCACCGGCAATCTGCGCGGTTAACTATGACGGCAAGATCAATTATATCAACCGTGAGGGGCTTCTGGTTGAGCGCAGCGAGTACCTGCGAAAAACGGATATCCCCATTGTTACGGGCTTCACGGATATTACCATTGATAAAATCGGGCATCCGGTCACCTTCAATCCGGACTGGAAGTTTGACACAGTCATGGAGATTCTGAAGACCTTTCAGAATGACGGAAACCTTGCGAAGATTTCGGAAGTGGGTATTACGGAAAATAATACTTATCGGATCATTACAAAAAATAATGTGGTTATGACCGTGTCGGATCTGGATAACTTTAAAGGCTCTTATGATTATATCAATACGGTTTTTGCCGAGAACAAGAGCAATCTGGACATCAATCTGACCACTGGCGGTAACAAACCGATTCTGAAACCAAGATAAACTGAGGTGAAGGCTTGAAGCGAAAAGGCAGTTTGGCGATTGCGCTAATATGTATTTTTGTGGGTGTTTTGATTATCCTTCAGATGAAAACAGTCGACCAGTTGGGCGGGACGGTTGATTCCGAGCGCGCCGGCGACCTGGCTGCTGAGGTAAAAGCCCTTGAAAACAAAAATGACGAGCTGAACAACCAGCTCGAGGATCTCGAAAAACAGCTGGCAAACTATGAATCGGATGCCGCTGGAACCGATGATGTCATAAAGAAAAAACAGAAGGAAATGGAAAAGGAACGCGTGCTTGCAGGTGTGACGGATGTGACGGGCTCAGGCCTGGTCATCACCATTGATACCGACAGCACAGATTACGACGCTTCCCTCTATTCCAAAAGCTCCGATCTGCTGCTCTCACTGGTAAACGAGCTGAACGCAGCAGGTGCCGAAGCCATTTCCATCAATGGCGAGCGTTTGATTAATACTTCGGAGATCCGCCAGGCGGGCTCCTATATTAATATTAACCGTAACAAATACGGTGCACCCTTTGAGGTGAAAGTCATTGGCAATCCTCAGGATCTGTCCGCTGCCATCAAAATGCGGGCTGGTGTTGTGGATGTCATGCAGTCCAATAAGCTGAAGGTTTCTATTTCACAGGAAGACAATGTTCTGGTAAAGGCCTACAGCGGTGTGATTGACTTTAAGTATGCCAAGCCGGCCTCAGGCAGTGGGGCCAGTGAATAGCGGTGGGCTATGAAGAATATAAGTGAAAAAGCCATGAACCGGATACTGGTTTTGGTCTTTCTGGTGGTTGGCATCGGAATGGCTCTGATCGTTAAGGAGATTGGCTCAAAAGACATTCCGGCCCAGCGTACCTTTGTCAACGCGAAAACCCTGTACAATCAGGAGCTTGAGGAGGATAACCTCAAGGTCAAAAATGAGGAGCTTGGCAAAAAAATAGCAGCTGAGCAAAAAAGACTCGACACCTACGAGGAGGCCCGGAGGGCCATCGAGGATGAAGGGTCAGTGGTCGATACTGTCGGCCAATATCTGGATGCAGAGCTCGAAAACTATAAAATGGCAGACGGTTCTGTGCCGATCCAGGGACCTGGCATTGTCATCACGCTGGAAGACAGCGACAAAGCCATCGAACCTGGAGAAAATCCCAATAAATACCTGGTGCATAACTCAGATGTACTGGCAGTCATCAACGAACTGAAGGCAGCCGGCGCAGAGGGAATCCAGCTCAATAAAATGCGCGTGACAAGCAGCAGCAACATCGACTGCGGCGGCGCGGTCATAAATGTGGATGATGAGATTTCCTCACCTCCATTTGTGATTGAAGCCATTGGAGACCCTGAATCCATGTATATTTACTTAAATTCTGATGAAAGTGTTATTCAACTGTTGAAATATTGGGAAATAAAGGTTAATATAGAAAAGTCAGAATATTTACTACTCAACAAAAGTAATAAACTGTAATTTGATTTTTTGCAGAGAAACGGGGACAACGATGCTATATCCATTAATAGGGCTGCTTGCAGGGCTTTTAATCGGTGTTGTTTTGCCTTTTGAAATACCGCTGGCATATTCATCCTATCTCTCAATCGCGATACTCGCTTCGCTGAATTCAGTATTTGGCGGCATTCAGGCAGACCTGGAAGGAAAATTTGACCAGAAACTGTTTATCACCGGTTTTTTTGGCAACACCATTTTAGCGGCGCTGCTGACCTATATCGGTGACAGGGTAGGAATTCCAATTTATTACGCAGCAATCTTTTATTTTGGAACCAGCCTGTTTTCAAATTTTGCGAAGATCCGGCGTTATTATTTCCGGTCTGGCAGCAAAGAATCAGATCCTAAAGCGATTTCAAAGGAGCAGAAGCATGGTCATTCAACCGGCCATAAGGCTGAGCCTATAGAAATAATACATTCCACGACCGATGATTTGGACGAGACAGAGGACTATGAGGAAGAAGACTACGATGCCGTCGAGCTTGACGAGAACGGCTACCGCGGAGACGCTTCCGACGAGGATGAAGTCTTTGAAGATGATGAAGAACTGGATGAAGAACAAAAAAATGATGATAAAAAACAAACTAAGAGTTTCTTACGTGAAATAGAGGAGGAAGAAAAGTGATTGAATTAGATGGCTACAATGATAATTTTGCGAGAATTCGTGTAATTGGTGTTGGCGGCGGCGGGAACAATGCCGTTAACCGCATGATCGAATCCGGTCTGAAGGGTGTTGACTTCATATCCATCAATACTGATAATCAGGCATTAGCCCTGACCCTGGCTGAAAAACGCCTTCAGATTGGTGAAAAGACCACCGGCGGTCTTGGTGCAGGCGGTAACCCGGAAATGGGTCAGAAGTCTGCGGAAGAAAGCCGTGATGCCATTGCAGATTTAATTCAGGAAACAGATCTGTTATTTATCACTGCTGGTATGGGCGGCGGAACCGGTTCCGGTGCTGCGCCGATCATTGCAAAAATTGCCCGTGAAATGGGAATCCTGACCATTGGTGTTGTCACCAAGCCGTTCTCTTTTGAAGGCCGGGTCCGTATGCGCAACGCTCAGATTGCCAGTGATTTCCTTCAGGACAATGTCGATGCGCTGGTGACCATTCCAAATGACCGCCTGTTAAGAATGGCGGATAAGACCACTTCTTTAAGAGACGCTTTCAAACTGGCAGATGATGTCTTATTACAGGGTGTTAAGAGTATTTCTGACCTGATCTCTATGCCGGGTCTCGTAAGCCTTGACTTTGCTGATGTTAAGACCATCATGAAGGATGCTGGTCTGGCGCACATGGGCGTTGGCCGTGCCTCCGGTGAAAACCGTGCCGAAGAAGCAGCAAAAGAAGCAATCTTAAGTCCGCTTCTGGAAACCGAAATCGACGGTGCTACCGGCGTGCTCTTAAATATTACTGCAGGCGAAGACCTGTCACTCTTTGAAGTGGACAGAGCCGCTACCATTGCGAGAGAAGCTTCTGACGAAGACGCCAACGTTATCTTTGGTGCGACCATTGATGAAAGCTTTGGCGACGAAATCCAGATTACGGTTATCGCCACTGGTTTTTTACCGGCAGAAGAAGTGGAAGCTAAAAAAGCTGCTATTCTGAACAGCGCAAATGCTGCTGCTGCAAATACAACTGCTAAGCCTGAAACCAAAACAACCAGCGGTGCTGGCGAATTTGCGATTCCTGGATTTTTAAGCAACGAAGACTAAGGTGTCTGAATGAAGTGTCCCTTTTGTGATTATGACGAAAGCAAAGTAGTTGATTCACGACCTGTTGAAGAAGGCACTATGATTCGTAGAAGAAGGGAATGCATCCGATGCGCCAAAAGGTTTACAACCTATGAGCGGATTGAAAACATTCCCTTGATCGTTGTTAAAAAGGGCGGCCAGCGTGTCCCCTT
Organism: Eubacterium sp. BL-380-WT-2B; assembly: GCF_009696115.1. Lineage (NCBI taxonomy): Bacteria > Bacillati > Bacillota > Clostridia > Eubacteriales > Eubacteriaceae > Eubacterium > Eubacterium sp. BL-380-WT-2B. The sequence goes on from NZ_VUMP01000011.1 coordinate 44,462, forward strand.
TGATAAAAATAAAATTTTGAACGGGATGATCAAAGCCTGTGAAAAACGTCCGGTCCCCATCGACAACATCCAGCGTGTTGTTGACTTGATGGAGAAGGAGCTTTATCAGGTTGAAGATAAAGAGGTGGAATCATCCTATATTGGAGAGCGCGTTATGGATGCGCTTAAGGATATCGATCAGGTGGCCTACGTTCGTTTTGCATCAGTTTATCGTGAGTTTAAGGATGTCGAGTCCTTTATGGATGAACTGAACCGCCTAATGTCTGAACGCTGAAGGCGTGGAGTAGTGAATGAAATTTTTTGAAAAAACCATTGCGTCCAAAGAGATTTATAATGGACGTATCTTAAATTTAAAGGTCGACGAAGTCGAGCTTCCGGATGGAGGGACCTCTTTCCGGGAACTGGTAGACCACAAACAGGGTGTCGGTATTCTGCCTGTCAGAGGCAACCGGATTATTTTTGTGCGCCAGTTTAGAAAGGCCATCGAAAAAGTGATCCTGGAGATACCGGCAGGTCTGGTTGAAGTGGGTGAAGATCCAAAAGAGGCAGCAGTGCGGGAGCTGCAGGAGGAAATTGGCCTGAAGCCCCTGGATTTGCACTTTTTAGGAGAAATGTGGCCCTCGCCGGGATTTACCAATGAAGTGACCACTTTATTTATGGCGTCTCAATTTGTTATTGAGCCGAGAAAACAGGATGATGATGAATTCATCGAAATTGTCGAAATGCCTATACGGACAGTCCGGGCGCTTTACCTTAAGGGGAAGTTTTCAGACGCAAAGACTGCCTGTGTTTTAGGTCGCTTTTTTTCTCTTATGTAAATAAAATCATCGAGGTGGTCTTTTATCATCTGTGTCGCACACAGGATAACAGATCACTTTTCTTATTATTTGTAACAAATAAATTAAAGCTTTTAAGGAGAAACTGAATGACAGAAAATTTTGTATTTTCCGGTCATGACACAGTAGCGTTAGCGCAGAAATACGGCACGCCGCTTTATGTTATGAGCGAAGATATTTTAAGAGCCAACATCAACCGTATTAAGGACGCCTTTGAATCAGCAGGCGCGGTCTATGATGTGAACTATGCCGGCAAAACCTTTTTAAATATGGGAATGTGCCGGATTATTGAAAGTGAGGGCATCTCTCTGGATGTGGCCTCAGGCGGAGAACTCTATACGGCTGTGAAAAGTGGTTTTAATCCTGCCCGTATCTGCTTTCATGGGAGCAATAAAAACCAGGCCGAGCTGGAAATGGCGCTTGGCTACAAGGTAGGCCGTATCGTCATCGACAGTGAATGGGAGCTGGAGCGGCTGCAGCTTTTGACTGAGGAGCTTGAGCAGCCTGTCAAGGTGCTGTTTCGGGTGTCTCCCGGAATCGAAGCCCATACCCATGAGCTCATACAGACTGGGAAGCTTGACTCCAAATTTGGCCTGCCATTGAGCCAGGCCCGTGAGATTATCGGCCGCACAAAAGAAATGAACTATGTGGAGACTGTCGGCATTCACTGCCACATCGGCTCTCAGATTGCAGATGAAAAGCCTTTCTTACTGGCTTCGGAAGTCATGCTCGATCTTTATAAGGCATTGCTCTCCGATGGCCTTAATCTGACTGAGATTAATCTGGGCGGCGGCTTTGGTATTCCTTACTTGAAGGAAGATCCCAGTTTTGATGTTACCAGTTATATTCCTAAAATGGTCGACCATATGCGTGAGATGGCTGAGCAGAGAGAGGTTCCGATGCCTAAAATCGTGGTAGAGCCTGGCCGTTCAGTGGCTGCTCCGGCGGGCATTACCTTATATACAGTGGGGACCGTCAAAGAAATCCCGGGACTCAAAAAGTACGTGAGTGTTGACGGGGGTATGGCAGATAATCCTCGCCCGGCGCTTTACGGTGCGGACTATGATGCTGTGATCTGTAATAAGCCACAGGATGAAGCATTGATGGAAGAGGTAACAGTCAGCGGTAAAGCGTGTGAGACAGATACTTTAATTAAATCCATTAAGCTGCCGTCTCCCCAGCCAGGCGATACGCTGGCAGTGCTTCATACAGGCGCCTATAATTATTCGATGGCCAGCAACTATAATCGTTTTAGAAGGCCGGCTGTTATCCTTTTGAAGGGCGATCAGTCAGCAGTCCTGGTTGAACGTGAAAGCTTTGAGGATCTGGTCAAAAATGACAGGATTCCCTCCTGGCTAGAGGACTGATTATGTTTAGTGCGAGCTATTTTATCAACCTGCTGCTGAGCCTGCCCGGCATCTTAGTCGCCATTTCTTTTCACGAAATGGCTCACGGCTATGCGGCGGACGCCATGGGCGATCCAACCCCGAAGCTGGCGGGACGCCTGACTGTTAATCCCCTTAAGCACATTGACCCCATCGGTTTTATCAGTATGCTGCTTTTTCGTTTTGGCTGGGCAAAGCCTGTGCCGGTTAATCCGAATAATTTTAAAAACCATCGGAAGGGAATCATTGTTGTCAGTCTGGCGGGCTGCTTCACAAACCTTTTGTTAGGGTTTATTTCGCTCATTGCGATCTACGCGGTTTCGCCTTTTGCCAACGTGTATCTGCTGCAGATTCTGCAGTATCTGTACCTGTATAACCTGATGTTTGCAGTCTTTAACCTCATTCCCATTCCACCCCTCGACGGGTCGCAGATTCTGGCTGAGTTTTTGCCTTATAACGCAAAACAGAAGTTCTACCAGTTTTCACGTTATGGGATGATCATTCTGCTGCTGCTGGTTGTATTTAATGTGTTTGGTCTGATTATTACACCCATCATCAACGGGATCGATGGGTTATTCAGAATGATATTAAACCCACTTTTTTTAATGCTTTGGTCATAAAATGAATAGTTATGAAGTCAGTTTAGAGAAATTTGAAGGTCCTCTGGACCTTCTCATTCATTTAATTCAAAAAAACAAAATTGATATTTACGATATTCCCATCGCAGAAATCACAAACCAGTATCTGGCCCATATTGAGAAATGGCGTGAACTGGATATGGAGGTTGCCAGCGAGTTTGTGGTTATGGCTTCCAAGCTTTTGGAGATTAAATCCAGAATGCTTCTGCCAAGAGCAAAGGATGAGGAAGAGGACGAAGAAGACCTGAAAGAGAAGCTGGTACGGCAGCTTATAGAGTATAAAATCTTTAAAAATATCAGCACTTATCTGGAAGAACGGGAGTGCGCGGAGCTTCATGCCGTCTATAAGGATCCGGAATATATCCCAGTTATGACCCAGGACGCCGAGGTTGAGATCAACCCTGAGGATATTTTTAAAGCATACTCCAACATATTTTCCCTATACAACGATGAGATTGAGTTCAAAGATTTTTCTCAGGAGATTGTAAGGGAAGTTTTTACTGTAGAGGAAAAAATTGAGTACATCGAGCACCAGTTTGAGCTCAATCGCTCTGGAGAACTCCATTTTTCAGAGCTGTTCAGAAAAAAAGTCAGCCGGGGAGAAGTTGTTGTAACCTTTCTGGCGCTTTTGGAGATGTATAAAATTAATAACATACGGCTTTTTCAGAACCGTGTATTTCAGGAAATTATCATCAGACAGAGGACAGAGGAATAAATGCAGGAACTTTCAAAGAGTAATAAAAAGCGTCTAAAGGGAATCATCGAAGGCATCCTTTTTGCCGCCGGTGAGCCCGTCGCGCTGCGTGAGCTTGAAAAGGCGATGGAGCTGGACGGGAACACCATTCAGGCCCTTATGTCAGAACTGGAAAAGGACTATGGCAGTGTGGAACGAGGGCTTCGCCTAGTGCAGGTCAATCACACATGGCAGCTGTCCACAAAGCCTGAACATTACGATTTTATCCGTCAGGTACTGGGGCAGCAGGAGGCCACAGGGCTGTCCAAGGCGGCTCTTGAGACGCTTTCGATCATTGCCTACCGCCAGCCGATTACCCGGATCGATATTGATAATCTGAGAGGGGTCAGCTCCAACAGTTCTGTTCAGCGGCTCCTTGACCGGGGGCTGATCAAGGAGGCTGGCAGGATGGAAGCGCCGGGTCGGCCGATTCTCTATAAAACAACCCCCGCCTTTTTAAAGACCGTTCATTTGAAGCATATCGAGGATTTGCCGGCTTTTGAGCAGTTTGCTGAGGGAGAACAGCAGAAAATCGATATCTCCGCTTCTATGGCGGAAAATATGGAAATAAACACAGTTGAGGAATTGAATTGAGATTACAGAAATATATGGCCCAGTGTGGCGTTGCTTCAAGACGTAAATCCGAAGAGATGATTGCCGCAGGCAGGGTATGTGTCAACGGTGAGGCAGTGCTGACACCAGGGCTTCAGGTAGACCCGGAAGCCGACACGGTTACAGTGGATGGCAAAACCATCGCGGAGGATAAAAAAATTTATGTGCTGCTGAACAAGCCAAAAGGTGTGGTTTCTACCTCGGCAGACCGCCACACCGACCAGACCGTGATGGATCTGCTGCCCATTAAGGAGCGGCTGTTTACTGTGGGGCGGCTGGATAAGGATACGGAGGGGCTGCTGATTTTAACCAATGACGGAGACCTTACCTTCAGGCTGACACACCCCAGCCATGAGTTTAACAAAATTTATGAAGGGCTGGTAAAGGGGATCCCCAGTGCCGGGGAGCTGAGGCTTTTTGCTGAAGGTGTCCAGATCGAGGATGATGACCATACGCTGCATACCACTGCGCCCGCTTCTGTGCAGGTGTTAAAGACTTACAGAAGCACAGCCCTGCTTGAAATGACGATTCATGAGGGGAGGAAGCGCCAGATTCGTAAAATGTGCGCGGCAATCGGCCATCCCGTCATTCACCTTAAGCGGACAGCCATTGGCAGTATTACCTTAAAAGGGTTAAAAGCGGGTGAATGGCGTTATCTTACTGAGGAAGAAATACGTTATCTGAGGGGAGAAAAAGATGATTAAAATTGTGATTCCTAAAAGTTTTGAGGTGGTCGCCCCTTATTTTAAGGAGCCCGAACACAGACGGAGCCTTTATATGACAGCCATGGATGACGAAGCGCTTCTTGCTGTTGCCCGTTTTATGGCAAAAGGTGAAACAGCAGAGATCTATGATATTTTAAATATTAAGCCGGAGGTGCCAATGGCGGTGCTGGACGGTTTGATCCGCACCACGCTGTTTCAGGCGGCTGAGCTTGGGTGTGAAGCCTGCAGGGTCTACAATGTGCCGAAGACACTGAAGGCGTATTTTGAAGGCCATCAATTTAAGGACTGCGGTGAGTACATCGGCCATGACGCTTATGTCGATGAATTTTTTAAGCCGTGTCCGGGGTGTGCCGGTGCCGTCGATTAGTGAATTCAGAAGAGTGACCCTGCTGGCAGGAGCCCTGATGGCCGGGCACTTATGCGTGGGAGACTCCGCTGTCGACGCGACCGCCGGGACAGGCGCAGATACCTGCCTGCTGGCCCGTAGTGTAGGGGCGTCTGGAAAGGTCTATGCCTTTGATGTCCAGGAAGAAGCCCTGAAAGAAACCGAGCAGCGCCTGTCGGATGAGGGGTTAAGAGACCGGGTGCTTCTTTTTCACAAGGGTCATGAAACAATGGGCAGTATACCAGAACTTTGTCAGGACTCTAAGATAATGGGGATTATGTTTAATTTAGGGTATCTGCCTCATGGAGACAGAGAAATTGTTACAAAGACAGATACCACACTGGCAGCTCTTGAAACCAGTGTAACCCTGCTGGCGCCAAAGGGGCTGATGACGCTTTGCCTGTACCGGCATCCAGCCGGACTGGAGGAGAGCATGGCCGTTGAAAAATGGTGCGCGCAGCTTGGAGCTGGTTTTAATGTGCACAAACTTGAGACAATCAATAAAAATAATCCGCCTTATTTAATTTTGGCGGAAAAGACAAAATGAGGCAGATAACGGAAATGAATCAATCATCGGATACGAAACAAGACAGCAAACCGGAACTAAGGGATATTTTTGCAGAGATTAAGGAGCGCTATAAAGGCCTGAGCAAGAGCCATAAAAAAATCGCAGCTTTTGTGATGAAAAATTATGAAAAGGCTCCGGATATGTCCGCCATCAAGGTGGCGCAGCATGTCAAGGTCAGTGAAGCGACGGTTGTGCGCTTTGCGCTGTCTTTAGGCTATGAAGGCTACCCTGAGTTCAGAAAGGCCCTTAAAAATGAAATAAACAGTAAATTGACGACCGTTGAGCGCATCAACATGACGCTGGGTGACGAGGAAAAAGAAAAGCTGATGCAGCGCTCTGTGGCCGCGGTGCTCAAGAGTGATATCAACAGCATCAACGGAACCCTTGAATCCTTTGACTATGAAGCGCTCAGGCAATGCGTCGACCTGATCCGCGGCGCAGGCAAGGTGGTCATTATCGGTTTCCGAACCACCAGTCTGCTGACCGAGCATCTTGGCTATTACCTGAACCTGATCCTGGATGATGTCCGGGTAATCAATCACGGTGTAACAGACATATATGAGCATTTGATCAAAATTGGTGAGGGTGACGTGGTCATTGCCATGAGCTTCCCGCGATATGCGCAGAAAACCTATGAGGCTGTAGAATTTCTTAAAAACCGGGGTCCTAAGATCATCACCATATCAGATAACGAGCACGCGCCCATCAATGAGTTTGCCGATCACAAGCTCATTGCCAAGAGTAATGTCTACTCCTTCGTGGATTCTCTGGTGGCGCCGTTAAGCCTGATTAACGCGCTGGTAGTGGCCGTCGGTTTTAAAAATATCAAGGAGACAAAACAGACCTTTAACGAGCTCGAAGAAATCTGGAAAGAACATTATATTTACACCGGTGACGAGTTTGTCAAGGATTTATAGGAGAGAAAATGAAAAAAACAGCCATTATCGGCGGCGGACCGGCAGGGATGGCCGCAGCCATTGCCGCGCTGCGCTCAGGCCAGCAGGCAGACCTTTATGACCAGAATGAAAAGCTGGGCAAAAAGCTGTACATTACCGGCAAAGGCCGGTGCAATCTGACCAATCACTGTGATATCAGTGAATTTTTTGACAGCATTGTCACCAACAAGAATTTCCTTTATTCAGCCCTCTATACCTTTACCAATGACGCGCTCATGGATTTGATGGAAGAAAACGGCTGTCCCCTTAAAATTGAGCGGGGCGAGCGGGTCTTTCCAAAGAGTGACAAGTCCAGCGATGTCATTAAAACCTACAGGAAAATTCTGGAGCGCGAAGGGGCACAGGTTTTCCTGAACCAGCGCATTGCCGCCATCGAGACAATAAAGGGCGATGATGGGGCAAGGGTTACAGGTATCCGTTTTGAAAATGGAAGAATCGAAAACTATGATCGGGTCATCCTAGCCACCGGCGGCAGAAGCTATATCTCAACAGGTTCTGACGGCTCCGGCTTTAAAATAGCCAGAGCGCTCGGGCACCGGGTAACACCGCTGAGGCCGTCACTGGTGGGTGTTAATACCCAGGAGGCATGGGTGCCGGAGCTGCAGGGCCTCTCCCTTCGCAATGTGGGGCTGACCATGAAACAGGGCAGGAAAAAGATCCGCCAAGAGGCAGGGGAGATGCTCTTCACCCATTTTGGTGTTTCCGGTCCGCTGGTACTTACCATGAGTGCTTTTATGAAGCCGCCATATGAGGACTATACATTGACCATTGATTTGAAGCCTGCTCTCAGCATGGAACAGATGGATGCGCGGCTGCAGCGTGACTTTGAAAAATACCATAACAAGCATTTTATTAACGGTTTAGTTGATTTATTACCTTCAAAAATGATTCCGGTTATGGTAAAATGTTCAGGGATTCCAGAAGATAAAAAGGTGAATCAGATCACGCGGGAGGAACGCAGGCATCTGGCAGAGCTTTTTAAAGGGCTGGTGCTCCACGTGACCTCGCTTCAGGATATCAATACCGCCATTATCACCTCTGGCGGAGTGGACGTCAAAGAGATCGACCCGGGCACCATGGAATCAAAACTTGTCCGGGGGCTTTATTTTGCCGGCGAAATGATTGACGTCGACGCCCTGACCGGAGGATTTAACATACAGATTGCCGCCAGTACCGGATGGCTGGCAGGCTTATCGGGAGAAGATTGAGGAGAGCTTTATGCAAATTGCGATTGACGGCCCCGCCGGGGCAGGAAAAAGTACCATTGCGAAAATAATTGCAAAGGAATTGGGTATTCTTTATTTAGATACTGGCGCCATGTACCGTGCCATCACCTATGGTGTCTGGAAAAATAAAATGGATTTTTCGGATCAGAAAGCCATCGCCAAATTTACAAAAGAGAACACCATCGATTTTAAAGGGAAAGATGTTTATCTGAGCGGAGAGAAGGTTACAGAAGAGATCCGCCTGCCCTTTGTCAGCAGGCACACGTCAGATGTTGCCTGTATTGGTGAAGTCCGCAGACTGCTGGTCGGCCAGCAGCAGAGCATTGCAGGCAGCCATTCTGTTATTATGGACGGCAGAGATATCGGATCTGTTGTGCTTCCAGAGGCAGACTATAAGTTTTATCTGGATGCCAGCATTGATGAACGCGCCAGACGGCGCGCCATTGAGCAGCAGTCCAGGGGAATCGATCAGGATTTTGACAGTATCCGTGAAAGTATTGCGGTTCGCGATTACAATGACAGCCACCGTGATGAAGGGCCGCTGGTCTGTACAGAGGATGCCATTGTGGTCGATACGACAGGCAAAAGCATCGATGAAGTCTGCCAGGTAATCTTAGATAATATCCGGGGAGGAAAGGCCCATGTTTTATAGATTCGGAAGAGCCCTTATCAAGCTTTTAAACCTTATTCTGTATAACATCCATGTGGAAGGGGAAGAAAACATCCCGGAGACAGGCGGAGTTGTCCTTTGCCCCAATCATATCAGTAATTATGACCCTCTGGCAGTGGCGACCCATATGAAGCGCCAGGTGCATTTTATGGCCAAGGCCGAGCTTTATAAAAATTTTATTGTCAGAAAGGTGCTGCTTGCCGTGGGCACCATTCCAGTCGACAGGGGAAAGGTTTCATTGGAAACACTAAAGGAATCCTTAAGAGTTCTCAAAAATGGTGAGATTCTGGGCATTTTCCCGGAGGGGACCCGTGTAAAAAACGGCGAACGCAGGAAACCAATGGAAGGTTTCGTGGTGTTTGCCCTAAAAACCAAGTCTCCCATCCTGCCGGTACATATTGAAGGTGAATACAAATTTAGAGGTAAAATAAACATAAAATTCGGAAAACCCATTGAATTAAACGAATATTATGGAAAAAAAGTGAAACCTGAAGAAATGTCAAAAATAAGTGAAAAAATTATGGACATTGTCTATGATTTACAATAAAATAATGGAGATAGACTATGCAGATTATCATTGCCGATAAGGCAGGCTACTGCTTCGGAATTGAAAATGCCATGAAAATGGTCGAGGATACTCTGGCAAACCACCAGAATCAATCAATCTATACCCTGGGGGATATATCCCATAACCGTCAGGAAATGGATCGGCTGATCGGCCGAGGGGTTGTCAAGGCGGAGACCATCGATGAAATAGACCATGGCTGCGTCATCATTCGTTCTCACGGTGTGGGGAAGGATGTGATTGAGGCGGCTGAGGCCAAGGGCCTTGAAATTGTCAACGCAACATGTCCTTTTGTGAGGGCGATGCAGAAAAAAGTTGAGGATTACTACGAAAAGGGCTACCAGATTGTCATTGTCGGCAATCGGGATCACCCGGAGGTCGTTGGCGCTACAGGCTGGTGCAATAACGAAGCAATTGTTATAAACGACATAAAAAGTGTAGAAAATTTAAAAAAATATGATAAAATATGTGTAGTGGCGCAGACGACGATCATTGAGGCTAATTTCAACAAAATTACAGAAGCCCTGAAGTCAAAAGCGGATGAAATTGTTATATTTAATACTATTTGCAGTGCAACAGCTGAAAGACAAGCGGCTGCGGCAGAAACTGCAAAGGTAGTAGAATATATGATCGTAATAGGCGGATATCATAGTTCCAATACCCAAAAATTATTAGATATCTGTAAGACCTATTGCAAAAACACTTGTCATATAGAAACAGCCGGAGAATTAGACCCTAATGAGATTAAGAAGTATCAAACCATCGGAATCACAGCGGGCGCATCAACACCGGATTGGATCGTTAAGGAGGTAACGGAAAGTATGGAAGAAAACAAATTGGAACAAGAACAAACTCAAGAGGTGGTTCAGGAAACAGAAGCTGCTAAAGTGCAGACAGCAAACGAAATTGCAGACGCTAATTTCGATTTCGCAGCTGAAATTGAAGAATCCCTCAAACCAATCAGAAAGGGTGCCCCAGTAGAAGGTGAAGTAATTCACATTGACAATGATGAAGTTATTTTGAATATTGGATACAAGGCAGATGCAGTCATTAAGAAGAATGACTTCACATGGAAACATGATGAAGAACTGGCAGACCTTGTCAAACTTGGTGATAAAGTCAATGCTATTGTGACCGACTTAAATGACGGTTCTGGCAGTGTTAAATTGTCTAAGATCAAATATGACAATCAGGCAGTTCAGCGTCAGTTAGCAGAAGCCTTTGAAAATAAAACTGTTTTAGAAGGTAAAGTAAAAGGCGTATCGGGCAGTGGTCTCATTGTTGATATCGGGTTTACAGATATCTTCATGCCAGCATCCCAGTATCATGTGCGTTATGTCAAAGATCTTGAATCTTTAATCGGCGAAGACGTTAAAGGTATCATCATTGACTACAATGCAAAGAGAAGAAGAGCCATCTTATCACAGAAGGTTATTCTTGAAAAAGAAATCAAAGAAAAACAGGCTGCTTTAAGAGAAGCCAAAGAAAAACGTTTTGACGAGCTTGAAGTCGGCGATATCGTGGGCGGTACCGTTAAAACCATCACTAACTTTGGTATCTTCGTAGACTTAAACGGAATTGATGGTTTTGTACACCGTTCTGATTTAACCTGGGAAAGAGCTAACGAACCAAAAGACCTGGTAGAAAAAGGTCAGGAAATCGAAGCAAAGGTTATTTCCAAGAACGACGAAGACAAGAAGATCAAACTGAGCGTTAAGGCTCTTAAAGAAAGACCTTGGGAAGAATTCGTTAAAAACTATAAAGTGGATGACGAAGTTGAAGTTAAGATCACAAACGTACTGGATTTTGGTGCTTTCGCTGAAATTCTGCCAGGCGTTGAGGGCTTAATCCACGTTTCTGAAATCAGCTATGATCGAGTAGAATCTGTTGCAGCTGTTCTGAAACCAGGCGATGTTGTTAAGGTTAAAATCATTGGTATCAATACTGAAAAAGAAAAAATCAGCCTGAGCATCAAAGCAACCTTAGAAGCACCTGAAAGACCTGCAAGACAGAAAAAATCAGATTCTTCTTATGAAAGATCCTCTTCACCAAGATCTGACGCGCCAAGAAGAAGACCACAACAGAATAAGAATAAAACTGTTTATGAAGAATCAGCTAATGTAACCTTAGGTGATGCTTTTGGTAATCTTTTTGAAGGTCTGTCATTCGATGACGAAGACGACGATAAATAAGCAATAAGAACATAAGCCTCTCTGGAAAACCGGAGAGGTTTTTTTCTGGTTAGGGCTTTTTATTAACAGGGCCTTAGTATATAATAGTACTATGGAATTTTTTGATAACATGAATAAAGTGGAGGAGAAAGACTTTGGGAGGAATTTTTGGAGTTGTATCTAAAAAAGACTGTGTAGAAGATTTATTTTTCGGAACAGATTATCATTCACATTTGGGAACCCGCAGAGGAGGCATGGCCGTCTACGATCATGAAGAAGGCTTTGACCGGGCGATTCATAATATAGAGAATTCACCCTTCCGTACAAAGTTTGAACGCGATGTACAGGAAATGAAAGGCCAGATCGGTATTGGCTGTATCAGTGACAGCGACCCGCAGCCGCTTATTGTCCGCGCGCATTACGGCAATTTTGTATTGACCACCGTTTGCCGGATTAACAACGCCGATGATATTGTGGAGCGGGTATTGTCCAAGCACCGTGCCCATTTTATGGAAATGAGCAGTGGAAAGGTAAATGCCACTGAACTGGTCGCTTCAATCATTGCCGCCAGGGATAACCTTCTGGATGGGATTAAAGCAGCACAGGAAATGGTGGATGGTTCCCTGACCATGCTCATTATGACGAAGGACGGCATTTACGCGTCCAGAGACCGCCTGGGGAGAACGCCTCTGATTATCGGTAAGAGGGATGATGGTTATTGTGCGTCCTTTGAATCCTTTGCTTATCAAAACCTTGGCTACAGTGACGCTTATGAGCTGGGACCAAATGAAATAGTTTATATTACAGCTGACGGATATGAGACGGTATCGCCGGCAGGTAAGGAGATGAAAATCTGCGCCTTCCTGTGGACTTATTACGGTTACCCAACCTCCACCTATGAGGGGGTAAATGTGGAGGCAATGCGCTACCGCTGTGGCGAAGCTCTGGCAAAACGTGACACCGATGTGCCAGTTGATTCAGTCGCCGGGGTTCCGGATTCCGGAATTGCACATGCCATCGGCTATGCCAACGAGTCAGGCATTCCGTTTTCAAGACCGCTGATTAAGTACACCCCCACCTGGCCAAGAAGCTTTATGCCGCCAACACAGAGCATGCGGCATCTTATCGCTAAGATGAAGCTTATTTCAGTCGATGCCCTGATCAGGGATAAAAGACTTTTGTTTATTGATGACTCCATTGTGCGCGGAACGCAGATGAGTGATACCGCCAGCCACCTGTTTAACAACGGTGCCAGGGAGGTGCATGTCCGCTCAGCCTGTCCGCCGATTATGTATGGCTGCAAGTACCTGAATTTTTCGCGTTCAACGTCAGAATATGATTTGATCACCCGCCGTATTATCCGTGAACGTGAGGGAGATAATGACGCAGAGGTCGTAGCAGATTATGCAGACCAGAATTCTCAGAATCATAAGGAAATGGTTGACACGATCTGTAAGCGGCTTAAATTTACTTCACTCAAATATCATGAGCTGGAGGATATGATCGAGTCCATCGGTATCGATCCCTGTAAGGTCTGTACCTATTGCTGGAACGGTAAGGAATAGCGATCATGCTTTCCCAGATTCACAGCTGCAGCCTTTTAGGGATTGAGGGTCAGATTGTTACAGTAGAGATTGATGTACTAAACGGCCTGCCCTCCTATGTGCTGGTGGGACTTCCAGACACGGGCGTTAAGGAGTCGAAGGAGCGGGTTTACTCTGCCCTGAAAAACAGCGGCTACAGCTATCCGATGAAAAAAATCACCATCAATCTGGCGCCGGCAGACCTTAAGAAGGAAGGCCCGGCCTATGATCTGCCCATCGCTCTTGGGCTTCTGATGGCTTCGGAGCAGTTGGAGCCCGTTGATATTGAAAGCTATGTAATCTTGGGAGAGCTCTCTCTGAGCGGTGAGATTAAGGCGATCAATGGTATTCTGCCCATGGTCCTGGCCGCACGGGATCATGGCTTTAAAAAAATCATGATCCCTTCGGCGAACCAGTATGAAGCAGCGGTGGTTGAGGGAATTGAAATTCTTCCTGTGGTGAGTGTGGCAGAGGCGGCAGCGCATCTGTCCGGTGAGTGCTGTAAAGCACCCTGCACGGTGAACATTGACGCGTTGTTCAAAAGAACCAACACGCACAACTGTGAGACAGACTTCTCAGAGATACGGGGACAGGAGCACGCAAAGAGGGCCTTTGAAATTGCCGCCGCAGGCGCTCATAATCTTTTGCTGAGCGGGCCGCCTGGAGCAGGAAAATCGATGATGGCAAAGGCATTCCCGTCAATTCTGCCGGATATGACAGTAGAGGAGACGCTGGAAGTCACGAAGATTTATTCAGTGGCCGGGCTTCTGCGCGATGCGCAGGTAATGACCGAAAGGCCTTTCCGTTCACCGCACCACACCATTTCAAACATCTCACTGATTGGTGGGGGACGAATCCCTAAGCCGGGTGAGGTATCTCTGGCGCACCTGGGCGTATTGTTTTTGGACGAACTGCCAGAATTTAAAAAGAGCGCGCTGGAGGTTTTGAGGCAGCCCATTGAAGACCAGCAGGTCACCATTTCAAGAGTCAACGCTTCGCTGACCTATCCGGCCTCATTTATGATGATTGCCAGTATGAACCCCTGTCCCTGCGGTTATTACGGTGATCCAACCCATGAATGCCGCTGCAGTACCAGTGAGATACACCGTTATGCCGGGAAAATATCCGGGCCACTTTTGGATAGAATTGATATAAAAATTGAAGTACCGGCCATGGATTTTGACGCGCTTGAGACAGCACCAAAAGGTGAGAGCTCTGCGGATATCAAAGTTCGGGTAAATGCGGCACGCGCTGTGCAAAACAGGCGATATGGTGAGGAGAAGGGTCTTTACTTCAATGCCCAGCTTTCACCGAGGCATATCGAAAAGTATTGTGAGCTCGGAATGCCTGAAAAGCAGCTCATGGAAAAGATTTATAAGAAAATGAATCTCAGCGCCAGAGGATACCACCGTATTCTCAAGCTGGCCAGAACCATTGCAGATTTGGAAGGCGCTGTCGAAATAAAGGCTGCCCATCTGTCAGAGGCAGTACAATACCGAAGTTTTAGTCCCGAAGGATAATTAAAAAGGCGAGTGTCCAGAACCGTTCTGGATACTCACCTTTTTTTATCGCGTCCTGTAAACCAGGCTGGCAAAATCTTTGACTGGCATCGGTTTTGCAAAATAATATCCCTGAATAATATCACAGCCGATTTTTTTCAAAAAGTCGATCTGCTCCTGTGTCTCGACCCCCTCGGCTACTACCTTAATATCGAGCGAATGGGCCATCTGGATAACACTCTCCACAACTTTTTCTCCTCGGTGTGACAGCGTCGTCTCGTTGAAAAATTCTTTGTCCATTTTTAAGACATCCACAGGCAGCTCCTTTAACAGATTCAATGAGGAGTAGCCAGTTCCAAAATCATCAATCGAGATCTTAAACCCAAAGTCATTAAGCGCCTTAAAAACAGAAGCGAGCACGTCAATATTGTCAAAAACTGCACTTTCAGTTACCTCAAGCTCCAAACAGCTTGGCGGCACGTCATATTTTCTGACAACAGCCATAAGATTCTCAGCAAAATCGGAATGGCTTAAGTGCTTTCTGGAGAAATTAACAGATATCAGCAGCGGTGCCAACCCCTGATCCATCCAAATACGCTGCTGTTTACAGATGGATTCAAACATAAAGAAATCCAGTTTAATGACAAAATTGTTTTTTTCAAAGAGAGGAATAAACTCGGCTGGCGGTATCAGTCCTTTTTCAGGGTGAAGCCAGCGGACCAGGGCCTCAGCGCCAACGGGCTGTAAGGTTTTAAGAGAGTACTTAGGCTGAAGATAGACATTAAACTGTTTTGAGGCCAGCGCCTCATCCATCTGATTTTCGATTTTTCTTTCCCGAAGAATCTGATTGCGCATAACGGTGTCAAAATAAGCAATACCATTGCCGTTGGCACCTTTAATGGATTTACGAGCCATATCCGCCCGGTCATACATATGGTTAACCGTGAGGTGGTCCTCCTGAACCAGATAAACACCAAAAGACAGGGTAAAGGGAATATCAAAATCCTGGCAGGCCAGCTGCTCTCTTAAGGAATTCAAGCGGTCAGTTAGAGCCTCAGTGGTTTTATAGTGAAGCAGAAGCGCAAAATCATCAGAGGCGACACGGCAAAAAGTTTCTTTGCTACCCAGATGGCTGGCGATGGTTTCAGACATGGCGGCCAGCAGCCGGTTACCACTTTGAAAACCATAAAGATCATTTATAGCCTTGAATTTATCAATGTCGAAGCTGACGATTGCGTATTGAAGATGCTCCTTTCCTCCTAACCAGTGCTCACTGTCAAGAATAAACCGGTTAAAATTGGAAAAGCCTGTAATGTCATCCGTATAAGCCATGCGTTTAAGCTCACGGCGGCTCTTTCTCTGATGGATTTCAATATATACGATCAGGGCAGTAAAGAAAAACAGAATAACACCCCAGGTTAAAAGGGTCGATTGAATAATCTGGCTGGATTTTTCTGAGACGACGCTTTTGGGGACTACAATTAATACATTCCAATTATTGGTATCTACTGGAGCGATGCTGAAATAGTAAGGCTCCCCGTTATGACGGTATTCTGCAACACAGGTCTCGCGGGAATCCAGAGCCTCCAGCACTTTGTTACGCGTTTTATCATCTGAGTAGCTGAGCTCCGTAATAGTTTCGATATCCTGGTTACTGCCGGGATGATTAGAACGGATGATGATGTCTCCGCTATCGTTTATGATATAGGAATAGCCTTTGCCGTCAAAGCTTGTTACGGAGAGAACGTTGCTGTATTGGCTGATGGCGTTGGTCGCGAAGAGTACGCCGAGCGCATTACCGCCTGAACGGATTGGCGCGGCATAGACCGTGATGGGTTCTCCGCCGAATTTATCCGTCAGAATACCAGAAACAACGGTTTCGCCTTCTAACGCTTTATAAAAATAATTCCGGTCAGAAAAATCTTCATCGTAACCGTCGGTCGTATGGGCGATACCGTCAGGGGTGATGATTCCCATGCGTTTAAAAGAATTGCGGTCATTCTCCTGTTTCAAAACAGGAAGGGCGCCCAGAATATTGTCCGGCGAATCATTGCCGATGTAGGTGGCGATTGCATCCAGCGTATTAAAGTCACCCCGCAGCCGATTCTGGATGGTGTTGGCAGACTGCTGGGACAGCTCTTTTAGTGTGGTTTGAGTTTCGGACTCTAAAAAATGGTCCAGATAGGAGGTGTAGACATAAGCGATAATGACGATCATAAATATCAGCAGCAGCGCGGCGAGAATGGGCCGCCATATTTTTGATTTTAACCCACGGTCATTCATGTAGTATCTCTTTTCTATGCGATTACTTTTTTATATTATACCATAGTCGAAAGCACTAAAAAAGGAGGGCGGCAAAAAAGAAAAGAATCAAATAAAAAGGGATAGATATGCAAAAGAGGGTGTTTTAAGAAGAAAGTTAAAAATATACAACATTAATGTCAAGATATGTGTTATGATAAAGTATCATATTTTTTAAAAGGGGAATTGATATGGAAAGGGATCTGTTCTGGATATGGCTGATGTCGTTGACCGATCTTGGAAATAAGCGCAAGCTAAAGCTGTTAGAATATTTTGAGACACCAGAAAAAATATACAATGCTGATGAGAAAAGCCTGATGGCTTCTGGTGCGGTTAAGGAAAAAGACTGTAAATATATCCGAAGCCAGCAGCATTTGTACCTTGCCACAAAGGCTAAAGGCTTTATGGAACGCCATGGAATTGGCCTTATAACCATTGAAAACAGCCTTTATCCGAAAAGACTTAAAAATATTTATGATCCGCCAGTCGGGCTGTTTGCAAAGGGCAATCTTGATCTATTGGACCGCCCGATGTATTTGGGAATCGTAGGCTCTCGAAAAGCGTCGCCGGCAGGCCTTAAGCAGGCCCGTAAACTGGCAGAAGCCTTTTCCGATATGGGGATTACCATAGTCAGCGGACTGGCAGAGGGCGTCGATGGCGAGAGCCATTTGGGCAGCTGCAATAGGATCGGCTCAACCATTGCCGTCATGGGGACTGGTATCAATGTATGCTATCCCGAGAAGCATAAAGTCCTTTACAAAAAGATCGTCCACAACGGGCTGATCCTCACAGAGTTTTTCATGGATGAATCGCCATTAAAATTTCATTTTCCAAGAAGGAACCGGATCATCAGCGGCCTGTGCGACGGCCTGTTAG
Source organism: Eubacterium sp. BL-380-WT-2B (assembly GCF_009696115.1). NCBI lineage: Bacteria > Bacillati > Bacillota > Clostridia > Eubacteriales > Eubacteriaceae > Eubacterium > Eubacterium sp. BL-380-WT-2B. The sequence goes on from NZ_VUMP01000011.1 coordinate 62,191, forward strand.
TGGTAGAGGCCCGGGAAAAGAGCGGCGCTCTGATTACAGCAGACTTTGCACTGGAGCAGGGAAAAAATGTTTACGCTGTGCCCGGTGATATTACCCGTTATCAGAGTGCGGGCAGTAACCAGCTTATCAAGGAAGGCGCAAAGGTAGTAACAGAACCTGAGGATGTGCTGGAGGATTATGTGGACATGCTGCCTCAGGATATTGAGAGCTTCCATAATCCCATCAGTCTCGAGCGAGCCGCTGAGGGAATAGAGGACCCGGAACAGAAAAAAATATTAAATTATGTTGCCGGGGGATACACGACGGTAGATGAACTGGTAGCGGTGTATGGAATGGGTATTGGGGCTGTCAATGGCGCCCTTTCGATGCTGGAGCTTGACGATCGTGTTAAAGTAGAATATGGAAAGGTATATATTCTTTAGAGAGAAACCTTATGGGTTTCTGTATTCAAAATTTGAAAAAAAAGGATTCCTTTGTTATAATGAAGCTTGTTTGACTTTTATCATACATAATAAAAACAAGTTATAACGGTAAAATATATATTGAAGGAGGAATACAATGGCAAAAAATCTCGTCATTGTTGAATCACCCGCAAAAGCTAAGACGATAAAAAAATATCTGCCTAAGGGCTACGAAGTGCAAGCAACCATGGGACATGTGATTGACCTGCCCAAAAGCCGGATCGGGATTGACATCGAAGATCACTTTAAACCCGATTATATCAAGATCAGGGGAAAAGGTGAACTGCTGAAAAAAATTAAGAAGGAAGCCAACAAGGCAGATAACGTCCTGCTGGCAACGGACCCCGACCGCGAGGGCGAGGCCATTTCATGGCATGTAGCCAATTTTTTGGGCATTGACCTGGATACCAAGTGCCGGATCGAATTCCATGAAATCACCAAGAGAGCGGTGAACGCCGCCATTGAAAACAAGCGCGCGGTGGATATGGACCTTGTGGACTCCCAACAGGCTAGAAGAATCCTTGACCGGCTTGTCGGCTATTCCCTGAGCCCATTTTTATGGAAAAAAGTAAAGAAGGGACTCAGTGGCGGACGTGTCCAGTCGGTTGTCACCCGTATTATTGTGGACAGGGAAGAGGAAATTGCGGCCTTTGTCCCTGAAGAGTACTGGGGACTTGACCTGGAGCTTAAAAAGGATAAGGATAAAAACATCTTTTTATCCCGTTTCTATTCAGAAGACGGAAAAAAGAAAACCATCAAGAATGCCGAAGAAGCAGCCCGTCTGGAGCAGGTAGTACTGCATAACCCCATTACGGTTGCCGGGGTTAAAAAGCGTGTGCGCAAACAGAAGCCGCCGCTTCCCTTTACCACCAGTACCCTGCAGCAGGAAGCTTACAAGGTTTTGGGCTTTACGACACAGCGCACCATGCGCATTGCTCAGCAGCTTTACGAAGGGGTCGAGGTAGCAGGCAAAGGCCTGGTCGGTTTGATTTCTTATATCCGTACCGACTCCACACGTTTGGCGGATGAAGCCATCGCAGAAGCAAAAGACTTTATCCAAACGAACTACGGTCCAGATTATCAGCAGAGCTCTGCGAAAAAGACCGTGAAAAAGAAAAATGTCCAGGATGCCCATGAAGGGATCCGTCCTTCATCGGTTTTTAACCTGCCGGAGGAAGTGCGCGATTCCCTCGAAAAGGACCAGTATAAGCTGTACAAGCTTATCTGGGACCGTATGGTTGCCAGCCAGATGGCAGATGCTGAGTATTACGTAACCGATGTGGATGTAGCCTGTGCAAATCTGCTCTTTAAAACAAAGGGCGAGATCATGAAATTCAAAGGCTTCACGGCCGTGTACCGCACAGCCAGCTCAGCAGAGAAGGAAGAAGCAAACCGTCTGCCAGAGTTTGAGGATAACGAGGAACTAAACCTTGTTAAAATCAATAAAGAACAGAAATTTACCAAGCCACCGGCACGCTACACGGAAGCCTCGCTGGTAAAAATTCTCGAAGAAAAGGGGATTGGCAGGCCGAGCACCTATGCGCCAACCATCGCCACCATCAAAAGCAGGGACTATGTTGAGGTAGTGGAAAAGCACTTTGTGCCCACGGAGCTGGGGATTACCGTTACTCACCTTATGAAGGAATATTTTGAGGATATTGTCAATCTGACCTTTACCGCAGAGATGGAAGAGAAGCTGGATAAGGTAGCCGATGGCGAAACGGACTGGGTTAAGCTTCTGGAAAGCTTTTATGGTGGCTTTAAAAAAGAACTGGAGCATGCTCAGGAGGCGGCGGCAGAGGTTACCATCGCAGACCCTGAATCCGATGAGATCTGTGAGCTCTGCGGACGCAGAATGGTCATCAAAAAGGGCAAATACGGCAAATTTTTAGCCTGTCCCGGTTTCCCGGACTGCAAGAATACCAAGCCCTATTTTGAAAAAACCGGTGGTATCTGTCCAGAATGCGGCGGAGACCTTGTCAAGCGTACCTCTAAAAAGGGACGTACCTTTTATTCCTGCTCAAATTACCCGAACTGTGAGTATATGAGCTGGGATATGCCAGTGGCCGAAAAATGTCCGGAATGCGGGCAGACCATGTTCCAGAAAGGTCTGGGTAAACGAAAAAAAGTTTACTGCGCCAAATGCGGTTTTGAAAAATCAGCGGATCAGCAATAGAAAATACGCATAAGACTGATGACCGTCCGTTTCGGACGGTCGTCATTTATATACAGATTTAAGTATTCATTGCTAAAATGACCTATTAGATTAAATATATAATGAAATGAGGAATAAAAAATGTTTCATGCAACAACAATCGTTGGTGTAAGACACAATGGCGAGGTTGCCATTGCCGGTGACGGCCAGGTGACAATGGGTGAAACGACCATTATGAAGGCAACTGCCAAGAAAGTCAGAAAAATTTACAATGATCAGGTGCTGGTCGGCTTTGCGGGATCAGTGGCAGATGCTTTTACACTGTGTGAACGATTTGAACACAAAATTGAACAGTACAACGGGAACCTGCAGCGTGCCGCGGTTGAGCTGGCAAAAGACTGGCGCCAGGATAAGGCGCTGCGCAAGCTGGAAGCTCTTTTGATTGTTATGGATAAAAAAGAAACGCTGGTGCTTTCTGGCAGCGGTGAGGTCATTGAGCCGGATGACGACATTGCCGCCATTGGTTCCGGCGGCAACTATGCGCTTTCTGCCGCCAGAGCTTTAAAACGCCATTCCAATTTAAGCGCAAAGGAAATCGCGCACGAATCCCTTAAGATCGCGTCTGAAATCTGTGTCTACACGAATGATAATATCCGTGTCGAAGAATTAGAATAAATTTGAGGTAAAATTTATGGAAATGAAAGATTTAACGCCTAAAAAAATTGTCGAAGAGCTGAACCGCTATATTATTGGCCAGGAACCGGCAAAAAAGGCGGTGGCGGTAGCCCTGAGAAACCGCTATCGCAGAAGCCTTTTATCAGAGGAAATGCGGGATGAGTTCACACCAAAGAACATTATTATGATGGGGCCTACCGGTGTCGGTAAGACCGAGATCGCAAGACGGATTGCCAAGCTGGTGTCTGCGCCCTTTATTAAAGTAGAGGCGACTAAATTTACAGAAGTGGGATACGTTGGCCGCGATGTGGAATCCATGGTGCGAGACCTGGTAACCACCTCCATCCGTAAGGTACAGCAGGAAAAAATGAAGGAAGTTTATGAACAGGCCGAAGAACGGGCGAATAAACTGATTCTGGATATTCTGGTACCCATGAAAAAGAAAAAGGAAACCATTAAGACACCCTTCGATATTTTTATGAAGAGTAATAAACAGCCAGCCCAGCCAGAGGCACCGGATCCGGCTAAGGAAGCTGAAAAAGCTGAAAAAGAAAAGAATCTCCAGATTAAACGGGAAGCCATTGCACAGGACCTGGCCGATGGCAAAATGGAGGACGAGGTTATCGAGATCGAGGTGGAGGATGACGGCTCCAAAACCATTGGTGTCATGGCGGGGATGAATGATGATATGAGCATTAACATCAATGATATTCTCGGCGATTTTCTTCCATCCAAGAAGAAAAAACGTCATGTTAAGGTCAAGGACGCGCGCAAGATCTTCACAAACCAGGAAGCACAGAAATTGATCGACATGGATGAGGTCAAGGAAATCGGCCTGCGTGAAGCGGAGCAGAATGGGATTATTTTCATTGATGAAATTGACAAGATTATCGGGAACGGCAACAACAACGGACCGGATGTCTCACGCGAGGGTGTGCAGCGGGATATTCTGCCCATCGTTGAGGGCAGCACCATCACCACAAAATACGGTCCGGTGAAAACCGACTTTATTCTGTTTATTGGTGCAGGCGCTTTTCATGTGGCTAAAATATCCGATATGATTCCTGAGCTGCAGGGGCGTTTCCCGATCACCGTCGAGCTGGACAGCCTGACAGAGGAGGATTTTAAACAAATTCTTACTCAGCCTGAAAACTCAGCCATCCGCCAATATCAGGAGCTCTTAAAAACAGAGGATGTCGATTTGGTTTTTGAGGGCGACGCCATCGAAACATTGGCGCAGATTGCCTTTGCTCAGAACGAGGAACAGGAAAATATTGGCGCCAGACGGCTGCACACTGTCCTTGAAAAGCTGCTTGAGGAAGTATCCTTCTATGCGTCCGATTATGATGCGGACACCTTTGTGGTCAATAAAGAATACGTCAACTCTGTATTTAAACCGGCAGAGCGTGAACGCAGCTATTCCAGATTTTTGCTTTAAAAAATTAAGAAAAAACACTTGCTACTGCCCTGTAATTATGTTATTATAGGGCAGTATGTTGTTATTACACACATTTTTCGAGGAATGGCAGGTGCCTGCGGAGCAGGTGGGCCGAGTCCGGAGAGAAAAATGGAGGAAAAACCTAAGGAGGAATTATTATGGCAGCAGTAACAATGAAACAATTATTAGAAGCGGGTGTACATTTTGGTCACCAGACCAGAAGATGGAACCCTAAAATGGCCCCTTACATTTTCACTGAAAGAAATGGTATCTACATCATCGACTTACAGCAGACAGTGAAAAAAATCGATGTTGCCTGTAACTTCGTTAAAGAAGTAGCAGCAAACGGCGAAAGCATTTTATTCGTTGGTACCAAAAAACAGGCTCAGACCAGCATCGAAAAGGAAGCCAAAAGAAGTGGAAGCTTCTGCGTTAACCACCGTTGGTTAGGTGGTACCTTAACAAACTTCACCACCATCAGCAAACGTATCGAACGCTTAAAAGAATTAAAAGCGATGGAAGAAGATGGAACTTTTGAACTGTTACCGAAAAAAGAAGTTATTAAATTAAAAAGAGAACGTGAAAAACTGCAGAAATTCTTAGGCGGCATTGAAGACATGAAAGAAATGCCTGGCGCTATGATCGTTATCGACAGCAAGAAAGAAAGAATTGCCATTGCAGAAGCACATAAACTGGGTATTCCAATTGTTAGTATTGTCGATACCAACTGTGACCCAGATGAAATTGACTACGTTATTCCTGGAAATGACGATGCGATCCGCGCCGTTGCTTTAATCCTTGGCGTATTAGCAGATGCGATTATTGAAGGAAAGCAGGGTGAACAGTTTGAAGAAGCTGTCGTAGAAGAAACTGTTGTAGCCGAAGATGCTTCCGGCGACGTCGTTGTAGAAGAAGTAGTAGAAGTAACTGCTGAATAAGCGGTTTGACATTTGATTAGAGGAGGATACAGACGTGGACGCTAAATTAGTTAAAGAATTAAGAGAAAAAAGCGGCGCAGGCATGATGGACTGCAAAAAAGCTTTGGTTGCTACCGACGGTGACATCCAAAAAGCAATGGAATACTTGAGAGAACAGGGCTTAGCCGCTACCAATAAAAAAGCTGGCCGTGTAGCTGCTGAAGGTGTTGTAGAATCATACATCCATATGGGCGGTAAAATCGGCGTTTTGGTAGAAATCAACTGTGAGACAGATTTTGTTGCTAAAACTGATGGCTTCAAAGCTTTCGCTAAAGATGTTGCAATGCATATTGCCGCTGCGAACCCAACCTATGTTTCTAAAGAAGAAGTTCCGGAAGCGGAAGTTGAACATGAAAAAGAAATCCTGAAACATCAGGCGTTAAATGAAGGCAAGCCAGAAAAAATTGTCGACAAAATGGTTGAAGGCCGTATCGGTAAATTTTATAAAGAAATTTGCCTGTTAGAACAGCCTTTTGTTAAAAATCCAGACATCACCATTGAAGATCTTGTAAAAGAACAGATCATGGCAATCGGTGAAAATGTAAAAATCAGACGTTTTGCCCGTTTCCAGTTAGGCGAAGGTATTGAAAAGAAACAGGAAAACTTTGCAGAAGAAGTAGCTGCACAGATGAAATAAAGAATAATAAATATGAAAAAAGGCATGTTGTGAGAGCGGCATGCCTTTTTTGTTTTATGAAAGTATTATGTGGTGCAGATCGGGGAATCATGTGCTTTAAAAACAATGGATATGAGAGCTTAATGTTAATAAACTTTTAATAATTTCTTTATCAGCAGGTTAGAAAGGTTCGGTACAATAAGGACAGCAAAATAATGGAGGCTGTCAATGACTGAGAAAAATCGTGTAAAAGGACTTTCTGAAAAAGAAGTAATCCAGCGCGTGCAGGAGGGTAAGCAGAATCTGACCCAAAGTGCCATGACTAAAACAACGGGTGAGATCATCAGACAAAATGTTTTTACCATGTTTAATCTTATGAATTTATTGATTGCCATTGCACTTTTCTGTGTTGGTGCTTACAGCAATATGCTGTTTATTGGAATCATCATCTTAAATATGGCAATTGGTATTGCACAGGAGTTTAAAGCTAAGAAAACAGTCGAAAAGCTATCGCTGCTTTCAGCTCCTTCTGTCACAGTGCTGCGTGATGGAGAAGAAAAAACGATCGCGACGGAAGAGGTTGTTCAGGATGATATAATGGCATTGACCGCAGGACAGCAGATTTGCTGTGATGGAGAGGTTCTTTCTGGTGATATGGAGGTAAACGAGGCACTCCTGACAGGGGAGGCGGACGCAATTGGAAAGGGAATTGGCGATAAGCTGATGTCTGGCAGCAGTGTGGTCAGCGGACGGTGTCTGGCGAAGGTCATTCATGTTGGGAATGATAATTATGCGGCTAAAATTGCGCAAGAGGCAAAACAGGCAAAGGAACAAAGCTCTGAGCTGATGCAGTCCATGCGTAAGGTAACCCGCATTACCAGCCTGTTTATTATTCCCTTGGGGATTATCTTGTTTTTGGAAGCTTTTATTTTGCGGAGCGATCCGCTTTTTACTTCGGTAGTGTCCACCGCGGCCGGCCTGTTGGGGATGCTTCCAAAGGGGTTAGTGCTGCTGATCAGTGTATCGCTGGCTGGCGGTGTCATTAAGCTGGCAAAAGATCAAATCTTGATTCAGGATATGTTTTCTTTGGAAGCTTTGTCTCACGTAGACGTACTGTGCCTTGATAAAACCGGTACGTTAACGGAGGGGAGGATGGAAGTGGAAAGTGTACAGATTTTTGAAAACGTACTTGCCAGGGAAGTGAAACTTGAGCCGTTGATGGGCTCTTTCTTGAAATACAGTAATGATAACAACGCGACTTTTCAGGCCCTAAAGGAGTACTTTAAAGAGAACAGCACCTTTACTGTGTACTCAAGAGTTGCGTTTTCCTCCGAAAGAAAGTGGGCTGCAATGACCTTTAAAGAAGGGGTCACATTTGTTATTGGAGCACCGGAAAAAGTGTTGCAGGGAGAAATGCCGGATGCGATGAAGTCGGAGATAAAAAGAGGGAGAAGAGTGCTTGTCGCCAGCGTCACAGAGGATGTAATTAAAAGCCAGACAAATTTATCCGAAACGAAGCTGACTCCCATAGCTGGGATTGTCATCCGGGACTGCATACGCCAGAGTGCACCCAAAATTTTAAGCTATTTTAGAAAACAGGGCGTCACGGTTAAAGTAATATCCGGTGATAATCCGGTGACGGTATCTATGGTTGCGAAGGATGCCCGGCTAAAGAACTATGACGAAGCGATTGACATGATGACTGTAAGTGAAGATGCGGATTTTAGAAAAATCGCAGAAAAGTATACGGTGTTTGGAAGAACAACACCGCAGCAGAAAAAGAAGTTGGTTCAGGCATTAAAGGCAGAGGGGCATTCTGTGGCAATGACGGGAGATGGTGTCAATGACCTTCTGGCATTGAAGGAGGCTGACTGCTCTATTGCCATGGGAAATGGAAGTGATGCAGCCAGACAAGCCGCGCAGGTGGTTCTGCTGAAATCTGATTTTTCAGCGCTGCCAGGGCTTTTATTGGAAGGGCGGCGTGTGGTAAATAATGTTACCCGCGCAGCAGGTGTCTTTTTTATCAAAACGATTTATTCGGTGGTCATGACGCTCATCTGTGTACTGGCTAATATTCCCTTTCCTTTCCTTCCGATTCAGATTACATTGATCGACGCTGCTATAGAGGCTTACCCTTCGTTTGCAACAGCTTTTGAAGCAGATGGACGGAGAATCAGGAAAAAATTTCTGCCGGCAGCATTGCGAAGCGCCTTGCCAAATGCTGCGGCCATTATTATGGCATTTCTACTGATTAATTTTATATCAGGTATAGGTCTGTTCGAAATCGGGATGATTGAGAAAACAACAATACTTTATTTTATATCGGGTCTTATCAGTATGCAGGCTGTGGTGAAAAATAATATTCCATTTACAAAGCTTCGGTTGTTTGTAATGATCACGATGGCAGCAGGGTATTTTGGCGCAGTTTTTTTGTTCAGCCATCAGTTGGGGCTGGAAATGGCTTTGAATACTGGAGCCATTCTCCTGCTCGGTGCTGTGTTGGTGATTGCCTTTGGTATAGAACGTCTTTTGACAAAGTGTGTGAGAAATTATGACAGAAGAAAGATGACTGTTGATGGACGGCTTTCTCTGAATGTACACAGCACACTTCAAAAAGAAGATCAGTGATAATGACTTGAGCTGCTTTCGTTAATTTTTTGTGAAAGAAGCTTGACGCAGGCAGCTGTTTTAAGCTATAATAGATATGTTCATTATGACTGTATATTAGACAGTTCATGATTGTGTCGGCTCTTTGGCATAAAGGTAGGCCGACACAAACGGTACCTGAATAGATTTGTGATAAAGAGCACGCGAGTGTTCTTTTTTTACAGTTTGGGTTATTCCTGAGCTTCTCTTGAAAAACAGGAGGTTCTGAGGTATAATCAAACTAAGAATAGAAGGGGGATTATATGGAGACGAAATACAAAAGAATTATTATCAAGCTGAGCGGCGAAGCCCTGTCTGGTAAGGTTGGCTTTGGCATTGATCCACCGACGGTACAGCGCATCTGTGAATCTGTCAAAGAAGTTTTTGAACAGGATGTTGAGATCGCGATTGTTGTAGGCGGAGGCAATTTCTGGAGAGGCCGTTTTGGCGAGGGAATGGATAAATCTACCGCAGATTATATGGGGATGCTTTCCACTGTTATTAACGCGCTGGCGCTTCAGGATGTTTTGGAACAGATGGGCGTACCGGTAAGAGTACAGACTGCCATTGAAATGAAGGAAGTGGCTGAACCTTATATACGCCGTAAAGCCGTCAGACATCTGGAAAAGAAACGCGTAGTTATCTTTGCGGCAGGCACAGGCAATCCGTTCTTTACGACGGATACCACAGCGGCGTTGCGTGCAGCAGAGGTAGATGCAGAGATGATCCTTTTGGCCAAGAGTGTGGACGCGGTCTACGACTCTGATCCAGAGGTGAATCCAGACGCTAAAAAATATGATCGCCTGACCTACATTGACGTTATTAACCAGGGATTAAAGGTTATGGATTCCACAGCTATCACCCTGTGTATGGATAATAAAATACCAATCCTTGTTTTCGGTTTGGATCAGCCGGAAAATATTTTGAAAGCCGTTCGCGGCGAAATCATCGGAACAATTATCGAGGAGGCAGAATAATGTTAAACGAAATTAAAGACAGAGCCAATGACAAAATGCAGAAAGCCCTGAATAACCTAAATGAGAGCTTGGGAGGTCTGAGAGCAGGCCGTGCGAACCCCCATATTCTGGATAAGGTTACGGTTGATTATTACGGTGCGGCGACAGCCATCAACCAGCTGGCAAGTGTGGCAGTGCCTGAAGCGCGTATGATTACCATTCAGCCTTATGACAGCACCTCGATCTCTGCGATCGAAAAGGCTATTTTGACCGCCGATCTGGGCTTCAATCCATCTAACGATGGCAAAATCATTCGTCTGATCGTGCCGGAGCTGACGGAAGAACGCCGTAAAGAGCTGGTTAAGTTAACCAAGAAGTACGGTGAAGAATGTAAAGTTGCCATGCGTAACATACGCCGTAAAGCTGTACAGGATCTGAAAGACGCTGAAAAGGAAGGTCTGATCAGTGAGGATGAACTGCACCAGGGCGAAAAAGAAATTCAGAAGCTGACCGATGATGAAGTGAAAAACATCGAGGGTGTGCTGAAGGAAAAAGAAGCGGAAATCATGGCAGTGTAGCCAGAAATGATTTGATTGTCAACTGAAACCATCTCGGTTTTGTTTGTGAAACTAAATAAGCCTTTCACAAGAGTGGGGAAACCCACTCTTGTGTATTTTCTGAAGCTTATTAAAATCTAGGAGAATATATGAAGAAACAATCCAAGGAGTCAATGCTGGAGGAGCTTATAGCACCTGTGGTAGAAGCTGAGGGCTATGAGTGTGTTGATGTTACCTTTGAAAAAGCCGGAAAGGACTGGGTGTTAACGACCTATATTGATGGATCGAACGGTATTGGGCTGGATGACTGCGAAGTGGTCAGCCGTAAGCTCAGTGACCTGATGGATGAAAAAGACCCCATTGAGCAGAGCTATCTGTTAGAGGTTTCGTCTCCGGGAATTGACCGTCCTTTAAAAAAGGAAAAAGATTTTGCCCGCAATATGGATAAACGCATTGTGGTCAGTTTCTACGCACCGGTAAATGGCAGCAAACAGTTAAGCGGTATCCTTAAAGGATACAATGGTGTAACGCTGACCCTACAGCTTGACTCTGAAGAAATGATGGAGCTGGAAATGTCTGCTGTTTCCAAGGTTGCTCCGGAAATTGAATTTTAGGAAGGCGAATCGTTATGAATGCAGAATTTATGAGAGCTCTTGATGCTTTAGAAGCAGAAAAGAACATTGATAAGGAGGAACTGATTGACGCTATTGAGGTGTCCATCGAATCCGCCTACAAAAAAAACTATGGCAATGTCCAGGATGTGGACGTAAAGCTCGACCGTGATACGGGAGAGATTACCGTCTATGCAACACGCGATATTGTCGAGGATGTCGAAAATCTGGAAACACAGATATCTCTTGAAGAAGCGCGTGAAATTGATCCGACCTATGAAGTTGGAGATGTCTACCGTAAAGTCATTACCCCAAGAGATTTTGGACGTATAGCAGCTCAGAATGCAAAACAGCTTATTGTCCAGCGAATCAAGGAAGCTGAACGCAACATGGTCTATAACGAATACCTGGAACGCCAGGAGGAAGTAATGACGGGAATTATCAACCGTATTGAACGCGGCAATGTGTTCGTGGATATTGGAAACAGCGAGGGCTGCATGCCGCCAATGGAACAGGTTCCCGGAGAAAAATACTACCCTGGACAGCGTTTAAAGGTTTATTTGCTCATGGTGCGCAAGACCACCAAGGGGCCGCAGCTCAGATTGTCCAGAACCCATCCGGGTCTGGTGAAGCGGCTCTTTGAGACCGAGGTGCCGGAAATTTATGATGGCATTGTGGATATTGTGTCCATTTCCAGAGAAGCAGGGTCAAGAACCAAGATTGCCGTTAAGGCCAATGATTCGTCCGTTGATCCAGTTGGGGCTTGTGTTGGCCAAAAGGGGATACGGGTTCAGAATATTATTAACGAGCTCAACGGTGAAAAGATTGACATCATCAAATACAGCGATGATGTGCGAGAATACCTGTCTAATGCCCTGAGTCCTGCAAAGATTTACCGCATCCTGCCCAATAAAACCGAAAAGACCGCCATTGCGGTGGTCGATGATTTTCAATTATCCCTGGCCATTGGTAAAGAGGGACAGAACGTCCGTCTGGCAGCCAAACTGGCATCCTGGAAAATTGATATCAAGAGCAAAAGCGACTATGAACGTATGCTGGCAGAAAATCCAGACTTCGATGCGGACTATACAAATGCGGGAGAAGAAGAGGATATTCTGGATGAGCTGAAAAATGAGCTGGATGAGGTACTGGACATTCAGATTGATGAAGATAATGCCGAAAGCCTTGATAATGTACTGGACGACCTGGTAATGACGGACGAATTAGAGGATCTGGATGACTTTTTTGAATAAGTAAAGATTTATCCGGTATCTCTGTGATATAATATTATAATGTGTGCAGGAGGAAGCAATGAAAAAAATGCCCGTAAGAACCTGCGTGGTTTGTCATTCGAAAATTGAAAAGAAAAATCTACTGCGTATTGTCTGCAATAAAGACAATGAAATATTCTATGATCCAACGGGAAAAGCCAATGGACGGGGAGCCTACATCTGTGACGATCCCAAATGTCTGGACGCTTTTCTGAGTAAAAATATTCTTGAAAAAGCTTTTAAACGGCCAATCGACAAAGAGACCGTCGAAGAAGTGCGTCAAAAAATAAAAGAACAGCTGTCATAGGCCATAACGGCAGATGAAAAATACAGCTATGGAGAGATCTATGAACAAATAAAAACAATTGAAGGGAGGAATTATATGTCAAAGTTAAGAGTTTATCAATTAGCAAGTGAGTATGACGTTCCAAGTAAGGAATTTGTCGATATCTTAAACAAACATAATATTCCCGTGAAAAATCACATGAGTGTGTTAACAGAACAACAGGTAACTGATTTCAGAAAAGAATACAAAAAGGGTGAAGATACCAAAGTGCAGCCAAAAGCAGCACCTAAAGCAGCGGCGCCAAAACAGGAGACAAAGGCCCAGAAGCCTCAGCAGCCCAAACAGGAAAGCAAGCCACAGTCTAAAGCACAGCCGAAGCCTCAGCAGCAGGAGCGCAAACCACAGCAGTCGAAGCCTCAGCAGCAGGAAAGAAAACCGCAGCAAAGGGACAGCAGCGCATCCCAGAACCGCCGCCCGGCAGATGGCCAGAAAAATGGGAACAACGGCCAGAGTCCGCAAAAGAGAAATACCGGAGGACAGGGGAACAGCGGCAGCAATAATAACAACCGTCCCAATAACGCCAAAGGCCAGACTGTGCCTAATAACAGCAAGCCAGACCGCAAAAATAAAAACCAGAAAAGAAATAATAATAACAATAACCAGTCTGCTAAGGTCAGAGACCACAGCAAAAAAGGGAAAACAGCCCGCAGCGTTTACAAAAAGATGAAGGATGAAAAGAAGACCGAAAAGCTGAAAAATCAGGTTTTTGAGATTCCTGAATTGGTAACCGTTGGAGAGCTGGCCGAAATTCTGGATATTGGCGCGACCGAAATTATTAAGATTTTAATGATGTCGGGTACTATGGCAACCATTAACCAGCAGATTGATTATGAAACCGCAGAAATTGTGGCCTCAGAGCTGGGGTATGAAGTTAAAGCTGTTAAAATGGAGGATGTCGTCACCAAAATTCTGGAAGAATATGACGAAGAAGATACCGGAAACGAAGTTAAACGTCCGCCGGTTGTTACTGTTATGGGTCACGTTGACCACGGTAAGACCTCCCTCCTAGACCGTATCCGCAAAGCAAATGTTACAGCCGGTGAAGCTGGTGGGATTACCCAGCACATCGGTGCATACACTGTTACCATAAATGGTGAGTCAATTACTTTTATCGATACACCTGGCCATGAGGCCTTTACCGCCATGCGCTCCAGAGGGGCGCAGATGACTGATATTGCCATCCTAGTGGTAGCGGCTGACGATGGTGTCATGCCGCAGACGGTAGAAGCGATCAACCATGTCAAGGCAGCCGGTGTCCCAATCATTGTTGCGATTAACAAGATTGATAAAGAAGGCGCCAATCCCGAACGTGTTAAACAGGAATTAACAGAACATAACCTGGTAGTTGAAGAGTGGGGCGGCGATGTTATCGCAGTGCCGGTTTCAGCCAAGAAAGGTGAAAATATTGATACACTGCTCGAAATGGTTCTGCTGGTTTCAGAAATGGGCGAATTAACCGCAGACCCTAAGCGTGCCGCCCGCGGAAGCGTTATTGAAGCCCAGGTTAAAAAAGGAAAAGGCGCGACCGCCAGTCTTTTGGTACAGCAGGGTACACTGCACGTTGGAGATTCCATCATATCCGGTATGACCTATGGTAAGGTTCGTACCATGATTGACGATAAGGGCAAGCGAATTAAGAAAGCTGGTCCATCCACTCCGGTTGAAATTTCTGGTTTGTCGGATATCCCTGTGGCAGGGGATGACTTTATCGTGCTCGAAAATGAAAAAGAAGCACGACAGTTGGCGGAAAAACGCCGTGAAATGGAAAAGGATGCCCGTCAGGCTAAGATGCGGCTGTCTCTGGATGACCTGTTTACGAAGATTCAGGAAGGGCAGATTCAGGATATCAATATTATTATCAAGGCCGATGTTCAGGGTTCCATTGAAGCCATTAAGCAGTCACTTGAAAAACTGAACACAGATGATGTGCGCATTAATGTGATCCACGGCGCCGTTGGTGCAGTGAACGAGACAGATGTTATGCTGGCGTCTACCTCTAATGCGATCATCATTGGTTTTAATGTGCGTCCGGATAAAAACGCGCTGGCAGCTGCGGAAACGGAAGAAGTCGATATCCGTCTGTACCGCGTTATCTATGATGCGATCGAAGATGTCAAAAAAGCGATGGAAGGGATGCTGGCGCCGGAATTTGTCGAAAAAGTTACCGGGAATGCCGAAGTCCGTGAAGTCTTCAAGATACCGAATGGCAGCATGATTGCCGGTTCCTATGTCACTGACGGTAAAATATCCAGAAATGATGAGGTTCGGATCATTCGTGACGGCATTGTCGTGTTTGAAGGTGAAATCTCATCCTTAAGGCGTTTTAAGGATGATGTTAAAGAGGTTGCCAGCGGGTACGAATGTGGTATCGGTATTGATAAATACAATGATATCAAGCTTGGCGACGTCATTGAGACCTTTGTCATGGAAGCCGTGGCAAGAGAACTGTAAAATAAAGGGGGTGCTATTATGGCATCACATCGAATAGAAAAAATTAATGGTCAGATTCAGCGTGAGCTGAGTCTGATTATTCAGCAGAAAATGAAGGACAGCCGTTTTAACCGTGACACGCTTAGTATTACCCACGTCAAAGCGGCGCCAGATCTCAAAACAGCGACTGTTTATGTCGGTATTTTCGGAACATCTGAGGAAAAGGAAGAAGTTCTGGGCCTCTTAGATAATGCAAAAGGCTTTTTGAGGGCAAATCTTGGGAAGGTGCTTAAGGTCCACTCGATTCCGGCGCTTACTTTCAAATTGGATGATTCTGTAGAGTACGGCATGCATATTGACAGTATTTTAGCAAGTCTGAAAAAAAACAAAGGAGCATCTGAGGATGAAGAAGGTACCGACAGAGATTCTTGATTGTATAAAAGAGAATCAGAGCTTTTTGATTCTCGTGCATAATAAACCCGATGGCGATGCCATCGGGTCTGCTATTGCCCTTGGAAAGGGCCTGAAAGCCCTGGGGAAGAACGTCGATTATTACATCGAAACGCCTTTGGAGGATAAGCTTCAGTTCTTTAGCGAGAGCCGTTATTTTGAAGATGAGCTTCAGGATGAATATGATGTTGTGGCTTTCTTAGACTGTTCAACAATGGAATATGCGTTTAAACCCGTCCCGATGGTGGATGCCCGGACCACTGTGGTCATTGACCATCATGCCACTAATCAGGGTTATGGCGACATCAATTTTTTAGAGATAACGGCCGCCACTGCCGAGCTGGTTTTCCGTATTTTGGATGCTTTGGGCGTTGAGCTGGACCCTGAGATGGTCGAGGCTGTTTTTACCGGTATCTCTACCGATACCGGCAGCTTTCAGTTTTCCAATGTCACCGCCGATACGCATCAGATTTTAAGCCGCCTTTATGAAAAGCGTGATAATTTTGCGGTGTTGTCCAAGCGCCTTCACAGCGAGAAAAATTATGCTCAAATGAAGCTTTATGGTAAAGCCGTAGACTCGTTGCAGTTGTATGAAGATAATACCCTGGCATGGATCTTTTTAAGTTATGCTGATATTTGTAAATACGGCGGCCCTGTCCAGATAACAGATGATGTTGCCAACATTGGCATGAATATTATCGGTGTTCAGCTCTCTGCAACAGTGAAAGAGGTAGAGTGTGGTATTTACCGTGTCTCGCTCCGTTCAAAAACACCGTTTAAAATTGATGTCTCATTGATTGCCCGTAAATACGGAGGAGGAGGCCACATGCGCGCCGCAGGATTTACCTTTAAAGGAGACCTGAAAGCGCTGAAAAAAGAATTGATCGAATTGATCGAGTACTATAGGAAGCATGAAGAAGATATATGAGTGAGCTAAACGGTTATCTCAATATTTATAAGGAAAAGGGAATGACATCGCACGATGTTGTTTTTAAAGCCCGGCAGATATTACACACTAAAAAGATCGGGCACACTGGGACCCTGGACCCAAACGCCCAGGGAGTGCTTGTTTTATGCGTAGGTAAAGCCACTAAAGCGGTGGAATATTTAAATGACCTGGATAAGGTTTATGAGGCGGAAATTCTTTTTGGTCAGGAAACCGATACCTGTGACTGCACAGGGACAGTAACTGCAGAGGCGCCAGTAAGCTTTACCAGAGAAGAATTTTTAAAGGCGCTGGAATTTTTTAAGGGTGACAGCATGCAGGTGCCGCCCATTTATTCAGCCTTGAAAATCAACGGGCGCAAGCTTTATGACTACGCAAGAGCGGGTGAGAAGGTGGAGATACCGCCGCGACCCATACAGATCAGCCGGATAGAAGCAATAGAGACGGATGAATTACCGTATAAGGCCCGGTTTATTGTAGAATGCTCTAAAGGCACATATATCCGTTCCCTTTGTCGTGATATTGGTAAAAAATTAGGGACGGTGGCTTGTATGGGGGATCTTTATCGTAAAAGAGTTGGGGATTTTAGGATTGAGAATGCGCTGCATTTATCCCAGCTTAAGAATTTGATGCTGGTTGGCCGTGCCCAGGGATTTTTCCATGAGCCGGAGTATGCGCTCGAAAAATTCAGAATGGTAACAGCCAACAGACAGGGCAGCCGTTTTTTGAGGAGCGGCAACCGTTTGTATCAGTGGAATGCCATAGAAGATTTCGAGAGTTATGAAGACAGCGAAATCCTGCGTCTTTACGACCAGGAAGAATTTGTAGGTATTGGCCGGTTTTGCGCCGGCGAGGAACCCTATGTTCAGCCGATTAAAATGTTTTAGGGAGAATAACCATGAATACCGAAATTAATCCAAATGAAAAAATTGTGTTGGCTCTTGGCTTTTTTGATGGTGTGCACTTGGGGCATCAGGAGCTTATCAATGCCACCATCAAAAAGGCAAGAGAACTGAATTGCGCCAGTGGAGTCATGACCTTTGCTGAACATCCACTGACGCATATTTTTCCAGCCTACTCACCGTGGCTTATTACCACGAATGAAGAAAAAGTTCAGGTTATGAAAGATCTGGGGATTGATTATGTTTTTCTGAATCCTTTTAATGACCAGCTAATGTGTTACAGTCCAAAAGCCTTTATACGGGACTACCTGCTGCAGAAATATAATGTTGCTCATATTGTGGTCGGCTTTAACTATAGCTTTGGCTTTAAAGGTGAAGGGGATATTCAGATGCTCACAGAGTTTGGAAAACGCTTTAATTTTGGCGTGACCGTTATTCCGCCGTGTATTATCGATGGACAATCGGTCAGCAGTACCCTGATCCGGGAGCTTATCGGTACCGGAAAAGTAAATGAGGTATCAACCTTTTTAGGGCGGGATTACAGCATTGAGGGAACCATTGTAAAAGGGAAGGGGCTTGGGCATACCTTTGATATTCCCACCGCCAACTTGAAAATGAAAGAAAAAGTCATTCTTCCCAGCAGCGGCGTCTATTATACAAAAATAAAGGTGCGTGGCCAGGAACACGATGGCCTTACGAATTTAGGGTTTAATCCTACTTTTGAAAAACATCCCTACAGTATTGAGACCTACATTTATGATTTTGATGAGAATATTTATGGGGATTACGTCACTCTTACTTTTAAAGAGAGAATTCGTGGTGAAATCAAGTTTGATAATCTCGGCGATCTGGTCGCCCAGATCAAAAGTGACATCCGTAATATCCATACGCGCTACAGGAAGTAGGGATAAAAGGGTGACCGTCCGTTTCGGACGGTCACCCTTTTATGTTGCAAGAAATCATTCACTTTTCATGCGGTCTAAAATCTGTGCACAATCGTAATCGGTAATCAGCACATTAATATAACCGCCGTTGATGGCGCCTGAAATGGCAACAGGCTTATCAACGCCGCCGCAGACACCAATGGAGTATTTAGTATTTTTGAGCACGCCCAGGTCAATGGACATCATTTTTTCGTTATATTCAAATTTATCAATATTGCCGTTTTCGTCATAAAAAACCATACAGATATCACCACACATTTTCTGTTCACGAATTTCTTCAAACATTTCCGGGGTAAAGTAACCTGTTTTTATAATAGTAGAATTGCTGGTAGGGGCACCGATACCCAAAATTGCGATATCCATACGCTTAGCCTTTTTAAAGACGCGTTGAATACTGTTTTCTTTCATCAACTCAATTTTTGTATTTTTTCTGGAAATCATGGCAGGAGCGTGAAGCGGATAGTAAATGCCTCCAAAGGCACGCGCCATGGATTCAGCAATATAGTTGCTGTGCAGTTCGGTAGCTACAGTGCCAATGCCGCCAATCAAAGGGACAAAGGTAAGATTTGAGTGGTAGGAATTGTTGGCGTGCGGCGCAATCTGTGCGACCGTGGTTCCCATGGTGACGCCAATGACGTCGCCATCACGTATTATCCGGGAAAGATACTGAGCGGCGGCCTTACCCATCAACGCTTTAGTTTCGGCTGTATCCTCCAGAGTTTCTACAATGAAAACTTCTTTTAAATCATATTTTTCTTCTAACAACTGCTCCAGCTGAAAGTATTTACGTCCATTGGTGTCCGATACCGTAATGGTAACAATGCCATGTTCTCTGGCGGCGCTCAACAGCTTAGAGATGGTAGGGCGAGAAATAGATAACTTATTGGCAATGTCCTGCTGGCTCATATTTTTATTATAGTACATATCGCTGACGCGCAGCATCATGCGTTCATCCTCAATAATATTTTTTTTCATTAAAAAACTCCTCTATATCTATATATCTGTTAGTATGAATTTTAACATAGCTTTCTTAGAAAAACCATTTTTTTTCGTTATAATTTAACAAATGTTTTAAATAGAATAAATGATAAAACAGAAAAAACAAAAATTAAAATAATTAAAAGCGTTAAAACAAAAATATGAAATTGTTTTTCAAATGTTCTTATTAATAAAAAAATGGTTTTTGACTTCTGAAAAATAAAGCGTTGGGGTTGAAAAAACCTTTAAAAAAAGGGCTTTAAGGCTTTTTGTTAGAGTGGTAAAAAAATAAAAAAGAAACAAATGTAAAAAACAAACATATCTTCTTAAAAAAATCACAGAGGAAGATTTAAGATTTGACAAAAAATAAAAAACGCATATAATCATAGGTGAGAAAGAACAAAAAAGGCTTGCAGGAACATATGTTATAGAAAATAAAGGAGAGCTCACCTTTTGCCTGTTTAGCGGCGAATACCGCCAGCTTTTATTCTATGGAGGGATGAATTATGTTAGTAACATCAAAGGAATTGTTTAAAAAAGCCCAAGAGCAGCATTTTGCAATACCAGCAGCTAATTTTATTGACTTGGAATCGCTGAAATGGCATGTAGAGGTAGCCGAAAGGCTGGGACTTCCTCTTATTCTGGCTTTGGCAGAAAGCCATCTGGGGGATGACATTAATCTGGAGGACGCGGCTCTTGTCGGTAAAAAATATGCTGAAGCTGCAAAAGTTCCAGTAGTTTTACATCTGGATCATGGTGCGACGCCAGAACTCATTAAAAGAGCCATTGATCTGGGTTTTTCTTCAGTTATGATTGATGCTTCGATGGAAAGCTTTGATGTTAATGCTGCCAGAACAAAAGAAATTATTGACTATGCTCATCCAAGGGGTGTGGTGGTAGAGGCTGAAATTGGACATGTAGGGGCTGGGGAAAATTATGAGAATCATGACGAGACAGACTCAAAGTATACTACAGTAGAAGATGCTGAAAACTTTATTAAAGCTACAAATGTCGACTCTCTGGCGATTTCAATCGGGACAGCCCATGGTATGTATAAGGGGATTCCCGAAATTAACTTTGACCGTTTGAGAGAAATAGCGGCGGCTGTGAATACACCATTAGTTCTTCATGGCGGCTCCTCGTCGGGAGATAAAAACTTAAACAAATGCGCAGTGAGTGGCATTGCCAAGATCAATATTTTTTCTGATTTTCTGGCCGGCGCTATGGAAAGTCTGAATGAACAAAAGCCAGATAATTACCTGGATGTTAAGAAGGCTTCTAAAGAGGGGATGCAGAAAACCCTTGAGCATTATTATGGTATTTTTGAGACAAAAGCAGTGGAGGTATAAACAATGAGAAAAGTGAGAACACCTTTTTTGATCGTCAATCCAAAGTCCTATCTCTATGGCGAAAAAAGCCTGGAATTAGCTAAAGCCGCCGACAGGGTAGCAGAAGATACTGGAGTTGAAATTTTTTTCACCTGTCCTTTTGCGGATATTCGTTACATTGCTGAAAACACTAAAAATATTATTGTGACGGCTCAGTATATGGAATCACTGCGCCCTGGAAGAGGGATGGGACACGTGCTGCCGGAATCATTGAAAGCAGCGGGAGCAGAAGCGGTATTTTTAAACCACGCCGAGAACAGCTGTACAGTGGCAGAACTGTATGCGACCATGAATCGGGCAAAAGAACTTGAAATGATTACAGTGGTCTGTGCGGATTCGGTTGTGGAATCAAGGGCGATTGCAGAAATGAAGCCGAATATTTTGCTGTCTGAACCAACGGATCTTATCGGTACGGGAGAGACGGCGGATGATAGCTACGTTCTGGAAACGACTGAACAGATCCATGCTGTGAATCCGGAAATTTTGATCATGATCGCCTCTGGAGTTAATTCTCCAGAAGATGTTTATAATATTATTAAGCTGGGCGCAGACGGGACAGGTGCGACCTCCGGCATTATAGGAGCGCCTGATCCTGCGCGGATGGTCCGCGAAATGGCAGAGGCCATGGCTAAGGCGGATAAAGAAAAGAAAGGGGAACAATGCAATGAAAATGTATAAAGAACAAATTGAACTGGAGTCTCACGGCGGCAGACCCACTTATTTTGACATCACACCACAGTTGAAAAAAATTATTCAAGAGAGCGGTATTAAAGATGGTATCTGTGCTGTCTCCTCGCCGCATACTACCTGCGCTGTCTTTTTTGAGGAGTTTGTCCACGATTATACCGAAGAAGGTGATGAATTTTTACAAGTCGATTTAAACAATGGGCTTAATAAAATTTTCCCCAGGCATGAAACAGCAGAACAATATCTTTATCCCGGTGAGGAGCATTATCGAGAGGTCGAATCCTGGCCGAATGCCGAAACCTATCTGCCGGGAGGCGACCGGACGCAGCTTTTTAATTGTGACGCCCATCTGAAAGCAACGATCATTGGCTCAAGTGAAGTTTTTGATGTAGAAAACGGAAATCTTGGCGTTGGTGTGACGGGATATGCTTATTTTGTTGATTTTGACTGCTCGCGCCCCAGACCAAGAAAATGTAAGGTCTGCATTATTGGCGAATAATTTTTAATATAATATAAAAAATGCTGTACTCTCTATTTTTAATGAGAATATAGCATTTTTTTTGTTTTAGGAAAAGAAAAGTTAGGAACAAAAATAATATAGATCATTTTTTATTTTTGTAAACTATTTGCGATTGTTAAACAAATAACATCATAAAATTATCATTTGTAAATTATAAAAACGTAATCTAAAATGATATTATTTTAACGAATGAAACAAATAAAGCACAAGAAAACGAATACAATTCGCTAAATCAAGCCAAAGTTATATAAAATTTAATATCAAAGATCACAAGGATGATTTCAATATCTGATTGACATTTACAAATGTGCGTTATATAATGCGATTAAAGCCAAGAACAAAAGACAAAAATAGAAGCATTCAGACTAAAAAATTAAAATAAGGGGAAAAGGAAAATGCAAAGAAATTTATTGTTTTTAATTGTATTTGCGTTGATGGCACTTCAGATGGTACTCAGCTTGTTTCAGATAAAGCGCTACCAGCGTGAACTGGGCAAGTTAAGAGGAACCGGTACCATTGGTATTGGACATACGAAAGGGGGGCTGAAGGCAGGACAAATTTTGATTGTGTCTTATAGCAGGCGTAAAGATCAGGTAGTGGCTTACCGTCAGATGAAAGGGCTTACCATTTTTGCAGGGTTTAAGACAAACGAAGCCATTCTTGGAAAATGTCTGTCAGATTTGAAAGATATTGGTTTGAAAGAAGATGCCCGGGAATTCCGGCGTAGAAGGCGGAAGCATCCTTATGACCCAGAAGAGATGTCTAAAAAAAAGGGGGCACTCATTCAGGCGGTAGAGGCCATCGAAAGAAGACTTGCTGTGGAAGATACGCAAACAGAGAATAAAAAACGGATGCTCGAATGCACTGGACAACTCACGGCAAAGGAATCAATGTAAATAATACGCTGTATGTAAAATGTTGATGATCCGTTTACATATCAGCAATTATTAAAAAAAGAAAAGAACGAGGAGGTAATTATGGAATTCTTATCAAATTTAGCTACTGCATTTATTGGGCTGTTTCAAATCGGGGGTGAACAGTTTGTAGGGTACATCACCGGAATCATTCCAACACTTGTCTGTTTGATCACAGCAGTCAATGCTCTGATCGCAATCATCGGTCAGGACAAGGTCGATAAGCTGGGAATTATCTGCAGCAAAAACTTTTTACTCAGATACACGCTGCTGCCGATCCTGTCAATGTTTTTCCTGTGCAACCCAATGGCCTACACAATGGGACGTTTTCTGGATGAAAAATACAAACCCGCATTTTATGATGCGGCAGTGTCTTTCTGTCATCCAATCACAGGTTTGTTTCCGCATGCTAATGCTGGTGAATACTTTGTTTACGGCGGGATTGCGGCAGGACTCACAACCCTAGGCAAGGATCTTGGCCCACTGGCAATCCGCTACTTTATTGTCGGCGTTATCGTAATATTGATCCGTGGGATTATCTGCGAGCGATTGACCATTAAGTTTATGAAAAAGGGGGAAAACGCAAATGTATAAAGCCGTTAAAGTATCAAGGGGTTCTTCAGGCTGGGGTGGCCCGCTGGTGATCCAGCCAACCGAAAAGCGTAATAAAATTGTATCTGTTACAGGTGGCGGTATCGACCCGCTCACTAAAAGAATCGCTGAGCTGACAGGAGCGACTGCTGTTGATGGCTTCTCAACAGGTGTTCCTGATGATGAATTTGCATGCGTTGTCATTGACTGCGGCGGTACAGCCCGATGCGGTGTTTACCCTAAAAAGCAGATACCGACCATTAACATCACTTCAGTAGGACAGAGCGGTCCGCTGGCTAAATTTATCACCGAAGATATCTATGTATCGGGGGTAAAGCCTGAGACCATTCAGCTGGCCGATGGCTCTGAAGCACCAATTGCCACTGAAAAAACCATACAACAGGAAAAACAGAAGAAAGAAGAAAGCAAAAATAAGAAAAGCGATAAGGGTGACAAGAAAGAAAGCATTATCGTACGTCTTGGTAAAGGTGTTGGCGGCGTTGTTGGCAAATTCTTTCAGGCAGGCCGTGACACCATCGATATGGTTATCCGTAATATCCTTCCTTTTATGGCCTTTGTTGCCATGCTTATCGGGATTATCCAAGGAACCGGTCTTGGCGACTGGATCGCAAACACCATTTCACCGCTTGCAAATACACTGCCAGGCTTGTTGGTTATCTGTATTATCTGCGCCATACCAATTATTTCCCCAATTATCGGACCAGGCGCTGTCATTGCTCAGGTAGTCGGTGTTTTAATTGGTCAGCAGATTGGTGTAGGCGCCATCAATCCTTCACTGGCATTGCCAGCACTCTTTGCCATTGACGCACAGGTAGGCTGTGATTTTGTACCAGTCGGCCTTTCCCTTGGTGAAGCAGAGCCGGAAACCATTGATGCCGGTGTACCAGCCGTACTGTTTGAGCGCTTGATCACAGGCCCTGTGGCTGTTCTGATCGCTTATGCTTTCAGTATTGGTTTATATTAAAAGGCAGAGATGAAATGGACTATAAAAGCACTGTAACAACCATTGGGCCGCTGGTAGAGGAAATGGCGGAAGAAGGAAATTTTATAATCGTATTTAATGAAAATGCACCAGAATCTCTTGCAGAGATGTCTGTTCTTCACACTATCTGTGATATGGATCAGGAAATTAAGCCAGGAGATGTGGTCATTTTTGGAAACAACCAATATATTGTTACCGCAGTGGGTGAGGAAGCAAACCACACTTTAAAAGCGATGGGGCACTGCTCTTTTAAATTTACAGGCCAAGAGGCTGTGGAACTTCCTGGACAGATTGAACTGTCTGGCGGTGATCTGCCAGAAATAAAGCCTGGAGATCAGTTTGAAATTCTATTCACTTAATATGACAGTGGAGAGCAGACTCATTAAGCTGTCGGATAAAAATCGTTCAACAAATTTTTAATATAGAAAGAGGTATTTAAAATGATTAACATGATGTACAAGCTTCAGAAGTTGGAAGACGAAGGTAAACCAATTAAGGCCAGTATCGTTGGCGCAGGCCAGATGGGCTGCGGTATGGCCGCTCAGATGACAGTTATGAAAGGGATGGATCCGGTAGTTGTGGTTGACGTTGTGCTTGAAAATGCAAAACGTGCGTATCTGGATTCCGGTTATAAAGAAGGCGAAGACTTTGTAGAAGCGGAAACAGTTGAAGAAGCTAATAAGCTTCTGGCAGAAGGCAAGTTTATTGTTACAAAAAATAATGAAATCGCAACAAAATGTGACATTATCGATTGTGCTGTCGACGCAACCGGCGTGCCGGAAGTTGGTGCCAAGGTTGCAATGGACGCCATCAACGCCGGTAAACATATCTGTATGTTAAATGTTGAAACTGACGTGTGCATCGGCCATCTTTTATATAAACTGGCCAACAACGCAGGTGTTGTCTACACTGGTTCCGCAGGAGACGAACCAGGTGCTGTTGTTGAAATGTATGATTATGCAAAAGGCCTCGGATTTGATGTCAAGGTTGTTGGTAAAGGTAAAAACAATCCTCTGGCTCTGGAGTGCACACCAGAAACCGTTGCAGAAATCGCAAAAGAGAAAGGCGCTTCTCCAAAAATGATTTGTGCCTTCAAGGATGGCACTAAAACCATGGTCGAGATGACTGCAATGGCCAATGCCACAGGCTTTGTACCAGATGTTACCGGTGCACATGGCGCCGAAAGCGATGTTGCCCACCTGAATGATGTGTTAAGCCTTAAGAGCGAAGGACGCGGTGGTGTGTTAGACAATTATGGTGTCATTGAATATATCAATGGCGTGGCGCCTGGTGTGTTTGTAATTATCGGAACAGATCAGCCGGATATTGCTGCAGAGCTGACTTATCTGAGTATGGGGCCTGGACCAAATTATACACTGTACCGTCCGTATCACTTAACTTCTTTAGAAACACCAATGTCTGTAGCAAAGGCCTGCATAGATCATGAACCGACGATTGTACCGCGCTGCGGCCGTGTGGCTGAAACCATTGCTGTCGCTAAAAAGGATATGAAAGCTGGAGAAATGCTGGATGGCATCGGCGGGTATACCATTCGGGGAACCTTCATGGCTGCCTCAGAAGCCGACAGACAGAACGCACTGCCGATGGGGCTTGTCGACAAAAAAACACAGCTGGTCCATGATAAAAAGGCCGGTGAAGTGATTACCTATGACGATGTTGTACTGAACAATGATAACCTGATTGTACAACTGCGCAAATTACAGGACGAATTATTTATCTAACCTTTACCCCTTGCCTGGACAGGATGTGGAGACAGCAAGCACTTCACACTTGTCTGGGCACTTTTTAAAAAAGGAGAAAACAAAATGCATACACAAAAACTGACGGTCGTTAACCCTACCGGCCTGCACGCGCGTCCAGCAGCAGAGTTCTGTAAGATCGCTGGGACCTATCAATCAAAAATTAGCCTTAAACGCCTGGGAGAAAACGAAAAAGAAGGAAACGGAAAGTCTGTGATCGCTGTTATGGCTATGGGACTGCCAAAAGGCTGTGAGATCGAAATCAGCGCAGAAGGCGAGGATGAATACGCAGCGGTTGAGGCTCTGGCAGAGTTAGTCAGAGGCGGATTTGGTGAAATATAAACAAGTAACGCCGTTAAACAGAAAGTTTTGTTTGACGGCTTTTTTATTTTCAGGTCAATTTTAGGATATGTGATATAATTAAAAATACAATATTAAATTCGAAAGGGTGAAGGATCATGCAGAAAGTTTATGATTTTTTGAAAAAGTGTAACACCTACTATCTGGCTACAACAGATGGTGACCAGCCAAGGGTTCGCCCGTTTGGGACGATTGATCTTTTTGATGGCAAGCTCTATATTCAGACAGGAAAAGTAAAGGACGTTTCAAAGCAGATATTGAAAAATCCCAAAATAGAGATATGTGCTTTTGACGGTCAAAAATGGCTGAGAGTACAGGCGATTGCTGTAGAAGATGGCCGTGTGGAGGCCAGACAGCATATGCTAGACGGTTATCCAGAGTTGCAGAATATGTATTCTGCGACTGATGACAATACCCAGGTGTTTTACCTGAAAGACGCTACTGCGACATTCTCCTCATTTACGGAAGAACCGGAGATCATTACATTTTAATCAGCAAAAGCCCAGACCAGTAAAAACCGGTTCTGGGCTTTATTGTATTTTTCTAGCTGCTTTATTTACATTCAAAAGCTGCTAAGATATAATGAACTATAAAGATGAGGTGATTAAAAATGTTAGAGGCACTTGTATCCTTTTTTATTGAGCTGGATGAAGATAAGGTTGTTATAACCATACAACGTCTGATAAAGGCGGGAATCGAAAAGAAAAAAGTCGTGGAAGCACTGAATAAGGCTTTGGATATCATCGGAAAAAAGTACGAGACTGGTGAGTATACTTTATCGGATTTAATGATGGCGGGTATCCTCTATGAACAGGTAATGGAGATGGATTGTATTGATATTTCAAAATCCATTGAAAAGTCAGCGTTGAAAAATGGGATGATCGTTATTGGAACGATTGAGAGTGATATGCACGATATTGGAAAATCACTGTTTAAAAGTGTTGCATCCACTTCGGGGTTCCAGGTTATTGATCTTGGCGTGAATGTAAAGCCTGAAGTTTTCTGCCAGAAGATAAAAGAGCTTAACCCCGACATTGTGGGGATCAGCGCGGTGCTTACTGGTGCGATCAGCCATCTGCGGAAAGCAATTGACGCCATTACACAGCAGGGGCTGAGAGAACAGGTGAAGATTATTATTGGCGGTAGCGTAGTGGATGCCGCTGTCTGTAAGGAAGTAGGCGCAGACGGTTTTACGGATGATGCGATTCAGGGTGTCGAAATATGTCAAAAGTGGATGAACAGTGATGGGTGAATATACAAAGTATACGGAAATTATAGAGAACATTAAACAGAAGATACAAAGTAATATTTATAAGTCGAATGAACTGCTTCCCTCAGAAAAGGAGCTGTGTACTGAGTACAGTGTAAGCCGGCGAACCGTCCGGAGAGCGATTATGGAGCTTGTGGAGGATGGTTATTTATATACAGTCCCGGGAAAAGGGACCTTTGTACATGTTTTAAACAAGGATAATTATGAAGTTAACTTTAGACTTGAAGATATTATCTGTAAGGGATTTGATAAGTCAGAGCTATATGAAGCCACTATTCTTTCGCCGGATGTCTACCTTGTTTATAATTTGCAGGTGGCACCGACAGATAAGGTTTTGCGAATTCAGTCCCAGCTAAAAAGAGGCGATCAGATTGTGGCTTTTGATGTTAAAAATATCCCGTATTTCTTGGGAATCCCCCTGAAGGAAGAAAATCTGAATTATAATAGTTTGAGAGATATCTTGAAAAATAAAATTTCTCAGTATGAAATGACAGAGGAAATCTATTTGACCTCAATAATGGCGGATGATTTTTTATGTAGCGTTATGCAGGTGGAAGCTTCAGAGCCTTTGATGGTTTTGGATATTATCATCCGTGACCGTGATAAAATCCCATTGGGATGGAATAAAATTTATATAAAATGGAATGAAAGTGAAATTAAAGGGGTATCGGTTTGACAGTGAACAATCATTTTACAGCCTATGAGCTTATTGCAAGTGATATCCGTGAAAAAATTGAAGAAAATATTTTTAAACCTGAGCAGCGTCTGCCCTCGGTACTTGAGCTATGCAGTGAATATAATGCCAGCGATTCTACGATTCGAAAAAGTCTGGATATTTTGAAAAAAGAAGGCTATATTTACAGCAAAAAACGCGTTGGTGTTTTTGTAAGTTCTATTGAGGAAAAACGCTTTATTCTTAAGTTTAATGAATTCAGCAATTTAAAAGAGCCAGTCACGGCTTCTAAACTGTTAATGTTTAAGAAAGGACCAGATAATAAAGAAGCAAAGGACACGAGATTTTACCATAAAAAATATATTGAGTGTCATCGTATTTACGAAGCGGGAGCGTTTCCGGTGTTGTATAAAGTCGATTATATTCTGTACAATGCTCATATGCGCCTGGAAAGTATTAATGCTGAAAAATGGATGGGAGAGATGGATCTTGTGATGGACAGCCCTGCAATTTATAAACAACTTGCATTGAGAATCGAGATGGGTGAAGAGAAAATTCGCCAAGCTATGGTTTTGGCAGAAGAGAGTATCCTTTATAAAATCAGGCGTGAATATTACACTGAAAAGAAGTCATTTGTGGGTTTGAGCGAAATTTATGTCGCAAATCATGACTTAAAACTACAGATTCATGAAAAATAGGGTTGACAGAAATGTTAAATCTTGATATATTCTATGTGTAATATGTACAACATAAAAAACAAACACGATTTAATGTGTTTGTTTTTTTGAAAGCTTTCTGTGTGCTACATGTACAACTTAATATCGCGATGTTTTAAAAAATGATTTTATTTTAAAGGAGGGCTCTTTGACAAATCGATTATAATAGTTGTTGAAGGGGAGACTATGAAACCATACGAACGATTTATTTCTAAGAAGAATATTCAGACGATTCACGAAGAAAGTGTAAAAATTTTAAGTGAAATCGGAGTTAAATTTGAACATGAAAGGGCTATTGAACTTTTTAAAAAGCATGGCGCAAAGGTTGATGGGGATATTGTTTTTATTGACGAAGCTCTGTTAAACAATTCTTTGGAAAAGGTGCCGGAAAGTTTTGAAGTGAATATAGGCGATGGCAAGACCATCAATCTTGGCGGAGGATCGAAGGTACGCATGCCGGCAATGGGAAATATTTATATTTCAGAAAAAGGTAAAATACGCAAGATGGATAATAAGGACACCATTAATCAATTCAAACTTGCGGATACCAGCCCGGTCGTCAATGTCGGTTATCTAAATTATCTTCCAGATTTAAAAGGATTCACAACAGAGCAAAAAATGTTTTATTTGATTGCTATGTCTCTGAAGTATTGTAACCAGCGCAATATTATGTTAAAGGTGGATACCTTCCACATGCCTGAGAACCGTTCGGTTCGCGAGGTTACTCAGGAAGGCTACCAGCTTGTCAAGCGATTTTATGGCATTGATGGGTACGTAGCCCTTGGCGATATTAACCCGATTTCGCCATTAACATATGACCATGATCCCATTGAAAAGCTATTAGGTATCTGTGCAGAAAACCAGCCAATCTGGATTTGTCCATGCGCTATGCCGATGATGACTGCACCGGCATCGGTTGCTTCAATGGTTGCTCAGACAAATGCCGAGATTCTAGCAGGATTGACGCTTATACAGCTCATTAATCCTGGAACGCCAGTTTTATATGGAAATACTTCAGGCTCGACAAACCTTCGTACTATTCAGCTAAGTATTGGTGCGCCAGAGACCGCGCTTGTCAGCTATGCCACAGCAGGGCTTGCTGAATATTATAACCTGCCATTCAGAACTGGTGGCGGTTTGAGTGACGCTAAGGATATGGATATGCAGGCCGGCTTAGAATCAATGCTGATGATTCAGACAACAGAAGAGTGCAATCCTGATTTGGTCATGCACAGCTGTGGTACGATTGGATCATTCAATGTCATTAGCTTTGAAAAATTTTTGGTAGATGAGGAAATTTGGGATTATGTCAGGCGCCTAATAAAAGGCGTGGATACCAATGAAAAGAAACTTTGTTTCAAAGATCTTCAAAAAGCCGGGCCGCGTGGAACCTTTGTAACTGGAAGAACACCGAAAATGTATCGGGAAGAGTTTGTTTTACCTAAATATCTGAATAAGGACGACCCCAATCAATGGCAGGCACAGGGAGGGACACCGCTGCGTGATACTCTTGAAGAAGCTGTTAGAAGCCGTATTGACAGCTATAGTCCGCCGGAGATGACCAAAGAACAAAATGAGCTTTTAATGCCATATCTGCCAGAAGCTTATAAGGAAAGAATTTAACAGGACAAAGAGGTTAAGTATGTGCGCTGAAAAAAATTACTTTGAAAAAAATGGGAACCTTCATGAAGAGTCAAAAGCTCTTTTGAAGAAAAACGGTCTGCCATTAGAAGATACAAAATTGGCAGACTGGTTTAGAAAAAGAGGGTTTACAGTAGAGGAAGGAAGAATAAAGTTTAAGGATTACGAAATTGAGCATGCTCTCAAATTATGCCCGTCGGTGATCCAGCTGAAAACAGATGCCTCTGACTTAGCCATTGGAGGATTAAAAAAATATTATGGATTTACAGGTACACCAAAATTATTTTTAAACAACAACGCACATACTTTTCATAAAGAAGATGGTATTGATATTTTTAAGCTGGTCGATACCAGCCGTATCATTGATTTTTTAGCGTGTTATCCTTGGTTTTCAAGTCATTGGGACCAAGTCGAACAAATAGCTTTTTTACTTAAATACAGCAATAACCCCTTGGTTGTTTTTCCAGGAAGATGTGATAATAAAACGGGTTTGTATGAATCACTCAAATTCATTGGGGACTATTTTGAACAAAGAAATGAGTACCAGCTGGCTGTTCCATTGGAGGTCTATGACGACAGAGCTGTTACGTGGAGACAGATGGAGTGTTTGGACTGTATAACCGGGTTTCACCAGGCAGTTTTATTGAGAATTCACAGCACTGTAAAAAAGAATGAGTTGATAACAGAAGAAGCGCTTTGTGCCCGGATTAATACTGTAGCTCTGGGTTACTGCTGTATTATTCAAAGGCTTTTTGCAGGACATGCTGTGATCTTTACATTATCTAACCAGATATCCTGCAGTCATAGTAGTAAAGGAATTGTAAACATTGCGAGTAAAAATATTTTAAGGATGGCAGCGCAGGTGTGGAGGTATTACCAAGTGCCGTTTATGATGAATAATCTTCCTTTTAGGGCACAGAAGATGGATGCTGTTGCTGGTATTGAAGCCATGACGCATTACCGGGAGATGTTTGACGATCTTCAAAGCGATATGATGGGATTCTCATTGGGCAGTCTTGATCATGAGAAAATATTTAGTCTTGAAAAGTATCTGATAGATGAAGAAATTATTGAAATGTTGGCGCGATTGTACCGTGGAATAGATTGCTCAGAGGAAACAAGCTGTTATGATGCTATAAAGAATGCCGGCCCCAGAGGAAGCTACTTTAACACCCGTATGCTTAAAGTTATTAAAAAAGAATTTTATGACAGCCGTTATCTAAATAAAGAATCACTTGGAAATTGGCGTTCCGAGACTGAACAGGATTTGATCGGTTATGTGGGGAAAGCTGTTCAAAAAAGATTGAATACTTATGTCCCACCAGAGGTTACGAGAGAAAAAAGAATACTTTTGGACAAATACCTGAGAGATGAGGACAATTGTATGACTCAATTTCAGAATATAAAAATTTAGAGGAGAAAATTATGGAATTATCAAAAGGGAAGAGGAATTTTCTGGTTGTATTGATCAGTTTTATGGTCGGGATTATTTACTTTATTCCATACATTCGTTTTACGTTTTATGATCAAACAATTGCTGCGTTTCAGCTTACCAATATGGAGCTTGGCAATTTAGGGGCGGTCTACGGACTTGTTGCGTTGTTTTGTTATCCAATTAGCGGTTTTTTGGCAGAAAAGTTTAGTCCTAAATTTTTATTGGCGGCGTCTTTTGTCGGAACAGCGGCGATGACTTTCTGGCAGGCAAGTTTTCCAAGCTATGGTGCATTGCTTGTTATCTATGTATTGTTTGCTTTTTTTACAACTGCAACACTGTGGTCGCCATATATTGCGGTATTAAGAAATCTTGGGACTGAAGAAGAACAAGGCAAGCTTTTTGGGATCAGTGAGGCTATGCGCGGTATTGTCTCTACGGTAACCGGTTTTGTATTTGTCTGGATACTCAGTCTTTTTGCCGATGCGGTCGGCGGTTTTAGGGCTATTTTAATTATCGGGGCAATTGTTTATATTATTTTTGCAGCTTTAGCCATCATTTTTCTGCCTAAAAATGTTTCACGCGATGTAAAAGAGACCGAAGATAAAAAGGAAAAGGGGAGTATCCTGAAAGCTTTGAAGCTGCCAGGTGTCTGGTTGATGGGACTTTTCATTTTTAGCTGTTATTCCATTATCGCTGCGGGCATTAATTATCTGGGAACGTATACCACACAGATTTTAGGTGTCTCAGCCTCTGTATCCAGCAGTCTGGCAATTATCCGCAGCTATGTCTTAACGGTTGTGGCAGGCATTGGGGCTGGAATTATCGCAGACAAGTTTAAATCACGATTGATCTTTCTGGTTTATGTTCTGATCGCGATTATCGTTTGTGCTGTAGCAACACCATTTTTGTCTAATCTCGCTACTATAGCAATCATCGTCACTATGATTTTATCATTAATGTATTTTATGATGAAATCCGTCTATTTTTCCATTATGGGAGAAAGCGGTATCCCTGTGGCCATGACTGGTATTGCCAGTGGTATTGTATCGTTTATTGGTTTTATTCCAGACGCTTTTATTACCTCTCTGATGGGATCATGGCTTGATAAAGACCCTGTAACAGGTTTTAATATGATTTTTGCTTGGATTGCAATTTGGGGTGTAATTGCAATTGTTTTGGCACTTGTTATCTATAAAAGAGGAAAAAAAGACCACCAGATTCTTGAAAAATGATCGAATTAAAAAAGCGGCTCAACTATTTGGCCGCTTTTTTCTTTAGGAGGAAACAATGAAGCATCAAAAGATTAATTTAATAGTTTTTCTGCCAGCTGTGTTGCTTTTCTGCGCCTGTATTTTATTAGCTTTCTTAGACAATTCGGCGTTTATAAGTTTAACCAGCACTTTGTATACGTGGATATTGGATGAATTCGGATGGTTGTTTTTACTGACAGCTTTGGTAGTTTTTCTGATATGTATCGGTTTGTATTTTTCTCCCTTTGGAAAAATAGTCATAGGTGGAAAAGAGGCCAAACCAATGATGTCTGTTTGGAATTGGTTCAGTATTACGCTTTGTACCACTGTGGCTTCGGGCATTGTATTCTGGGGAGCGGCTGAGCCCGTACAGCATATTCTTAATCCTCCGGTATCCAGCGGTATTGTGGCGTTGACTCCAGAGGCTTCGCTATTTGCCATGGCAGCAGTTTTCAGACATTGGACTCTTCTGCCCTATGGGCTTTACACAATTTTGGCGGTTGTTTTTGCATTTGTTTATTATAATATGCGACAGCCTTTTTCTTTGGGCTCTGTCATTGCCCCGCTTATTCCAGAAAAAGGCAGAAGCGGAGTGAGCAGGGCAGTGGATTTTGTCTGTGTTTTTGCACTGGTCACCGGTCTTGCCGCCTCGCTGGCTTCAGGCGTGCTCAGTATTAACGGAGGGCTCAGTAAGCTGTTCGGCATTGATTCAAATGTAATAGTATGGGGAATTATCATTCTGGTGATCGGAGGTATGACCATCATTGCTGCAGTTACAGGGATCACTCGCGGTATAAAATACCTGTCAAATATAAATGTGGCGATGTACATTGTGATACTGGGGTTTATACTCCTGTTTGGGGGGACCGTTTTTATTTTCAGTTTTGGCATTGAAAGCATAGGGGAGTTTATAACTACCTTCTTCAGCGGTACACTGTTTACTGGTACGGCCGAGGGTGACCCATGGGCCAAAAACTGGACGATGTTTTATTTGGGTAACTGGATGGCATGGGCGCCAGTGACGGCAGTCTTCCTGGGAAGAATTAGATATGGACGCCGAGTAAAGGATGTGATCGCAATGAACCTTTTTGTCACCGCTTTATTTAGTATTGTATGGTTTATGATTATCTCTGGAGCAACGGTCAATCAGCTGATGAATAACCCTGCTTCGGGCCTTATTAATGCATATAATGCCGGGTATGAAAATGTAATTTATCAGTTGTTTAAAAATTTGCCTTTAAGCCAGATTTTTATTCCATTGTATTTGGCAGCGGTTTTGATTTCATTCGTAACCGCAGCCGATTCTACCACAATGGCCATTGCAGGCATTTGCAGTAAGGGAATCGCACCGGATTCGCCGGAGCCACCAACCTATTTGATTGCGGTTTGGGGTGTTATTGTAGCGGTGGTAACCTGGATTATGATGTCGGTAGGAGAAGGCATTACCGGCGTTAAGATGCTTTCAAATATTGGAGGCCTTCCAGCCATGTTTTTGATTATTCTTGTGGTGATCAGTGTAATAATCATTTCGATACATCCAGAGAGATATAATCTTGTTGATAAAAACAATACAATTGATGAAAAGCATAAAATGAATTGATTTGTACGATGAACCTGTTTTTTAACGTGGTGCGGATAAGAGTGTCATATCCCCCACAGCATAAGCCGTATAGGGCGTTTCCAGACAATAACCAAGGCTCTCGGCAAGGCGCAGGGATTCTGGGCTGACTGCGTCCCAGCTTGGACAGCGGTTTTGCTGCAGACATTCTAAAATAAGGCGTGAGCCTACAATCCGCGCCAGCCCCTGTCTTCGGTAAGGCTGTTTGGTATCGATTTGGATTTCGATACCATTGTCGTAATAAGTATAGGAGGAAGCACCTGCGATGATTTCATGGTTTTTAATGATTACAAAGCCAAGGCCGTTTTGTGTATAGTCCTGAGGGTCTTTAAACTGAGAGCATAAATCTCTGGACCAGTCCTCGCTTTGAAGTGTACTGTAAAGCGAACCGTCAATTTGACAAATTTCGCAGTCCTGAGGAAGCGCTGTGAGATTAGCCCGCAGCTGTTCCTGATCAAAAGCTTCGGGTTCTTTTTTAAAAGCATAGCGCGTAAATTTTTCGTATTGCCCGTTATAGGCAGATTCGATTAATGGATGCCAGTTTTCCTGGCGTGCGACTAAAGTAATAACAGGAACTTTGCTGGGATCGGGAATGTTTCTAATGAGTTCTGGATTGGGTATACCGGCAAAAAAACAGAAATCACCGATTGATATCTGAGCGGACTGAGGGTTATCGGGATCATCTGCAAAGGCCTGGCCAAGATGCCCTTGAAGGCAGGACCATACTGGTGTTTCATTCCAGCCTTCAAATAATGAAGAAATACACCACAGATTTTTTTTCGAAATTGCGTACAAAGCGATCCTCCTGATAATGTAAGATTTAAAAAATCAGCCAGGAGCATAGTCCCCCGGCTTTGTAGTAGCAAAATTATTTTTTAAAGGCTCTGTCCAAAAGCAAGAACCTGTTCCAGCCAGCCGCTTCCCAAAATATCATCCTTTTTCCAGACGTCAGAAGCGATAAAAACACCCTTGTCCTGCCATTTCAAATAATCAGCAGTTAATTTATAGCTGTCAATAGCGGGAAGAAAATCCTTTAGATCACTGCTGGCGCCAGTCATCAGCAGGACAGATTTTTTACCTGCCAGGGGCATCGTCTGATGACCCCTGCAAAAAGCGTACATTCGGTCGATGACGGCCTTTAGCTGGGTCGTCATATTGAAAAAATACAGCGGGGATACCAGCACAACCATGTCTGCAGCCAGAAGCATTGGGTAAATTTTCCAAAAATCATCCTTTTGAACGCAGGGGGCGTCAGGCTCGGCATAGCATTGTTCGCAAGCCAGACATCCGTTTATTTTCATGTGACCAGCAGAAATCATTGTAACCACATGGCCATTTTGCTGAAGGCCCTGTGCAAAGGCGCGGGCCAGCAGTTCGCTGTTACCGCCTTTTCTGGGACTGGACGAAATAATTAAAATTTTCATGTTTAACCTCCTGATAACGTGAACAACCATTGAGTAAAATTATAATCCAGTGTGATAATAAAAGCAATGGAAACCTGATAAATCATGGTGTGAATTTTAAGGCTTTCAGAGAGCGTAAAAGTGTTAATCATAAACAGTATACTTGTCAAAACTACTTGTGTTTCATAATAATATATTTTATAATAAAATATAAAATGAACAAGCGTAGACGGATTATTTGCTATGGGAAACAGAAATTGAAAAGTGATGTAAAAAATACAGAGCAGATCATACGGCTGAGGACAGTATACTTGTCAAAGAATGATTTAAGACACCTTAACCGGTATGGATGCTGATGTGAGCAGGCCGGAAATATGAAACAGCTTTCAGAGGTGTTAAAGTGAATGCAGAAAAGGCGCCATGTGCTGAACGGAGGAGAACACCTTGAACGATAATGAAAAAATTATTTTAATAGCAGATGATATTGAGCTGAACAGAGCGATCATTGCTGAGATTTTCAATAAAAACTACCGGATAATAGAGGTCGAAAACGGAAGGAAGGTGCTGGACGCCATTGCTGTACACGGCCGTGCCATTAAAATGGTGCTTTTAGATATTATCATGCCGGAAATGGATGGTTATGAGGTTTTACAGGCTATGGCTGGGAATGGATGGCTGAAGCAGATACCAGTGATCATTATCACTTCGGACTCATCGGAAAAGGTTGCATTGCGGTGCTATAATCTGGGAGTTTCTGATATGGTCAAGAAGCCCTTTAATCCAGAAATAGTAAGACGGCGTGTGGAAAATGTCATTGAGCTTTACGCGCATAAATTTGACCTTGAAACTATGATTAAAAAGCAAATTACAACCATGGAGGAACAGGAAGCCCGTTTAAACCAGGCCAATAGTTTTGTCATTGATGCCTTAAGCACAGTTATTGAGTTCAGGAGTGGCGAGTCCGGACAGCATATCCAGCGTATGCGTGGTCTCACGCGTTATTTAACCAATAATCTGGTCCACCTGTATCCGGAGTATGATATGGAACCAGCCATGGTAGAGGCCGTAGCCAGTGCGGCGACGATGCATGATATCGGGAAAATTGCCATACCAGATTCTGTCCTGCTAAAGCCCGGCAAATTAACCGATAAAGAATTTGAAGTAATGAAGACCCATACCATAAGGGGCTGTGAGATTCTTGAAACGCTGGACTATACCCAGGATGAGGATTATTTTAAACTGTGTTATGAAATCTGTCGTTATCATCATGAAAGATGGGATGGCAAAGGGTATCCTGAAGGCCTACGGGAAGACGAAATTCCCATATGGGCACAGATTGTTTCATTGGCAGATGTTTATGATGCCCTGACCAGTGAAAGGGTTTATAAGCCACCTTACAGTCATGAACAGGCAGTGACGATGATTTTAAACGGAGAGTGCGGTGTTTTTAACCCTAAGCTGATAGCATGCTTTAAGGAATGTGTTAACCATATTCGCGATAATCTGGATGAAAATACAGAGAAAACCGCAGGGGAGGGATTGGTACCGTATCGTCCATCCTCCCATGTCAAGCCGCTCAGGCTGACGGATATTGAAGAGATGGATACCATTTCTGAACGTGTGATGTGGCTTTTGGAGGTTGAACAGGAAAAATATCGGGTCCTGTCTGAAATGTCAGGTGAGATTATTTTTGATTATAATCTTTTAAGTGACCGTATCGAATTTTCAGAAAAGGCCAGTGATATATTTGATATGGACACTCAAATCGAACATTTTATAAAACGGATACAGGAAAGTGGGTTTATAGAGCAGGAACAGTTTAAAGAATTGATCGACAGCATTAAAAAAATTACACCAGAGCAGCCTTTTTTTCGTCAGGAACTGCGGCTTAAATTGAAAGATAGCAGTTATGAATGGTATGAACTGTATGCCAACGCTATTTTTGACAGTGATATGGGGCGTTGTATCAGCATTTTGGGTAAGATTACCAACATACATGAGCGTAAAAAACGCAGTGATCTGTTATATCAGCAGGCAAATACGGACCCATTGACAGGCCTTTTTAATCGGAATGCTCTAAATAAGCATATCTATGCGGTTCTGGCAGATCCAGTACTAAAAAATGCGGCAGTCATGATCATTGATCTGGATAATTTTAAGGCTGTAAATGACAATTTTGGACATTTATACGGCGATGGGGTATTGAAGGAGATCAGCAGAGAAATTCGAGAGAGAGTAAGGGAGACAGATATAATAGGACGCATTGGAGGAGATGAATTTGTGGTTTTTATGGAGAATTACGGAGATGAAAGTGTACTGGAAAAAAGAGCCGAGGCTTTCTGCCGTGCTCTGAGAAAACGCTACGAGGAAGATGATGTCGAATGCGCTATTTCCGGGAGTATTGGAATCGCATGTTTTCCAAGAGACGGAAAGACATATGATGAATTACTCGTCAAAGCTGATCAGGCACTATATTATATTAAAAAAGAACATAAAAACGATTATGCGTTTTATCGTGACGAGATTCGCCAGACCCATTTTCATTCTGTTTTATCAGAAGTAGATGCGTAGGAGGATGAAAGACAAAAAAGAACGGTAAGCCGTTCTTTTTTTGATGCTTTTGATTCTATGGCATTGCTGGATTTTGAAAATAAAGTATGTTAGAATGAAAAAAAGGAGGAGTTCTATGGCAGCAGAAAAAAGTCAACAGCGGATGATATATCATTTTCTTTTAAGACAGATCAAGATGGGCAACTATAAGAGCGGTGACCGTTTTCCAACGGTTAAGGAGATCGCCGGTCATTTTAACGTATCCTACTGTCCGGCACAGATAGCCCTGAAAACATTGGAAAAGGATGGCTATGTCCGGCTGAGTAAGGGAAGAACAGCAGAAATAATATGGCAGCCGGATGAAAAGACTGAAGAAGCGCTGGACTTTGAAGAGCGCAGAGAGGTGCTAAGGGACCTTTATGAAGGCCTCTGCCACCTTTCACCCTTATTCAGGCTGCAGGGATTAAGTCTGATGGACAAGGAACCGCTTGCTGAACTGGAACAGTTGCTTGCCAGTGATCAGGAGCCGCTGTTGTTCAGTTTATATAAGGGATTCGAAGATTCTTTAAAGCCTATGAAAAATCAGATGCTAATGTATTTATTTACGGATATTGATGCTTTTGTGGGAACTGCGCTCGTGGACCGGATGAAACGTGTTAATGATGGACAGGGCGACAGGGCTCTGGAAAAAGTGAGGAAATATTTACTTAATGCTATCCGCTGTATTAAAAAACAGGAATATAAAAACAGCTTTGAGCAGCTTTTAGAATTAAGCGGGTATTTTAAAGATTTTTTTGATTTTGACCAGAAGGAGATCTGCCAGAAGAGAGAGGCTGAAGCTTTTTCCTGGGAACCTCAGAAGGGACGTAAGCGGTACTGTGATGATATCGCAATTGATCTGATCTGTAAAATTAACCAAGGCGTATATCCGGTAGACAGCTATTTGCCACAGGGCAGACTATTGGCGGATATCTATCACGTATCGCCCATTACCATGCGCCGAACCATTAATATTTTAAATGAATTGGGCGTAGCTAAAAATATCAATGGCATTGGGACAAAAGTGATCTTTCCGGGAGATCAGACTATTTTATATAAAATGAAGGATATGACAATGGACAGAAATCTGATTCAGTTTTTAGAAGCCCTGCAGATTTTAGCCATCACCGGTGAATCTGTCGTATTTCATACCTTTCCATTCTTTAACGAGGCCGCCATTAAGAAAATCAGAGGAGCCTTAAAATTAAAAGGTGATGAGCGGTCAAAGGTACAGACCTTTGCGGCCTGTTTACAGGCTATTGTCCACTGCGCGCCATTTGCGGCCATAAGGGAGATATACAGTAAGCTGACCCTTATGACATTAAAGGGCAGTGTTCTGCGGCTGGAGAGCACTGGAGATGAAGGCATTGCATGGTGGCCGGAAATGGCTGAACAGTTTGAAAACAGCCTTGATAATAAAGACGCGGCCTTGTTTTCCAAAACGCTTTTTGATTTGTTCCACAGGAGTTTCTGCTCGACCCGGGAGACATTGTGTGAAATTGGCGTTAAACAGGCAGCTTCAGTTGCCGTTCCGCTTATTTTCAACTAGGAAAAAGAGATCCATGGTATTTTATGGCTGCTTACCGGTAAAGTGAAAGATCGAGCGCGTCTGATATAAAACGCATGGCTTTTTGCCCTCGAACACTGTTGCCAATCGGGTCAAGCCTGGGACTGAAAGCAGAGAGCGCCAGCTGTCCGGGCACTACCGCCAGCAGGCCTCCACCTACACCGCTTTTCCCAGGAAGCCCTACGGTATAGGCGAAATCGCCGGAAGCACCATAGAGACCTTCCATGGTCATCTCGGCAAAAATATGAGGTAAAAATTCAGGATTTATTATGGCTTTTCCAGTGATTGGATTTACACCGCCATTGGCCAGTGTAGAACCCATAACCGCCAGATCCTTACAGGTTATGGCGATAGAGCATTGCTTTGTATAAATATCGCAGGTGGAATCTGGATCGTCATAAAGCGTGCCGTAGCTTGACATGAGCCAGGCAATGCCTTTATTATGACTGTTGGTGGGAGCTTCGGAGGTATATACAGCGTCCATCACTTCGAGGCTGTGGCCGGCAAATTGACTGTAACCATCCAGAATTTTCTGCCATTTTTCATCGGCGTTGGCGGCTGGCAGCAGGCTGACAGTGGCCATAGCGCCAGCGTTTACCAGTGGTGAAAGCGGCTTGCCCCGGTGTAGCTCCAGTGCCATTACAGAGTTAAAGGGAAGTCCTGTCGGGTCTGCGCCTACCTTTTTTAACATTTCTTGAGCGCCGACAGCTTCCATGACAAGCGCCATGGAAAAGACCTTGGAGATGGATTCAATGGCAAAAGGATAGCTGCTGTCGCCTGTCTCAAGGACTGTGCCATCTGCTGTTACAGCGGTCAGCCCAAACAGATTTGATGGAACCTTTGCCAGAGCAGGAATATAGGAAGCGTTGGCGCCAGACTGATCACTTTCTGCGGTGCTGTGAGCCTGCTTGAGAACAGCTTCAAGTTTCTTAGTATCAATAATGTTTTTCTGCATGATTTAAACCTCACTTTCTAAGATGCTATATACCCACACGATTCAAAAAAGAAAAGGAAGATAAAGTGTTTATATTTCAGGAAAAGGGTATCTATTAAAAAGAGCATACAACCTCTTACTTAAAAATTTTACTCTCCCCAAATTTTCCCTGAGCAGGTTCTGGAACAAAGTATCCGGAACCTGTTTTTTTATACGCTGATGCATAATAAAAAAGCCCCGTACGGGGCTTTTAACTATTTGTAATATTTATCCAGAATAGTAATGATTTCCTCAATCTTAATATTACGGTCTTCCTTGCTGCCATTTTCAAAGGCATCCGTTACACAGTGATGCATATGCTGTTCGAGAATCTGCAGGTTGGCCTTCTTCAGAAGGGCCTGCACTGCCAGTACCTGTTTAGAGATATCAATGCAATAGCGGCCTTCCTCAAGCATTTTAATAATACCGTCCATCTGGCCTCTGGCCGTTTTTAAAAGATTGAGCTCCTTGGTGCGGTCAATTCCTTCCATGGTTTTACTCGGTAATGACAGAGGCCGGGTAGCCTGCTTCATCCAGTGCGTCACACAGCATTTTGTTGGTAACAGCATCTGTTACATCCATGGTAGCTTGGGCGTATTCCAGAGAAACCTGAACATTTGAAACGCCGTCAATGGCGTTCAAGGTGTCTTCAACGCGTTTTACGCAGTGCTTGCAGCTCATGTCATTTACGTGTAATTTTTTAGTCATAGTTGTTCCTTCTTTCTGTGATTCCGTTACCGAATCACTGGTATTAAATTGATTATTGACAACCGTCACATCAGTATGGGCAGACGGCAGGTCATTCACAGGAATAAATTTGGGCTTAAAGCCTTTCAGAGAAAGTGCGTTCAGCACAACGGATACAGAGCTCAAGCTCATGGCCGCTGCGGCAAACATTGGGTTCAGCTTGAGGCCAAAGGGGAGGTAAAGAATCCCAGCGGCCAAAGGAATGCCAATGGTGTTGTAAATAAAAGCCCAGAACAGGTTTTGCTTGATATTTCGAATCGTCGCTTTGCTCAGTTGTATCGCTGCTACAATCTGTAAAAGATCATTCTGCATAAGGATAACATCAGCAGACTCAATGGCCACATCGGTTCCGTTGCCGATGGCAATACCGATATCGCTTTGTGCCAGGGCAGGAGCATCATTGATGCCGTCTCCGACCATAATCACCTGTTTGCCTTCAG
Source organism: Eubacterium sp. BL-380-WT-2B (assembly GCF_009696115.1). Classification (NCBI taxonomy): domain Bacteria; kingdom Bacillati; phylum Bacillota; class Clostridia; order Eubacteriales; family Eubacteriaceae; genus Eubacterium; species Eubacterium sp. BL-380-WT-2B. The sequence goes on from NZ_VUMP01000011.1 coordinate 105,095, forward strand.
TCTGAAGTTTTTTAATCAGGTCAGCCTTTTCCTCTGGCAGAACGTTAGCGATAACGTGATCAATATTGATTTTTGAGCCGATGGCCCGGGCAGTCCGTTCATTGTCACCGGTCAGCATATATACCTGAGTACCCATAGCCTTGAGCTGAGCGATGGCATTGGCTGAATTTTCTTTAAGCGTATCGGCAACGGCGATTATGCCAATCAGTTCACTGCCCTCACCAATAAAAAGAGGTGTTTTGCCAGCGTCAGAAAGCGTATTGTAAAGCTCGGTCTGTGTACTCGGATCAATTCCGGAGCCTTTCATGAGCTTTTGGTTGCCGATGGTAATAAAACGGGTATCCACAGTACCTTCAACGCCGAGGCCGGGAATCGCATTGAAGTCGGACACATCCCGCAGCGCAATACCCCGCTCATTGGCGCCCTCTACAATGGCTTCACTGAGCGGATGTTCGGATTTGGCTTCGATGGAAGCAACCAGCTGAAGCAGTGTTTCTTCATCTGTATTACCTAAAGGGACAATATCTGTGATGGATGGTTTGCCAATGGTGATGGTGCCGGTTTTATCAAAAACAACGGCATCCGCTTTTCCAAGGGTTTCAAGGGCAGGACCATTTTTAAAAAGAATGCCCTGCTCAGCACCTTTTCCGGTGCCTACCATAATGGCTGTCGGCGTTGCTAGGCCAAGAGCACAGGGACATGAGATAACGAGCACTGAAATCCCCATGGACAGGGCAAAGGAGAATTCATAGCCAAGAAGGAGCCAGACGATAAAGGATAAGGCTGCAATGCCCATAACAGCCGGTACAAAATAACGGCTGATCTGGTCGGCAATCTTGGCGATCGGGGCTTTAGAGGACAGAGCCTCTTCTACCAGATGGATAATCTTGCTGAGTGTGGTATCGTCACCGATTTTTGTGGCACGAAACTTAAAAGCACCGGTTTTGTTAATACTGCCACAGATAACGTGGTCGCCGGTTTCCTTTTCCACTGGAATACTTTCGCCGGTAAGCAATGACTCATCCACGCTGGAATGGCCGGAAATAATCTCACCATCCACTGGAATACGGTCGCCGGGTTTAATGACGACTGTGTCGCCCAGGCGCACATCATCAATGGGAATTTCGACTTCTGAATTGCCGCGTTCTACGAGAGCGGTATCCGGCGCCAGGGCAATGAGCTTTTCAATGGCCTGCGAGGTTTTTCCTTTAGCGCGTGCTTCCATATATTTTCCCAGGGTGATAAGGGTTAAGATAACTGCGGTCCCTTCAAAATAAATCTCGTGGGCAAAGTGATGTACCATGGTCATATCACCGTAAGAGTAGCCCCAAGCCAACGGGTACAATACATAAATACCGTAGAGGAAAGAAGCGCTGGTGCCAACGGCTACCAGAGAGTCCATATTTGGAATGCGTTTCCAGAGGGCTTTGAAACCATCTTTGTAAAAATGTGCGCCCATATAAACAACAGGCAGGGTTAAAAGCATCTGAGTAATTGTGTTGACCAAGCGATTCATATCACCGTCCAAAAAAGCAGGAATGGGCAGCCCTACCATGGGGCCCATAGAGAGATAGAATAAAGGAATGGTGAAAACCAATGAAATTATGAGCCGGGTCTGAAGCTCTTTCATTTGCTTTTGGGCATTTTCACCGGCGGTGTTCCTGACAGTGCTTTTACCGGACGCAGAAGCTTCCTGCTCGGGCACCGCGCCATAACCGATTTTTTCGATGGCGGAAACAATGGCAGGAGCCTGAACAGAACTGTCATTGTAAGTTACGGTCAGGTTTTCTGTGGCGTAATTAACCACTGCATCCTCAACGCCGTCCATTTTATTTACAGTTCGTTCGATGGCAGCAGCGCAGGCTGTACAGGACATCCCTTCTATTTTAAAATTTTTCTTCATATAATAACCTCCAGACGACACCCCTAGTGGGGTGGGGTATGTTTATATAATATAACAATTTATGAGAATGGTCAAGTTCTTTTCAAAAAAATTCTTACCCGATTATGATTAATCTTAACAAAAACTTTAAAAATATGCTATTTATTCAGACAATCTTGACAGCCCGTTAAGCTGGTTCAGAGTTATAGTTGAATCTCGTGAGCTGTTATAAATTTCAATTTTTTTGATGAAAACGCAAAGCAATGCTTAATACTTGTTTATATTTTGTAAAATTTTCAATGAATGTTTGACGAACAAGTAAAAAATTGCTATGATAATACTAAGCTAAAGTAAATCAAAATGCAGTGTAGAGATATTTTGATAAAAACAGTGTAATATTATAATACTGCTTAAAATGATCAAAGGAGTTGGTAAAGTGAAACTGCAAGCAAATAAAGCCTACGTCATTATGGCGCAGGAAAAGACGTTGGCTCTCGGAATTGAAAATGGCTCGGCTGAGAATGGTGCACTTATAAAATTACAGGAGGCTTCTCAAACAGGAGCAGACAGCCAGAAATGGACAGTGAAATACGTAGATGGTGAATGGTTTAAGCTTATCAATAAACATTCGGGAAAGGCACTGGATCTGTGTATGCTGGGAACAGTAAACGGTACCTGGGTACAGCAGTGGGAATCCGTTGATACGGACAGTCAGCTTTGGACATTAGAAGAAACGGCTGAAGGCAGCTGTCTGATCAGGTCGCAGCGCGCTGGTATCTATCTTGACATTGCGATGGGGGCGGCTGTACCAGGCGCACAGATGCAGATTTGGGAAAAAACTGGGAGTGCCAATCAGGTATGGCATTTTTCACCGACTCAGCTTGATGAGGCAGTAAAACCAGATGAAAAGGCGGCTTCTGAAGCAGCGCCACGAAAAAAAACAACCGCGCGAAAAGCCACTGCGGCAAAAAAAACAGCTTCATCTGGAGCTAAGAAAACAACTGCGGTAAAGGAGAAGGCCATATCAGAAACGGCTGAAAAGGTAACGGTCTCCAAGACAACCGCTGCCAGAAAAACAACGGCATCCAAAAAATCCGCAAAGAAAACTGCGACCACCTCAAAAGCCAGTACATCTAGAAAGGCTGAAACAATACAAGCCGCCCCAGAACCAGCTAAAAAGACAACACGGAAAACACCCTCCACCGCAGCTAAAAAAGTTGATAATGAAGCATGAATTTTTAATGAATGACTTCAAACCACCAGTTTAATTTTGGTGGTTTTTTTATACTTAAAAGTTCCGATTGTTCTAAAAAAAATAGTCGTTTCTGAGAATAAAAGCTTGCTATTTCTCTAAATGTACGATAAAATATTATTATGTCATATAATAAAACAGTATTGTATCTTAAATAAAACACTGTGCAAAGTTTATCAAAGAACAGCTGCCTTTAATCGTTCTTTAGATAAACAGAAGTGTTGAAACCAAGCATTCGGTATAATTAATCAATAAAGGAGTATCAGAAATGTACACGATTAAGGTCAACGGAGTTATACATGAGGTTGAACAGGATAAAAAGCTCATGCGCTTTTTAAGAGATGATTTGAGATTAACCTCAGTGAAGGATGGCTGTAGTGAAGGGGCCTGTGGTACCTGTACGATTATCATCGACGGAAAAGCTACCCGATCCTGTATACCCATGGTATCTAAAATGGCAGATAAGGAAATTATCACGGTAGAAGGCCTTACAGAGCGTGAAAAAGAAGTTTACAGTTATGCCTTTGCAAAAGCAGGCGCTGTGCAGTGTGGTTTTTGTATACCGGGCATGGTAATGTCAGGAAAGGCGCTCATTGATGTTAATCCGGACCCAACGCGTTTGGAGGTAATAAACGCTATTAAAAATAATATATGCCGCTGTACCGGCTATAAGAAAATTGTTGATGGTGTCCTGTTAGCTGCTAAAATTTTCAGAGAGAATCTTCCTGTAAATGAAGAAGTCGGCGAGGTCACTGTCGGCCAGGCCATGTTGCGTGTGGATGCCAGAGAAAAGGTGTTGGGAACAGGTGAATATCCGGATGATCTTTATCTGGACGGTATGATCTATGGCAGCGCTGTGCGGGCAGAATATCCGAGAGCCCGTGTGCTGGCCGTTCATACGGATGAAGCGAAAGCGTTGCCGGGCGTGATTGGTATTTTTACAGCGGAGGATATTCCGGGAAGCGTTAAAGTTGGGCACCTTAAGCAGGACTGGGATACAATGATTCCTGTTGGTAAAACAACGCACTATATCGGTGATGCGATTTGTCTGGTAGCGGCGGAAACACCAGAAATTTTGGAAGAGGCTAAAAAGCTGGTAAGGGTTGAGTATGAACAGCTTGAAGGTGTCTTTGATCCGTGTGAGGCGATGAAGGAGGACGCTCCTTTAGTGCATGAGGGCAGTGAAACTAACATTTTGGCACATGAGCACCTGGTACGTGGGAATGCGGATGAGGTTATTGCCCGTTCAAAATATAAGGTTACACGCCATTATGAAACACCGTGGACCGAGCATGCTTTCCTGGAACCGGAAACAGCTGTGGCAATGCCCTTTGACGGTGACGGTGTCTTTATCTATTCAACAGACCAGGGAACCTATGATACTCAGCATGAGTGCATGGCAATGTTGGGGCTGCCTCCCGAAAAAGTTATTGTAGAAAATAAGCTGGTTGGCGGCGGCTTTGGAGGGAAGGAAGACGTATCGGTCCAGCATCATGCTGCGCTGATTGCTTATCTGACCAAACGGACTGTCAAGGTCAAGCTTTCGCGGAAGGAAAGTATTATGATTCACCCTAAACGCCATCCGTTTTATATGGATGTCACATCTGCCTGCGATGAAGAAGGACGATTGACGGCGTTAAAGGCAGTAGTCGTGTCCGATACAGGCGCTTATGCTTCTTTGGGAGGACCGGTACTCCAGCGGGCCTGTACACACGCTGCCGGACCTTATAATTTCCAGACCATTGATATAGATGGTAAAGCCGTCTATACGAATAACCCGCCAGCTGGCGCTTTCAGGGGTTTTGGGGTAACTCAGACCTGCTTTGCCTCTGAGATGAACCTTAACCTTTTGGCTGAAATGGTGGGAATCACACCATGGGAAATCCGTTACCGCAACGCAGTGCGGCCGGGTGAGGTGCTTCCAAACGGACAGATTGCCGATCCGGCAACAGGGATTGCCGAAACATTAGAAGCCGTTAAGGAAATTTACAACAGTGAAAAATACGTGGGTATTGGCTGTGCGATGAAAAATGCCGGAGTCGGCGTGGGTCTTCCAGACTGGGGACGCTGCCGCCTTCTGGTAAAGGACGGACACGTCGAGATACATGCAGGAGCTTCCTGTATTGGCCAGGGGCTGGGTACCGTGTTAACGCAGGTGCTTTCTGAAACCGCAGGCCTTACTCTGGACCAGATTGCCTATATGCCGCCGAATACAGCGAATGCACCGGACTCTGGCACAACCTCTGGTTCCAGGCAGACATTGGTAACCGGTGAAGCCTGTAGACGGGCAGCGGAGGATTTGAAGGCGGCAATGAAAGATAAAACACTGGCTGAGCTTGAAGGACAGGATTTTATGGGAGAGTATCTAGCAAAAACAGACGCTATGGGTACACCTGTGCCAAACCCGGTTTCTCATGTAGCCTACGGCTATGCGACGCAGATGTGCGTACTGAATGAAGATGGCTCCATTAAAAAAATGGTTGCGGCTCATGATGTGGGCAAGGCTGTAAACCCTACCAGCGTAGAGGGGCAAATCGAAGGCGGTGTGGTCATGGGGATGGGCTATGCGCTTACGGAGCAGTATGAGCTGGATCACGGCATTCCAAAGTCAAAATTTGGTACACTTGGCCTTTTTAAGGCAGATAAAGTGCCGGAACTTGACAGTATCGTTGTTGAAAAACCAGGCATTGATGTGGCTTATGGTGCCATTGGTATTGGTGAGATTACCTCTATACCGACAGCTCCGGCCATTGCGGATGCATACTATCGTTTAAACGGCGAATTTCAGACGGTTTTACCGCTGAAAAATACGCCCTATGAGAAAAAGAAGAAAAAGTAATGATCAGATACATCAAAAAAAGCCAACAAAATGATCTGAACCCCAAAAGTTAGACAAAAGAATTAAATCAAGCAGCTTCGAGGGCTTGCTTCCTGTGAACAGCAGGAGGTAAGCCCTTTAGCTTGGCTTTGATACGACGGTTATTGTAGTAGTCAAGG
>NZ_VUMP01000012.1:0-101550 GCF_009696115.1 Eubacterium sp. BL-380-WT-2B
AAAGCGCTGGTGCGCTCAATCATCAAGCGAATTGAGATCAACGACGATGACATCACTATTATATTTAACTTCCAAAACGGCTAGAAATGGCCGTTTTTTTAGTTTAGTGAATTTTACAGTTGATTTTTCCGCCAATCTCACCATAGTTCAGATTGATCTTAAGCTCATTTTTCAGCTTCTGTCTTTCATAGGCCATTGAGGGGGATCTCCTTTCGTTTTGATGGCTTTAGTATATCACTGGTTTGCCGCCGCTGCCTATGGACATCTGGATTTGGCGGGTTTGCCGGCTTTGTCGTGTGCCGGATACATCCCTTAATGCATTTATGATTTACGTATTTATATTTATTCTAATAGGAAGAAAACCGTCCCGCGCCGCCGGGCTGTCCTGGGGTGTAAAAAAAGCCGTCCGGATTTTGTAAAGGCCGGACGGCCGCTGGTGTCGCTCTGAGGACAGGCGCGCAATGCCTGCTCCTGTGAGGCCCTCGGGGTTTTTAAGTACCCTGACTCTGTCCTGATTTAGCCCGGAGGGCGTGTCCTCTTTGCCGCCTGCGCTTTGCGCCTCCGGGTTTAAAGGCTGTCGGGGCCGCGTCCCACCGCCGCCACGGGTTTTAGGCTGGGTTTTTTATTGCTTTGGCTGTGTACACCGCCGCGGATAAAGCGTATAATAAAGCATAACATCCCTATTTTGACTGGTATCAGGAGGTTTTTATGCATTTTCTTCAAGGGCTGACCATGGGCCTGGCCTACGTGGCGCCCATCGGCCTTCAAAATCTGTTCGTCATCAACACGGCGCTCACACAGAGCCGCAGGCGTGCTGCCGCGACAGCGCTCGTCGTTATCTTCTTTGACATCTCCCTGGCCCTGGCCTGCTTCTTTGGCATCGGCGCGCTCATGGAACAGTTTCCCTGGGTTCAGAAGCTTGTGCTGCTGGCGGGCAGCGTCATTGTCATTGTTATTGGCGCCGGCCTGCTGCGGGACAGGGGAACCCTGGATACCTCCGCGGATGTGAACCTGCCGCTGCGCCAGGTGGTGGCCACAGCCTTTGTGGTCACCTGGCTCAACCCTCAGGCCATCATCGATGGCACCATGATGCTGGGAGCCTTCCGGGTCACCCTTCCCGCAGAGCAGAGCCTCGCCTTTATGGCCGGGGTTGCCTCAGCCTCCTGCCTCTGGTTCCTGGGCCTGACGGTTTTCATCACCCTGTTCAGCCATAAATTTAACGACCGGGTTCTGCGGGCCATCAACGTGGTCTGCGGCGCGGTCATTATCTTCTACGGGCTGAAGCTGCTCCTCAGTTTTATCAAAATGGTGGCTTAAGCCAACTTTCAGTGTGTCAAAAACCTGAGAGACGAAGCCTTTTACCTAAGAAAGAAAAAAGCGTCCTGCGGGCGCTGCCCACTCACCTGTATCTTCTTTATAAATGTTAATGGCTGATCTCGCCAATGTCCGGCTGTTCCGGTAAAATGGCACGATTCCTAACCGTTCAACACAGCGCTTGGACCTTTTTTCTTATCTGGATAAAAGGCGCAGTCTCGGGTACTTCCTCTTTTTTGACAGCCAAACTGGTGGCTTAAGCCGACTTTTCAAGGCATTTTATTAGTCAGCTTTGGGAGGCTATTTCCACAGCAGATCGCCGTCATACACTGCCATGGCGGCCTCCCAGTAGCCCAGCCTGCGGCACTCGCCAATGACCAGCTCACGGGTATGGTCAAACATTTCTGTGGCTTTTCGGGCAAAATCCCGGGGCCGGCCTTCCATCAAAAAGCCCACGGCCTCCATACACTGTTCATGAAGCTCACAGTTGACCGCTGTTTTGACCGGGTTGACCAGATTTGGGATGCTCCTGCCCACGTGCTGGTTTTTCTGAATAACGCCGTAAATGCTGCGCATGGCGTCGTATTGGATATGCTCAGTGATAAAATTCAGCAGCACCCGCGGCGTCAGATCATAAAGGTAAAGCCTGTTCCACAGCCTGTCAATCTCATCATACAGCTCCTGCGCCTCGCTGGCTGACGCGTTCTCTGCCGCGTGGACTGCCACGCCTTCCACCGTCAGCGACAAAAGCTCCAGGCTGTCCAAAAAGCGGCGGACATGGCTGGCGATCATCCCGGGGCTGATGGTCAGCTTTTTTAAACCGTCCAGATCCATGGTCACAAAGATGCCCTTGCCGGGCGTGGCTTCCACCACGCCCCATTCCTGGAGAATCTGAACTGCTCTGACCGTGGTATCGACACTGACGTTATAAATTTTGCGCAGCGCCTCATGGGTGGGCAGCCGGTCGCCGGGCTTATAATAACCCACAGCGATCAGGCTTATGATATCCAGATAAACGCTCGAATACCGCTCTGCCTTTGTGAGCTTCTGATCGATTTTACTGACGGGCAGCGCTGAGCCGCTGCGGCTTTCCGCTTTTTTTTCAGCCATTCCCACAAAGTCATAAAGGGCTGAGAAGTCCCCAAAGTGGATGGACTCAAACGAACCGCCCTGCCGGACGCATTCAAACAATTCCCGAATACTCTCAAGATAGCCCTCCCGCATCTCCCGGGTGCCGGAAAGCGGGTCAATCCCGGTATAGCCAAGGCAGTCCACCGCGCGCAGCGCCAGGGCATTGCCGGTCCGGGCAACAAAAAAACGCCATAAACGTTTTGAAAGCCGCCAGAAGGCAACTGGCTGCCCGGGGTCCATCTGGTCGATAATGGCCTGGGGAACAGCCCACTCATCGCCCTGGCAGAGCTTAAGCCCCTGGGCGATGAGCGGAAAGCACAGCAGAACGCCGGTCTTTAAGGTATCCTCGGTGACAAAGGCACCTGTTCCTCTGGCCGGCGGCGCCTTTTTCCGCGGCTGTGCCACAGGGTTAAAGGCTACAACAGGCCTTTTCCGCTTTTCTGTTTTAACAAACCCCTCGTCTGCCAGCAGCTCGACGGCCCGGCGGACGGATTTCTCCGAGGTGCCGAACGCCTTGCAAAGCTCGGCGCGCGAGGGCAGCCGCGAGCCCCTTGGCAGACGGCCGCTCTCAATTTTATCTTTAAGGATCTCATAGACATTTTCGTACATGAGCACATCATTTTTCATTTATTTTCACCTGCCTGCTTTTATTATACCTCATTTTGGGCAGGATTTCATCTTCTTTACGGTCTGCACCTCTGCAAAGCGCTGGAGGATATCTTCAAGCATAAAGGGCTTGCTGATATGGGCGTCCATACCGCTGTCCAGACATTTCCGGATATCCTCCTGAAAGGCGTTGGCCGTCATGGCGACAATGGGCACGGCGTCCGCGTCGCTCCGGTTCAGGGCCCGGATGGCGCGGGTAGCGGTAACGCCGTCCATGACCGGCATCTGCATATCCATGAGAATAAGGTCGAAAAAGCCCTCAGGCGAACGGGTGAAGGCTTCCACTGCCTCCTGTCCATTGGCCGCGCCCTGTACTCTGGCGTCCGCTATTTTTAAGAGCTCCTCGGCAATTTCCATGTTTAGCGGGTTATCCTCCACGATCAGCACATTTTTATCTTTCAGGCTGTCCTCCTGGGGCGCTTTCTGGAGATCAGCCGCGCCAAATTCCAGCTTGTCAAAAAGCTGAAACAGCTCGGTATGGTCTGTCGGGCGGGTGAGAACACCGTCCGCGTCAATGACAGCAGCGGCTTCGTCCAGCTCGTCTTTATCATAGCCTGTGACCACAAATTTTGGAGGCTGATCCCCCACAGGTGCCCGCAGCGCTTTTCCCAGCGACCGGAGGTCATCTGTGAAATCCCAACGGATAAAGCACAGCGTGTAGGGGCTGCCGCTTTCTGCTGCCTGTTTAAGCTTTTCGACGGCCTGCTGTTGTGTCTCAGCGCCTTCCGCCAGAAATCCCTCACGGTTCAGGATTCCGGTTACGCTTTCCAGGATAAGGGAAATCTGGTTAAGAACCAGCACTCGCTGGCCATTGCCGCAGGGCACGTGCTCGGCGCCGTATCCGGCAGCGTATTTAAAGGGAATCTCTACCCTGAAGCAGCTGCCGCTGCCCACCTGGCTATCCACAGAGATGCTGCCGCCCATCATCTCCACAAAGCGCTTGGTGATGGGAAGGCCAAGCCCGGTGCCGCCATATTTGCGGGCCACACCAGAATCCTCCTGGGTAAAGGCCTCGAAGATACGTCCGAGGTTCTCTTTGGCAATGCCGCACCCGCTGTCCCGCACTTCAAACCCGATCCAGAACCGGTCTTCCCCGCGCCGGATTTCCTCTGCTGTCATGCAGACCTTTCCGCCCTTTGGGGTAAATTTCATGGCGTTTGAGAGCAGATTCGTCAAAATCTGGTTGAGCCGCAGGGCGTCGCCCACCAGCTCGTCCTCAAGCGCTCCATTTACATAAACATTGTACTCAATGCCCCTTTCCCTGGCCTGAGTATAAAAGACAGTGGTCAGGGCTTTAAAGAGCTGTCCAAAATCAAAGGACTCCTCGTGCAGCTCGATTTTTCCGCTCTCGATCTTGGACATATCCAGAATATCGTTGACCAATGACAGCAGGTGCTGGGTAGACAGGCTGATTTTGTCCAGACAGTTCTCAATCCTGGCCGGGTTGTGGGTGTACCGGCGCCCCACCTCTGTCATTCCGACAATGCCATTCATCGGCGTCCGGATCTCATGGGACATCTGGGACAGAAAATCGCTCTTGGCCTGGCTCGCCCGCTCGGCCTTTTCCTTTTCCGCCATGAGCAGACGCTGGATCTGCCGTTCCTTTCGGTTGTACAAAAGAAAGGACGCGGCCAGAATCATCAGAACGCTGAGCATCACGCCGCAGGCCGCCAGCATCATAAACCGGCTCAGGCTCGATACCTGGGAATTGACAGTGTCATAGCCCATGGAGGTAAAGACATACCAGCCGGTCTCAGGGATGGGGGTGTAATATGCGTATTCATGGTAGTCCCCAATTCTGAGCGAGACCATTCCCGATCTCCCCTGGCCGATATCCTGCAGAATGGTGTCGAGGTCATAGCCCTGGTCGAAGGCGGCTTTCCTGTTCAGAATAGAGAACAGGTTGGAGCCCTGGCCTGCCATTTCCGGCAGGTCACTCTCGATTATAAAGTCACCCTCATCTGTCACAATGCTGGAATGCGAATCGGTGCCGCTTTTGTTTAAGATCAGCTTCTCGCCAATCTGGGCTGTGTCGATCCCCACGACAATGGCCGCCAGCTGCTCGTTTCCAAAGGCCTTGGGGGTGATGGACATGCCCAGCATGAGCATATCCTCGCCCCATATTGTCTCATTGACCGAGATAAGGCGGCCGGTGCCGGACAGCAGCCGGTCTAGCTCCTTAATCTTTGAAATGGCCGGCATCGCCCCATTTGGCGAGTACGCCATTCCATTGGCGCTGATCAGGGCAACATGGGAAAAATCATTGTTCTCCTGGAGCTGGCTTAAAAAAGCTGTCAGGTTCGCCGTATCCGAGAGCTCTGTTTCCGACAGGGTATTGACAACTGTGCGGATCTGGGAAAACTGGCTGTCCATGTTAGTGGTAAAGTGGTTGCTGACCTGTGTGGTCATCTCCTGGAGGTACACCTCACTGATATTGGTCACGGTTTCCTGGGTCTCGTTCTGGTAGGTACGCCACAGAATGCTAAAAAACAGGACGAGCAGTATCAAAAACAGACATAACATATAGCGTATCGGTATCCATTCTCCTTTTTTCATCTTCATCCTGCTTTCTCCTCTTTTATTCATTCCGATTTTCCTGTGTCGGTAATGCGCCCTTCCAGTTCCGCGCTCACAGGGGCATTTCGATGGTTTTCAAAATACTGCGCCAGCGCGTCCCTGTAGGTCAGGTCAGTCTCTTTTACGAGACGCACGCTGCCCTTTGGGATGTCGCCGCTGTAGACATTGAGCATGGTATAGCCATCGCCGTTATTTTCGGCGTAGCCCTGCTTTCCAGCCATATAATCATTGACCGCGACCTGATACTTCTGCTGCCTGTCCAGGGTGGTGCCATCCGCAAGCGTGACAGATTTCAGACGGGCGCCGGGCTCTTTGCTGCTGTCAAAGGTGTAGCGGATTCCGGAAACCTGCAGGAAACGTCCGCCCGGAAATGTGTCGGTACAGGCGGACAGGCTGTTTTCAAGCATATCCCACAGAACCTGGCCGTTCATTTCCAGCACGACCACCTGGTTGTCAAAGGGACACACAGCGGCCAGATCACTGCCGTATACCTCTCCGGCGTACAGGCTTCCGCGGATACCGCCCCCGTTAACCACCGCGATGGATGCGCCCGAGACCTCTGCCACGCTGTCGGCCAGAAGGTTTCCAATTTCAGCCTCTTTCCGGCGGGTATTGTAATCCTGCAGCAGCAGGTCGTTTTTAATGGTGCCCACCACAGACAAGTCATAATCCACCTGGTCTGATCCCTCATAATAGTATTTGTCGACAGCCTTCAACGCATCTTCGGGGGTCAGCTTGCCCACAAAAACCTGGCGGGACATCTCACCCAGATACTCTACGATTTTATCCGGAAACTGCACATTGTAGACGTAGGAGCTGTCTACATATTCCTCAAGCCCGGTGATCACGTCTGAATGCTCAGGCTGATAATCCTTCAGATAGGAATAACCCATCTGGATATCCCTGGTCAGGGCCTCCTGGCCTTCTTTGGTTGAGATGAGCTCCAGCACCTGGCGGCATGCCTCCTGGGTTTTAATGTCTGAATGGGTGTTGATTCCAATATAGGCGGATGGCGCAAGGATAAGCCAGGGGCTGTTGCCCGCATCGCTGAGCAGGGGCAGCATCCGGTAGCGGTACTCAGGAGATGTGCCGGCCTCTGCGTTTTCCCGGTTTTCATTAACCATTCTTGTGTATAGGTCAGAGCCGCCGAAAACAACGGCCAGAGTCCCGTCTGCCATACGCTCCAGATTGCGAATCGAATTCCGGCTCTTGCCGAGGGCTGCGCCGTCCATCACGCCGGCAGCTGTCATCTGGCTGGCCAGATCAAAGGCCCCTTCCCACTGTCCCGAAAAGGTGGTTTTCTTTTCCCTGAACCCGGCCATCCACTGTACGCCAGAGACTGTACCCAGAAAATCTGGCACCATGTCCCCCACAAAGAACATGCCAAGGTCTGTGTTGTAGTCACTCTCAATGCTGAAATTGACACCGTCCCCACCGACGCCAATACCCTTTTCCCTGAGCGCCACCATCGCTGAAACCAGCTCCTGATTGGTGGTGGGAAGCGCCAGCCCCGCCTCCTGAAAAAGGGTCTCATTGACAATATATCCCTTGTACTGGCCTGGGAGTGGCAGCAGATAGGTTTTGCCGTTCTGCTTCAGCATCTCCATGACGGTTCCGTCGTAGGCCACGCTTGCCTTTGTATCGCTGAGGTCCAGCGCATAGTCTAAAATGCTGCTGGAGGTTGGCTGTGAGGTCAGCAGCAGGTCGGGCCCTACGCCCTTTTCCAGCTGGCGCAGCTGCTCACTGGGGTAAGGCGTCCGTTCACACTGGAGGTCGATGTCGGGGTAAGTCGATTCCACCAGCTGCTCAAGATTTTTAAAATCGTTTGAATACAGCAGCGTCACTGTGGTCTTATCAGACCGAGGGCTCTGTCCGCAGCCGGACAGCATACTGCACAGGAATACACCGCACAAAACAGCCGCAGCCATTTTTTTTCGATTTTTTTTCTTAATATTCAATCTCCCCATAATTTTGTTCTCCTTTTATATATCACATATCTTCTTGGAACCTTTACCATATAATTATAGCATCTGTGACCGATTAAATCAATTACAAAGAACCTTTCTGCAAAAGGAAACAAAAAAAGCACAGCGCAGAATTGTGCTGTGCTTTTCTGGAAGATGAACATAATTTGTCTATATATACAATATAAGCGTCAAATTGCTTTAACCTTGACAAAATAATTATTAAAAATTAAAATGAGGGGTAAAAATAACCCAGAGGTGTAACGTGAAACAAATATGGAATATCTTTAAAAGGGACGTCTGGCGGCTGTGGAAAAACCGCTTTGCGCTCATTGTAACCATCGGCATTATTGTGATCCCCTCCCTTTACGCCTGGTTTAATATCGGGGCAAACTACGATCCCTACAGCAATACAAAGGGGATCAAGGTCGCTGTCGCCAACGAAGATGCCGGAACCCAAAACGCGGTTACTGGCAAGCTCAACGCCGGTGACGAGATCATTGCCAATCTCAAAGAAAACGACCAGCTCGGCTGGACCTTTGTCAATACGGAGAAGGCGGTTGAGGGCGTAAAATCCGGCAAATACTACGCGGCCATCATCATTCCCGAGGATTTCAGCAGCCGGCTGACGGATTTTTTAAACGGACGGATCGAGAAGTCCGAAATTATTTACTATGTTAATGAGAAGAAGAACGCCATCGCGCCCAAAATCACCGATACCGGCGCACAGACGCTGGAGGAGGAGATCAAGAGCACTTTTTCCTCTGTGGCCTCTGAGAGTGTGTCAAAGGTCATGGCCGCCTCGGCAGTGGGCATATCCGGAAAGCTCAACCAGGCCAGCGCGGACATCACCGCTGCCATCGACACTACCCGGAGCGACCTGGACACCTACCGTGTGCTGCTGGAAAACTTCAGGGGAACCATCGCTGACGGGCAGGGCAGCATTGACGGCGGCAAGGCCACGCTTGACAGTCTTAAGGACGCCGCCGCCTCGGGCCAGAAAGGACTTGAAAGCGCACAGGACCGTCTGAGCCAGAGCCGTGAAAGCGTTGGAAAATTTTCAGGCAGCCTGTCAAACATCCTGAACCAGAGCCAGAGTGTTCTGGGGCAGATCGGCGGGACGGCCTCATCACAGCTGGGGAACCTGGAAGCGCAGGCCCTTGAGATAAACGCAGGCTTTGAGAACAGTATCACCTCTGCAAAAGAGATGCTGTCCCTTAACCAGGAGATTGTGGACGCGCTGAAAAAGCTCAATGAAGATCACCCTTCACCCGAGCTCGCCAGGTTGATCCAGTCGCTGGAATCGGAAATCGAGAGCCAGCAGAAAATTCTGGACCGCCTGAATACTGGAAACGACAGTGTTAAAAACATGATTACGCAGGCATCGGAAACGCGCAAAAGCCTTAACGCGATCGCCACCGACAGCGGCAAGGCTCTGGGAGGTGTCAACACCAGTTTTCAGCAGAGCCTTCTGCCGCAGGTTAACCAGACCCTTGACAGCTTTGCCGCCCTCTCCGGGAAAACCGCCGGGATTCTGTCCGGGGTGCCCCCGGCGGCGGGCCAGCTCCAGGGCATCCTCGATGACCTGGGCACCGCGCTGACAGAGGCAGAGAACGCTCTCGACAGCACTCAGGGAGCCCTGGTGGACCTCGCCGGGCAGCTCAGCCGGGTCTCAACAGATTTGAATGCCATCAAAAACTCCCGGCTGTACCAGAATTTTCTTTCAACCACAGGTATAAAGCCTGAGCAGGTAGCAGAGTTTATGGAATCACCTGTGGAGGTCGAAACGGAAAAAATCTATCCGGTCGCCAATTATGGCTCTGCCCTTGCGCCTTTTTACAGCAATCTGGCCATCTGGGTCGGTGGTATTGTCCTTATCGCCATCTTTAAGCTGGAGGTGGACGAGGATGAAAATATTAAAAACCTCACACCCACACAGGCCTACTTTGGCAGGTGGCTCCTGTATATCTCGGTTGGCCTCTTGCAGGGCTTTGTGGTATGCCTTGGAGACCTGCTCCTGATGAAAATCCAGTGTGAAAGCCCGCCGGCTTTTATCTTCGCCGGACTGCTGGCCTCCTTTGTCTATGTGAACCTGATCTATGCCCTTTCGGTTACCTTTAAGCACATCGGAAAAGCCATCTGTGTTATTCTTGTTATTCTGCAGATTCCCGGCTCCGCGGGTACCTATCCGATTGAGATGACGCCAGGCTTCTTTCAGGCGGTTCATCCCCTGCTGCCCTTTACCTATGGCATTAACGCCATGCGTGAGGCCGTGGCAGGCATCTATGCGGCGCATTATGTTTCAGACCTGCTTCACTTGCTTATCTTTATCCCTGTGGGGCTGGTCATCGGCCTGGGGCTCAGGCCGCTGCTCTTAAACCTCAACCACTTCTTTGACAGGCGGCTCTCCGAAACCGGGATGATGGTCAGCGAGACAGAGGGCGGTATCAAACAGAAAAAGGACCCCATCTCCATCATCGCCAGAGCCCTTGCCGTGGAGGGCCGGACGACTGAAGAACGGGAAGCCCGGCAGGCGGCCTTTGAGGAGAGCTACCGCAAAAAGATAAAGGCGGGCTTTCTGCTCATGTTTATTTTGCCCCTTGTTTTCATGGTGCTCATGTTCAGCCTGGACTCAAAAATTATTTATCTGGTGCTGTGGATCATATCTCTGATCGGTATCTCGGTATACCTCATCTGCCTCGAGTACTTCCGGGATAAAATGCGCAAGCAGTTTGAGCTGGAGCAGCAGCTCTGCGGTATGACCGATGAGGAAATCCGGGCCATGTTTAAGGACGACTGGAAAGGGACTGAAAAATGAAAAAAATCTTGAAAATCTTTACGGGCGACTTCAGCCGTATCCGGAATAATACCATTGCCCTCATTGTCGTGATGGGTGTCTGCGTTGTGCCTGCCATGTACGCCTGGTTTAATATCGCGGGGAGCTGGGACCCCTACAGCAACACAAAAGATATAAAAATCGCGGTTGCCAACACCGATGCCGGCTACCAGGGCGACATCCTCTCTGTGAGCATGAACGTGGGCGACGAGGTGGTAAAAGCCCTGAAGGCCAATGACCAGATGGACTGGCAGTTTACAGACAGGGACGAGGCTCTGGAGGGCGTGAAATCCGGCGCCTATTACGCCGCCATTGTGATCCCTGAGGATTTCAGCGCCAATATTATGAGCCTGTTTTCCCCGGATATTAAAAAGAGCGCGATCATCTATTATACCAATGAGAAGGAGAATGCCATCGCGCCGAAAGTGACCGATAAGGGTGCGACTGCTGTCCAGGAGCAGGTCAACAGCCTCTTTGTGGAAAAGGTGTCCGAAATCTCCCTTGAGGCGCTGCAGTCTGTCTATCAGGCCGCGGATAAGCAAGGCAATCAGTCCCTGACTGAGAGCCTTAAGACTAATCTTCAGCGTATAGAAGCAGAGGTGGAGACCTCCGCAAAAACAGTGCGGGCCTTTGCGTCCATGACCGAATCTACCCAGAAGGTTCTGACCTCGACCACCGGCTTCCTGGAAACCTCTGGGAACAGCGTCTCGGAAAGCTCAGGCATTCTGCAGGAGGCAGAGGGCACAGCCCGGGGACTCCAGGGTGCGATGGACACTGCCTCCCAGGGCATCGAAACCGTCTTTGATGTGAGCGGTGAGAGCTACCAGAAAATATCATCCGAAATCGACAAGGCTTTCGCCTCTGTGGACCAAAACGCCGGTGAGGCCGCCAAAAGCTTAGACAGTCTGGCCGATGAGGTACAACTGCTCATCAACCATTACACCGAGCTCCGTGACACGCTTCAAAAACTCAGCGATGAATTTCCGGACATGGCGCCCGCGCTCCAGCCTGTGATTGGCAAGCTCAATCAAATCATCACCCAGCAGGAGGCCCTGCGGGACAAGCTGACAGAAACCGTGGATAAAATCTCTGAAACCACTGGTATGGCAGCGTCAGATTATCAAACCCTCAAAGGGCTCACTGACCAGGCCAGTAAAGTCATCGGCGACGCAAAAACAGACTATCAGACAAACCTGAAGCCCCAGCTGGGAACCCTGTTTTCAAGCCTTGATTTTGGCAGCGGCAAGGTGGCCGGTATCCTCGGCCAGCTAAACGGCAGTATCCACGACATCGCATCCCTTTCCGGTGAGACCGCTTCGGACCTGGGTACGGCGAGGGATCTCCTGACCCGCTCAGCCGATCAACTGGACGCTGTGAAGGCAAAGCTGGACAGCGTTCTAAAAGAGGTTGAAAAGGCCGCCGCCAGCGGCGACATGGCTGAAATCGAGACCTTGCTCTCCGGCAGCCCCGCTGAACTCAGCAGCTTTTTAGCCGCTCCGGTCGAGCTCAAGACTGAAAAGATATACCCTGTGGCAAATTACGGCTCTGCCATGGCACCATTCTACACAACGCTTGCCATCTGGGTCGGCGGCGTTGTGCTCGTGGCCATGATCAGCGTAAATGTCTCGGAAAAAACAGAAAAAGCCCTCTCTTTAAAGCCCCACCACGCCTACTTCGGGCGATACATCACCTTCCTGATTCTGGGGCTGATCCAGAGCACCATCATTGCGCTGGGAGATCTTTTCTTCCTGGGAATTCAGTGTGAGCACCCCATACTCTTTTTGCTGGCAGCGTGGCTCACGAGCATTGTCTATGTGAATCTGATCTATACCCTCACGGTCTCCTTCGGTGACGTGGGCAAGGCCATCGCCGTTATCCTGATGGTTATCCAGGTTGCAGGCTCAGGCGGCAGCTTCCCCATCGAGGTGCTCCCAGAGTTCTTCCAGAGACTCTATCCACTCATGCCTTTCGCCCACAGCATGAACGCCATGCGCGAGTGCATTGCGGGTATGTACCAGAACACCTACTGGATCGAGATGGGCTGTCTAGCCATTTTCCTGATCCCTTCCCTGCTCCTCGGCCTTGTGCTCAGAAAACCGGTTATCCGCCTGAACCACACCTTTACCGAGAAGCTGGAAAGCACATATTTAATGTAAAACATACAAAAAAAGCACGGCGCAGAAATGTGCCGTGCTCTTTTTATTGGCTTATTTTTTCTTCAGTCTGCTTTTCTGAGCGGATAACCGCGTCGTCATTGATGTATCGGTGTTTGGAGGTGTGATGTCCGTGGTAAAACACCTGTTTGTCCGAATACATCCTTTCATCTGCCGCGGTAATGGCCGCGTCAATATCTGAACCTCGCGGCGTCCAGTATGCGCCGATGGCCGTACTGATATGAGAGCTATGCTCAAAGTAGCCGCGGAGCTTTTCAACCCTGTCAAAAAAACCTGCCTCGGTGTCTCCGAGGGCGATGATTACAAACTCATCCCCGCCCACGCGGTAAAAATTGCTCTCGCCAAACCCTTCACGGATACAGCGCGCGCATTCCACCAGAAGCCGGTCACCTCTGCTGTGCCCATACAAATCATTGACCGATTTCAGCCCATTCATATCCAGAAAGACAATCCCTACAGAATCCTCATAATCCGTAAAGGCCTCAAGATCCTGTATGTAGCGGTTGCGGTTGTAAAAGGAGGTCAGGTTATCATAGTAGCTCAGCTTGGTCAGCTCTGCCTCGTCCTCGGTGCGCCGGATAGCCAGCATCAGGAAATAGCGCAGAGTCTGCAGGATTGATACGGCATTCTGCATTAGCTCCGGCGGCGGATTGTCCACACCGATACAGGCGTAAAGCTCGCCATCCCGTTCCAGCGGAACCGCTACAAGCCGCTCGATATTCTGGAATGAAAGGACTTCATACTCCAGGGGTGTGGTTATCTTAAGGTCTTCACAATCGTCAATGATCATATATTCCTGCTCAGTAAAGGCCTCGATCCAGCGGCTGAAGTAATGTCTGGGAATACTCTGCAGATCCTCCTGCTCAGGCTTGATGCCGTCGGCGCACCACTCATAGGTATTTTTCAGCAGTTCACCTCTCAGGTCAAAAATATAGCTGCGGTCTGCCCTGAGAAATTTACCAATACGTTCAAGAAAAAGAGGAATGGCCTGGGGCAGGTCATGGTTCTGGTAGAGATCACGGATACACTCCACAATAACCTGCTCGGTTTCAAGCATATTTTTCAGGTTTTGCTTTTCCCTCATGGCCTCGGTCAGGTCAAAGGCAATCTCGAACCGGGCCGGACGGCCCTCCCACTCGATCAGCCGGTCTTTTAAGAGATAATGCCGCCCGGTTATGGGGTTGGTGTGCTCCCAGTTAAAGTACTCTTCCGGCTTCAGATTTGGCGTTGAGCAAAAAGGGCAAGGTGCGTCCAGCCCCTGAAGCAGTTCATAACACTTCTTTCCCTCTATATCCTTAAAGTTAAAGGAATCCCTGCCAGCTTTGTTAATGAACAACAGGTCGTAGTTTTCCAGATCAGAGACGTACATGAGCTCTGGCAGCTCGTCGAGAGGCGCCCGGATGTCGTTCAGCATCTGGTTTAAATGGATCTGCCGTTCCAGAGCTTCCTTCTCATCTGCCAGAAGCTTTTCGCGGCGCTTTTGCTGGGATGAGGCAAAAAAGGCGCAGACCACTACCATGGCCAGGAAAATCAGGGTAACCAGAAACAGAAAATATTTCGCGTTTTTTACTGCCTGCTCTGTGTAACGCTCCGCGGCGAAAACGGTTTGGTCGGCAAGCTCGAAATACTCCTCGCTTATTCCATACAGCGGCCCGGCGGCTCCTCCGGCGCGGTAGTCGTAAATCGCGTTTTTAAGTTCGCCCCATTTACTCTGCAGGCCGCTGACGAGCCCCTGATACTCTGGATCCGCCAGCTTAACCAGATTGTTCCTTTCTCCGCCGTTCTGAAGCTCCTCCAAAACAGCGTCCAGCTTCCCGATAAGCGCATCGTTCTGCTCGTTGTTCAGCTCCTGCTTTACCAGCCGCTGTGTCGCCCCCCGGACAATACCGGAATAATTGATCACACGGGCATTCCCCTCTAAGTTCTGGATTGTCAGCAATGAAAATACACTGCTGACAATCAGCGCCACACCCAAAATAAGAACAATGGTTGTAAACCGGATCTTTTTTAATAATTTTGTCATCGCTGCCTTCCCCTGTCTGTTTTCTGTTTTCAGGCCTTTATTCCCGGAATTGTTGGTTTCTGTAAATCAGGCTAATGTATTTGACTGGGGTACAAATGTAATCGGCCATCATACTTTAGCGGTAGAATATATAAAACAAATTTTTCTTTGATTAATATCACCTATTCTACTACAATTAGGACTAAATATCAAGTTAAGATGACATGACAAAGCCCTTGTTTTTTATCAGAGAGCACAGCGCAAAAATGTGCCGTGCTCTTTTCCCACAACAATCACTCAAAGGGATACTGCATTCCCCACTGCCCGCGTACAGCGGTCAGGATTGCCATCACATCGCGGCTCAGGGCAAGGGGCGCGATGCCGGCCCTGCTTTCAATGGCCTCCTGCATGTGGCGCACCTCATAGCAGAGCGCGTCCCCGGTTTTCCCGGCTTCTATTACCTCCCGCCTGCCGTCCGCAGTGTAGGTGATCACTGCTCTCTGTGCCCTGGGGTAGTTATCCACCTCAATATAGCCATACTCCCCGGCCACCACACCGCGTTTGGGCTGCTTGGCCCGCATGGTCAGGGCGGTGACGGCCATCTGCCCCCGGTCATTTTTCAGGATGATACCGGACTGCTCATCCACACCTGTCTCAAAGTACTGAGGCGTGGTCAGAATGACATTGGGTCTGGTTTCCATAAAAAACCGGGCAAAGGCCATGGCGTAGATGCCGATGTCTAAGAGAGCGCCTCCTGCCAGCGCCTTATCGAAGAAGCGGTTTTTCACATCGTATTCCTTGCAGCTCCCAAAGTTGACCTGTATCATCTTCACCCTTCCGATGGCACCGGAATCTACCATCTCACGCAGCTTCTGGTAGAGCGGCATGTGATAGATGGTCATTCCCTCCATGACCACCACGCCCCTTTCCAGGCCTAACGCAGCCACCTCCTCAAGCTGCCTTGCATTGACGGTAATGGCTTTTTCGCAAAAGACGTGCTTGCCGGCTCCGACAGCCCTCATGAGTGTTTCATAGTGGTAATTGTGGGGCGTACCGATGTAAACCACATCCACCTCCGGATCAGCCAAAAGTGCCTCCTCACTCTCGAAAACTTTCCGGACTCCGTATTCACGCGCAAAAGCCTGCCCCTTCTCCACATGATGATTATAAACGCCATAGATTTCACCGTTTTCCTGTTTCAGCGCACTTGCCATCTCGTTGCCGATAACGCCAGTGCCAATAATCACCCAGTTATATTTTTTCATGCTATTCAACTCCTTTTGTGTGATTGATCATTCTATTTTAAGATAAAAACAGAGGGACAAAAGCCCCTCTGGTCAACTGCTGGTTATGTTTTTTAATTCCCTGGCCATCTCCTCAATTTTTTCGTTATAGTTATCTACCCGGGTCAGGGATGAACGGAAAGGCCGGTTCGCACAGCTTGCGTCGTAAACCTTGTACTGGTTTTTCCCCAGATCCTTGGAATGGTACAGGGCCTGGTCGGCCTTTTGGAGAAGAGTGTCAAAATCCTCCCCATCCTGAGGATAGCGGGAAATGCCAAGGCTTCCGGTAATGCCGTAGCTGTTAAAGCGTTTGTTCAGCTTTTTACAGATGGCTGAAACACGCCTTTCGATGTCTCTCTGGTCGATAATGTCGTGGAACAGGATCAGGAATTCATCGCCACCCACGCGTCCTACCAGATCGGTATGGCGCACACTGCTGGTCAGAATCTCTGCCACCTCCTTGAGCACCATATCCCCAAAAAGATGGCCGCGATCGTCATTGACCGATTTAAAATTATCAACGTCGGCAAAGCACAGGGCGGCGTTCTGTATACGCCGGTCTTTGAGCACCAGAATCGATTGCTCCCGCATTGCCCTCTGGTTTAAAAGCCCTGTGAGCGGATCGCTCTCTGCTTCCTTTTTAAGCATCAGGCTGCGCTGCTTGCTCTCCTCGACATTGATGAGCTTGCCGATATAGCTCACGCATATCGGCTCAAACTCCATATCCCAGATAGGATAAAGATAAACCTGATACCACTGGAAACCCTCCCCGTCCAGATTGATGCGCAGCTCCGCCTTGCAGGTCGGCCTGTCTGGCGTAATGCGCTCAAGCTTTTTGAAAAGACGCCTTTGATCCTCGGCGTTGACCAGCGTCTCATCCGACAATATCCGGCTGATCTGCGGAAATAACGGATCCTTTCCGGTCAATATCTGAAAACGGTCAGAAAAGGTCAGCTTGTCCGCACGCAGGTCGTATTCAAAAATAAGCTCATCCGAAAGCTCAGACAATATCTGATACTTCTGCCGCTCCTGTTCTAACAGATATAGGGTCCGGCTTGACAGATCGCCGTGCGCTTCTTTTTTCTTCTTTTCAGGCATAGACACCTCACCGGGCGCGGTGACCGTCGACGTCAGCATTTCGCCCCCCTTCATGGATCGGTTAAGCTCGGGCAGTGCTGTCATAAAGCATTCGATCAGCTGTGGATTAAAGACCCCGCACTCCCCGTCCAAAATCATCTGGACGGCGGTTTCATGAGTGTAAGCGTCCTTATAAACCCGCTTGCTGGTCAGCGCGTCGTAGACATCGGCCAGCGATACCGCCTGGGCCCAGATAGAGATCTCGTTGCCCACCAGGCCGTCGGGGTATCCGCCTCCGTCCCACCGCTCATGGTGGTGGCGGCAGATATCGTAGCAGTAATCATAGTAAGCCAGATTCTGGACGCCGGACAGCTCCATTAAAATCTCGCTTCCCCGTGAGGTGTGCGTTTTCATGATCTCAAATTCCTCATCAGTCAGGCGGCCGGGTTTGTTTAAAATATTGTCCGGTATGGCCACCTTACCGATATCGTGCATGGCCGCCGCCTCGGAGATAATCTCAATCAGGGAGTCGGAAAGTCCATATTCACTATGGTTTTTTGCAAATTCAGCCAGCAGCAGCCGGGTAATCACGCGCACGTTGTGTATATGGGACACCGATTCGGTGTTTTTAAATTCAATAATACTGCTGAGGGTGTCAATCATCTGGGCGCTGTTTTCACGCATTTTTTCCGCCTGCTCCCGCAGCGCCCTTGTCTGTTCAGCCACCAGCTGCCGCAGGTGAAGCTTCTGGGTATACTGCTCAATGATGTTGTGGACGCGCTGGATCACGATATTTGGATTAAAGGGCTTGGTGACAATATCCGCTGCCCCCATCTCATAGCCGCGCTGCATAACGCCCTCACTGTTCTCAGCAGTAATCATGATGACCGGGACACGGCCAGCCAGGCCCATACGCTCCATTTCTGTCAGGACACCGAAACCGTCGAGCACTGGCATGATAAGATCCAAAAGCACAACCGCGATATTCTCGCTCTCCCGCTCCAGGATTTCCAGCGCCTGCGCACCGTTTTCAGCTTCATATATGGTATATTTTGTCTGGAACATCTCGCACAGCAGCGCGCGGTTCAGCTCCATATCGTCAACGATGAGTATCTTTCTTTTTTTTGTCTGGTTATCCATAAACAGCCCCCTTAAACGGACTTATATCTCTCCGAATACTCCTTTGTAATAAATATAAATTCATTATAACTTAATCACAGAAAAAGTTCAACTTTTAGCACACATTTAAAAAACCTCAGGATATTTTACCAAAAAAGCTCATGAAAAAAAGGCCTCACAGGCCTTTTAACCTGATCCGCCTAATTGACAGTGGCAATGACCGCAGCCATCATAACCGTCATAATAGCATCGATATATCCGACCATCTCACGGATTATTTTGCTGTCCTGCTGGTTTTTGATGGCCTTTAGTTTTTCTTTCATCAGATCATTTTCGTGTTTTGAAAAATACGGCTTAAGATTTCTGGTTTCTTTCAAAAGGCTGGCAAGGGCCGCGTCGTGCAGCGAAAGACTTTCCACCTGAACCGCCGCCCTTTTCAAAGTCTCGATCAATGCTTCCTTATAGGCTTTTTCAGGCACAAAAAGATCCCTGTTTCCGAAAAGCCCTCCTTTACCCTCTGCCACGGCTCCTGCCGCACTCAGAGAATTTCCGGTGTCCGTCAGAAGCTGATTAATCCGGCTGCTGGAAAAGGACATGCAGTAATCCTCAATTACCTTGGTAACAGAGCGGCTCTTATCGCTGAGGTAGGCGTAGAGCCCCTCCAGATGGCCCAGGCTGCCGGGCAGCGGACCAACGGCCTCCACCTTTTTCCCTTCAATCTTTATGGAGCCCTCCAGGAGCAGATCCATTATTCCTGCGGCCACCAAACCTGCTTTCGTCTCCGTACTATTCGCCATCGGCAGCTTTCCTTTATCATTGGTGGTTAAAATTAGATATTCCTGTGTGAGTGCTTTTCTTTCCATCGCGTTTCTCCTTTTTTAATTGTCTTTACTCAGTATAACACAGAAGTATCCAGGTTTTTTATATTTTTTGCGAGCGGTCCGTTTCACTGCCCAGACGGTCAGACATCTTACACCTTGGCCCTCAGCGACTCAGGGATATTCAGTCTGGCCCGCCGTGACAGCAGGCACAGTCATAGTAACCAGCGTATGATAATTCATCAGAAAAATACTGCCTGTCAGTGTGACCGCCAGATAAAAAATCGCCAGGCTGTAGCAGAGACAAATAAATAACTGGCATAAAATCGAAAACAATAAATACAAGCGTCTTCTCCTTTTGGATGATTCGGACACCATTATATCCGATAATAAAATAAGAAACCATAGAGGGGGGACAATCCATACAGCTCAGGATCGTGGAGCGCTTCAACCAATGCGTGGATACTACTGTTTTCACCATGCAAGCCCACGCCATCCTGTCCTTTATTTCGATTATCCCCTCAAAGAAAAGTGATGACATTTCTATTATACAAACGTTCGTTTCAAAAAGCAAGTGTTTTTAGAACAAATATTCTTATCGTAGTCTGTTTAGTTTTAACAGCTTGATAAGACTTTATAATGAAAGAAGCCCCTGATCTTTGATCAGGGGCTTCTTTTGGGGAGAGTAAATTGGGGGAGAGATTAATTAATTTAAGTAAGAGGTATGTGTGTTCAATTCTATTTATACCCGGGAATCTGCAATATAAACATCTGAACAAAACAGGATAAAACATATCTAAAGCTTAACTTAACAGCTCTTGCAAAAGCCCAGAATATCTGATATATTAAAAACAGGTGCATCTAACATTTTCAATAAGCGCGATACTCTCCTATCCCTTGGTAGACCGTAGCTTTTGAATATTCCTGTTGGGTGCACTTTTTTTAAAATCGCTTCCCTGACATTAAGAAGAGAAGATGTCAAAAGCTTTATATATTGTACATAGATGACACGATATCCAGATAAAATACACGGAATTTCTTGACAGACCCATCCCTTTTACTTTAGAGTATAGAAAGGATAACCGCCGCTGGCGGGTAAACCGAACATCAGATTATTTTATATTAGCGGAGGAATTAACGCATGCAGGACTTTCTTAAAAAGTTGACAAGTGAATGTAAGAATATAGAGCTGCCCGAAGAATTTAATTATTTTGGAGAGCTTGTCGGGAGCTGGAAAATTGACTATATTGACAACAGCACTTCGCACTCGATTAAAGGCGAATGGCACTTTTCGTGGGTTCTTGAGGGAATGGCAATACAGGATATTATTATCCTGCCCGATTATGAACGCGGGACGACGCTTCGCGTCTATAATCCCGGCACGCAGGCCTGGGATATTGCCTATTGTTTTACAGGAAAAATCATTCGGCTTGAAGCAAAAAAAGAAAATGGCATAATCGTCCTTACGGATATTGAGAATAAAAGGAGAAAATGGGTATTTGCTAAAATTGAGGAAAATAATTTCCATTGGCAGGACGTTACCGTAAAAGAGGACGGCGAATGGCATATTAATTTTGATTTATATGCCGAACGCATTTAAGGAGAAAATAATATGACCATTGCACTCGAACTAAAAAATTTAAAGAAAACCTATGAATCAGGGGTTGTGGCGCTGCGCGGCATCGATTTAGTTGTGGAGCAGGGCGATTTCTACGCGCTCCTTGGACCAAATGGCGCTGGAAAATCAACCACCATCGGAATCGTTACCTCCCTGGTGAATAAAACAGCTGGAACTGTAAAGGTGTTTGGATATGACCTTGATACCGATCTGGTCCAGGCAAAACAGCAGATCGGCCTGGTGCCACAGGAGTTTAACTTTAATCCATTTGAAACCGTCCAGCAGATTGTCGTCAATCAGGCTGGTTACTACGGTGTTCCCCACAAGGAAGCCCTGGAACGCAGTGAAAAATACCTCAGGCAATCCGGACTGCTTGAAAAGCGCCATGAACGGGCGCGGATGCTCTCCGGTGGGATGAAGCGGCGTTTGATGATTGCCCGGGCATTGATGCATGAGCCACGCCTGCTTATTTTAGACGAGCCCACAGCAGGGGTCGATATTGAATTGCGACGTGAGATGTGGGATTTCCTGAGAAACCTGAATGCACAGGGGACGACCATCATCCTGACAACCCATTACCTGGAGGAAGCAGAAATGCTCTGCCGCAATATCGGGATCATCCAGTCCGGTGAGCTCATTGAGAATACCAGTATGAAAAACCTTTTGTCGAAATTACAGTATGAAACCTTTATTTTTGATTTAGAGCCTTTTGAAACCAGGCCTGTTATCAATGGGTATAAAAACTACTTTGAGGACAGCCGTACCCTCACCGTCGAGGTCCAGCGCGATCAGGGAGTCAACGGAATCTTCGAACAGCTCACAAAACAAGGGATAAAAGTCGTTTCCATGCGTAATAAATCCAACCGTTTAGAAGAATTATTCTTAAAAATCACCGATGTTAAACATCAATCGGAGGAAAAAAATGTTTAAACTTTATTTTACTGCACTAAAACGCCTGGCTGCAAAAGAAACCAACCGCTATCTGCGCATCTGGGTACAAACTTTGGTACCGCCGGTCATCACCACCTCATTGTATTTTGTTATTTTCGGAAATCTGATTGGTGGACGAATTGGAGAGATGGGCGGTTTTTCCTATATGGAATTCATCGTGCCCGGGCTCATTATGATGTCTGTCATCACCAGCTCCTACAGCAATGTCGCCTCCTCCTTTTTTTCTCAAAAATTTCAGAAAAACATTGAGGAGCTGCTGGTCGCGCCAGTGCCGACTCAGGTTATCATTCTGGGGTTCGTCACCGGCGGTCTGGGGCGAAGCATCATGGTCGGAGCGCTTGTCACTGTGATTTCGTTATTTTTTGTCCCCCTTCATGTCTTTTCCTGGCCCATCATCCTCGTTACCCTGCTTATGACGGCTGTCTTATTTTCATTGGCTGGGCTGCTCAACGGGATCTTTGCCAAATCCTTTGATGATGTTTCCATTGTGCCCACCTTTGTGCTGCAGCCACTAACCTATCTGGGCGGCGTGTTTTACTCCATTTCGATGCTGCCGCCGATCTGGCAGGCTGTTTCAAAGGTTAATCCCATTGTCTACATGGTCTCAGGCTTCCGTTTTGGGTTTCTTGGCGTAACAGATGTCCCGGTCGTGTGGTCCTTAACAATCCTTGTCCTTTTTATCATCGTGCTTTACGCCATTTGCTGGTATCTCATTGAAAAAGGGGTTGGCTTGAGAAGCTGACCTCTTTTTCAAAAAATAAAAAAGCCCTTCTTCACAAAGCGGATCGCCTGCATTAGAAGAGCCGTAAATACTAAATGGTTAATCCATGATTTCCATGGGTTTTCCGCAGCAGAAAGGGATTAAATCTCCTTCTTTTACAGATTGAACTTTATTACAGGTTAGGCAGTAAACCTGGCAGTCGAAGGGCGCCCTAAGCTCTGGTGCCGCCTTTGCTTCTGCTTCTGTTAAACCACCAATGTGAAAGCGCGCTACATTGTTTTCTGTT
Organism: Eubacterium sp. BL-380-WT-2B; assembly: GCF_009696115.1. Classification (NCBI taxonomy): domain Bacteria; kingdom Bacillati; phylum Bacillota; class Clostridia; order Eubacteriales; family Eubacteriaceae; genus Eubacterium; species Eubacterium sp. BL-380-WT-2B. The sequence goes on from NZ_VUMP01000012.1 coordinate 22,538, forward strand.
GGGATATATACACCGATCGGTGACAGTTTCTTATTATCTCCCACGCAGTTCCCCATTTTAATCCAAAGCGCTTCAAGCTCAGCAGTTTCAATTTGATTTTCTGGAATAAACTCAACAACAGCCTTATCCATATTGATCTTCATAATATCTTCCTCCTTCGTTCTTCAATATATACATTTTATCATCATTATAGCATCTATTTTAATCCATGTCTATTATTAAATAGGATGCATTTCAAAATAATAACAATTATCTTGTTTTACGTAAAAAGCCCCTGAACAAAGACCGAGAGCCCTGAAAAAGAAAAGACCCTTTCAAATGGCTTAAACAGCCTGTTTGAAAGGGTCTTTCATTTTTGTTTCATGTTACTAAGTCTGTAAGCCGAGTTCTGTCTTAGATAATCATCTGTCTAGATCCATTGTTACCAATGGATTCAAGCGACCTACCATTTGGACGGCGACGAGCAGCCGCCTTTTTTACATCCGTTCTTGGTCTTGCACCAGGTGGGGTTTACATAGCTGACGGATTACTCTCGCCACTGGTGAGCTCTTACCTCACCCTTTCATCCTTACCGGCCAGGCCGGCGGTTTACTTTCTGTTGCACTTGCCTTGGAGTCACCTCCACCGGGCGTTACCCGGCACCCTGCTCTGCGGAGCTCGGACTTTCCTCAGACAGCCTGCGCTGCCCGCGATTATCTGGCTTAGTAGCTTAGTCAGTATACCGCAAAAAGCCTGTAAAATCAATGTTAATTTTCATTTTTTTCGGCATTATCCTCTACGATCTTCATTTCAAACCAGAAATTACTTCCCATACCTGGCGCGCTGTTCACACCAAAGCGAAGGTGGTGCAGCTCCATGATATTCTTGACAATGGAAAGCCCCAGCCCGGTTCCGATGGAAGCCTGCTTATGGGCCTTGTCAATTTTATAATAGCGGTCCCACACATAGGGCAGCAAATCTTCCGCGATGCCATCGCCGTGATCCAGCACCTCAACCTTCACCGTATCTGCCAAAACAGTCTGGCGGATCACTACCTCTTTATCCGCTCCGGCATAGTTGACGGCATTGTTCACCAGATTGTAGATAACCTGTTCCATTTTAATCTCGTCAGCCTTCACAAAGACCTCTCTGTCCGCCTCAAAGCGTATATGATAACCCTCCTGCTCAATGAGCTTGGTATATCTTGTGAGAATCCGGCGGATACTCTTGGTCAGATTATACGGGGCTTCATTTAGAACCTGTACACCAGCCTGAAGCTTGGAGATATCCAGCATATCGTTAACCAGACTTGTCAGGCGGTTGGCCTCATCAATGATAATCTGCACGTTTTCCGGAGTGTTTTCTCCTGGAATGTCCCGCATCACCTCGGCATAGCCGGTGATCATGGTCAGGGGGGTGCGCAGGTCATGAGAAACATTGGCGATCAGCTCACGCCGCAGATTTTCTACCTTTGAAAGCTCCTCTGCCGCGTAATTCAGAGTATCGTTGAGCTCTGTGATTTCCCGATAGCCTTCTCCGTCAAAGTGGACCTCCACATTACCCTTCGCGAGCTCCTTGGCACTTTCATTGATCTTGATAATAGGCTTTGATACCTTCTTAGACATAATAGCCGCAAAGATAAGGGCCAGTACCATAAATACCACGCTGATATAAAAGAGCTGGGAGCGCAGAGTCTGTACCGTGGCGTTAACAGGCGAAATCATGGTGTTAAGCATGATCACATACTGGTTGCCGCTGCCGCCTGTAATGATCTGAGTGTAAATCAGGTTTTCATCCCGCTCAAATTTCTTTTCAGGGATCACCCCCTGGCGGCCGTCACTGCTCTGAATATTTATGAGCTGGTAGCTGTCCTTGGAAAAGCTCTCAAAATAGGAGCCGCCGTGCTGCTTGGCCTGTAAGTACAGGTTGGTCAGATCCTGGGCTGTCATCTGGTGCAGCACGCAGCGCGGAACAGTGTCCACATTGATCTCCACATTGTTTTGGGTATCGGTGATCTTCGCGCAGATATTATTCCGCCCCGCCACCTCGGTTACAATATTGCTCAAATCATTGCTGTCAATATTGGCAGAGATGGTGTTCGCCAGAGATTTGAGCTCACTGACCTTTGTCTGGCGGTAAAAGCCGTTTAAAAAGACAATCTGGAACAGCCAGATTACAAAGATCATGACCGCCGCAAAAAGGGCGATATAAGCGAAAAGCTTCCATTTAATGCTGGTATTCTTAAGCCTCAAAGCGGTATCCTACTCCACGCAGTGTCACGATGCACTTGCTGTAATCGCCCAGACTTTTTCTCAGCAGCTTAATGTGGGTATCCAGGGTGCGGTCATCACCATAAAAATCATAGCCCCAGACATTGGTGATAAGTTTTTCCCGTGTCAGGGCGATGCCCCGGTTGCGCACCATGTAAAAAAAGAGATCATACTCCTTTGGCGTCATCTCCACCGGCTTTCCGGAAATCGTGACACGCCGGCCGGCAAAATCCACTTCCAGATCTCCGATTTTTACCACGTCTTTATTCTCCTGGGCACCGCCTCTCCGTTTGAGAATCGCGCCCACGCGCATCATCAGCTCCTTAGGCGAAAAGGGCTTGACAACATAGTCGTCAATGCCCAGTTCAAAGCCATGGATCCGGTCGTACTCCTCACCTCTCGCAGAAAGCATGATAACCGGTGTATCCTTATATTTGCGGATCTCCTTACAGGCTGAGAAGCCGTCAAGCTCCGGCATCATAATATCCAGGATAATGATGTCAAAGTCCTGGCTCTTAGCAAGCTTTACCGCCTCCATACCATCGGCGGCCTCAACGACCTCATTGCCTTCAAATTCCGCGTATTTTCTTACAATCGCCCGTATTTTCTCTTCATCATCAACCATTAAAATCCGGTACATTTCTTTACCTCGTTTTTCTGTTAATTATTCGTGGTTGGTGTTTCCTCTCCCAGTGTGGCGTTTAAATTCAGCATACTGCCGCCGCGCTGTACTTCTATTTTAACGGTATCGCCTACCTGATGGCTCTTGATGGCGGCTTTGACATCTGCGGCGCTTGACACAGCCGTGCCGTCAACGGAAACAATCATATCGCCGGACTGGATGCCTGCGGCTGAAGCGCCGGAATTATCCGCCACCTTGGCCACGTACACGCCCATTTCAGAGACACGGTACTGCATGGCGGTTTCAGCTGAGTTGACATCCACCAGAGATACACCCAGGCTTGGGCGGCCCTTTACATAGCCGTTTTGAGATAAGGATTCGACCACTGTTTTCACATCATTAATCGGGATGGCAAAACCAAGGCCTTCCACGCCGGTACCCGTTGACTTGGCGTCCACGATTCCCACCAGCTCGCCGTATTCGTTGAACAGGCCACCGCCGGAGTTACCAGGATTAATGGCGGCGTTGGTCTGAAGCAGGTTCATGGTATCCCCGTCGATGGTAATTTCACGGTTCAGAGCTGAGACAATACCATCGGTAACCGTTCCGCCCAGCTCGCCAAGGGGGTTCCCGATTGCTACAACAGTCTCGCCCACGCTCAGCTTGTCCGAATCTCCCATGACCGCTGGCTGCAGATTGTTCGCGTTAATTTTGAGTAGCGCCACATCGGATGTGGCGTCCGTGCCGACCAGAGTTGCCTCATGGCTTTCGCCGGATTTCAGGGTTACAGTAATCTTGCTGGCACCATCGATGACGTGGTTGTTGGTCACCACATAGCCGTCATTGGTGACGATCACGCCGCTGCCCGCGCCTTCGGACACTGCCTGCTGAAGCCGGCTGTCTTTTGTCACTGTTTCAGTCTTGATTTCTACGACAGAGTTTCCTGCCGATTCAGCAATCTGCTGGGTGGTCATCGCACCGGAATTGCTGGTTTCATTGGAGTTGGTGCTGGTGCGCTCTACGGATTGGTACATCACGCTTTTATTGTTACCGCCCAAATTGCTGGCCAGCATGCCGCCGCCAAAACCGCAGGCGCCGGAGAGTACCAGGCCCACTGCCATCATGGCTCCGGTTTTCTTTGCGAAAGCATTTTTACCTGCAGACCATTTTTTCTTTTTCTTCTGGTCACCGTCAATGGGCACCAGAGCATTTTCAACCTTTGGTTCTTCATCATTATTGTTTGTAAATTGATTATTTGTGTATTGATCGTTCATTTGATCCTCCATTTATTTAAGTCGCATATTGCTTTTATTTTTGTTGATAGCCTTATTCTAAATGGAGAATGTGACGGTTTTATGAACGCTTCGTGAAAGGGCGCTGAAATTTGGGCTTTTTTCGCATTTTTGTGCGATTACCGTCATCTGCATCCTTTCTTCTTTATTTTACCCTAAGCGTTGCTTTAAATCAATGACTGGTAAATTTTTAGAAAAGCGCCACAAAATAAGATGAACGTGCTATAATAAGATTAAGAAAGGAGATATAAGAAATAAAGATGTTTGAAATGGTTATTTTAAAGGAGGTAAGCCGTGAAAATTGAAGATGTCCTGCCTTATATCCGCGATAAATCCGCCTATACGCTAAAGGAGGCGGAAGAGCTTCGCCTGCTGACCTGGGACGAAATCAATAAAGTCCAGGACCTGGCGGAAAAAAACAAGAATTTTGAGACCATTCAGCTCTGCATTACCTGCAAGGTACTCATCCAGAAGCTGGCTGATAATCCCGAAACCTACAAATTGAAAATCAACCCTGACGACGCGCATTAAGCACAAAATTTTTGAGAGGAAGGAAATTATTATGCTTACATTTATTATTATCGGTATTGTTATCATCGCCGTGGTTATATTATTGCTGACAGGCTATAAAAAAGCCCCGCCCTCCGAGGCGCTGCTCATTTCATCGCCTTTTTCCCACCCCATCAAGGACGCCCAGGGAAATGTTATCGGCACCAGTAAAATCAAGGTAGTGCCAGGTGGCGGTGCAAAAATCGTTATCCCTTACCTGGAAAAAGCTTATCGCCTGAGTCTTTCCACAATGCAGGTGGATATCGATACCTCCGAATACATTCCCACCAAGGACTACATTGGTGTCAAGGTCAACGCTGTAGCCAATGTTAAAATCTCCAGTAAACCTGAGTATCTCCTGTTAGCCGCTGAACAGTTCTCGACCAAGCGCATTGATGAAATCCGCGACATGGTCAAGCAGATTCTGGAAGGAACGATCCGAAGCGGCATGGGCGGCCTCAGCGTTGAAGACCTTGTTCAGAACCGTGAAAAATTTGCCAACCAGTGTGTTACCTCCGCCGAGGAGGACCTCCAGAAAATGGGGATGGAGATCATCAACCTGACGATTCAGTCCTTTACAGATAACAATGAGGTTCTTAAAAACCTGGCGGTTAAAAATTCTGCCGAAATCAAAAAAGAAGCGGATGTGGCGAGAGCACAGGCTGAAAAGGAATCCCGGATCAAGCAATCCCAGGCCGAGCGCGAGAGTAAAGAAATCGAGCTGGCTAACCAGGTAGCAGTCGAAGAAAAGACCAAAGAAAAGGACGTACAGATCGCGGGCTACCACCGCGAGAGCGCCATCGCCAAGGCCCAGTCCGATGTGGCTTACGACATCGAAAAAGAAGAACAGAACAAGGCACTGGTCAGTAAGCAGCAGGAAGTTGAGATCATCAAGGCTCAGAAAGAAGTTGAACTGAAGCAGCAGGAAATCCGTATCCGCGAAAATGAATACATGGCGGACATCGGAAAGAAAGCTGAAGCCGACAAAGCCAAAGCTGAATTTGACGCCGACGCCAAGCTCTATGCGAGCCAGAAGGAGGCCGAAGGGATTCGGGCCATCGGCGAGGCTAAAGCCGCCGCCATCGAAAAGGAAGCTCTGGCCATGCGCAAGATGACAGGACCTTCTGTTGTCAAGATGGTCATCGAAAAGCTGCCTGAAATGGTGGAAGCTGCCGCCAAGCCAATGGAAAAGGTGGACTCGATCACCATGTATGGTAACGGCAACGAAACGAAGATGGTTCAGGATGTTACCGGCGCCGCCAGCCAGATTTTCAATGCTGTCAAGGATGGTACTGGCCTGGACCTCAAAGATCTGATCGCCAGCTGCCTGAGTGGTGAGGTTCTGGATGATCTGGAAGATGCCCCGCCTGCTCCCGGAGTGTCATCAGAAAAAAAGGGGCAGCCTGATACTGCGGCCGAACCTAAAAAGGCACAGCCAGCGCCCGCTCCTGAGGAGCCAGTTGAAACGCTGGCCCCTGATCTGGATGAAATTTCTACGCTCGATGCACTGCGCCAGATGGCAAAAGAAGTCCAGAAGCATGACGCCGAACGTAAAAACAAATAAGACACTGATGAAACAGCAGATTTCCGGATCTGCTGTTTTTATAATGCCGTAAAGCATTTTCAGTAAAGCACACTCGCAGGGCTTCAACTTTAACATAATTTCAGGTTATACCTGTTATAACTTTAATTCAATATGAATTTATCTCAAATGGGTGTATTATATAAGTAGCGAAAGAAAACGCTGTATCGTTATTATTTATTACATGCCCGCAAAGCGGTTTTGCTTTGCGGCTGTGTAAACGCTATTATTTTTCTATTTACAATTGAATAAGGAGGGAATATCATGGAAGTCACTATGCTTTCATACATGTCTGAATTTATCGGAACTGCACTACTCGTGTTATTAGGGGACGGTGTTTGTGCTGCTGTAAACCTGGAAAAATCTGGTTTTAAAGGTGGCGGCGCTGTTTACATAATGCTTGGCTGGGGTCTCGCAGTTATGCTTCCTGCCATGGCCTTTGGCGCACAGTCCGGTGCACATTTTAATCCCGTTCTGACAGTCGGTTTAGCCGTTATCGGTGCATTCCCGTGGGCAGCGGTCCCGGGTTACATCGTAGCACAGATGCTTGGCGGTTTAGTCGGCGCAATCCTTGTCTGGGTTGTTTACAGACCTCAATTTGCTGCCACCGAAGATGCGGATACCATCAGAGGTACTTTCTGTACAAGTCCTCAGGTCCGCAATATCCCCCAGAATATCCTGTGCGAAGCTGCAGCAACCTTCGCACTGGTATTCTTTATTGTCGCAATTGGCCATGCAGGCATGACAAATGTCAGTGATGTTGGCTTGAACTACTTCTTCGTATATGCCATCATCATGTCCTGTGGTTTCTCACTTGGTGGTACCACCGGATTCGCCATGAACCCTGCCAGAGACTTATCTCCACGTATTGCTCATGCCATCCTGCCAATCCCGAACAAGGGCTCCTCTGATTGGGGTTACGCACTGGTTCCGGTTGTTGGTCCATTGATTGGCGCAATCCTGGGTGCTCTGCTTGCCAGCGCAGTCATTTTAGGATAATCTTCTTTTTATAAAACTCATACAGCGAACTTTCCAAAAAGACCCACCCGATTCATTCGGATGGGTCTTTTTCCTTGCCTTCTGCTTTCGTCAGCGCTGTTCCAGTATAAATGATGGCGTCGCCATACTTTTCTTTCAGCTTGTCCATGGCGGCTTCCACTTTTTCCAGCTTCTCACGCTTCTCAAAGCTGTCCGCACCAAAAAGAGTCAGCTGTTCCGGTTCACATGTTTCTGCGCTCACTAGGTTGATCCCCGTTACCGTAAGCATACGGATTCCCTGGGTAAAATCCCAGTATTTATCCACCAGGGCAACGGCCGCTTCAAAGATTTCCTTAAACAACTGAGTCGGATGGCTCAGGGTCACCTGCCTCGAAATCTGGCGGAACGCCGGGTCTTTTATCATTACCTGTACGCCGCGGCATTTCAGGTGGTAGCCTTTAAGGCGTTTGGCAACCGTCTCAGCCAGAGGATAAAGGCCTTTTTTTACCTCCTCCATATTTTCAAGATCCTTGCCAAAGGTGTTGCCATGACCCACAGACTTAACCTCCCGCGGCTCAGTGGCTGAGCGCACCGGGCTGTCATCCAGGCCATTGGCATAATCGTGAAGCATCTCCCCCATCTTTCCCATATCATGAGAAAGCACAGAACGGTCTGAGACGGCCAGATCGCCAATGGTCCTTATCCCATAACATTTCAGCTTTCTGAAAGCGCTCTTGCCAACATAGATAAGATCTGTGACCGGCAGGGGCCATAGCAGTTTTTTATAGTTCTGCGGTGTAATAACAGTCACAGCGTCAGGTTTTTTATAGTCACTGCCCAGTTTGGCAAAAATTTTATTATAGGAAACGCCTACCGAAATAGTCAGTCTGGTGCGCTCTTTGACGGTTTCGCGCACCAGATCACCCATGGCGGTACCGCTGCCGCCAAAAAGATGCATGGTGTCTGTTACGTCCAGCCAGGACTCATCAATGCTAAAAGGCTCTACCCGATCCGTAAACTCGTTATAAATCTCATTGATTATTTTTGAGTAATGGCGGTACAAGTCGTGATGGGGCGGCAGCAGGATCAGCTCCGGGCATTTTCGCTTTGCCTGGTATACGGTCTCTGCTGTCTGAATCTTGAATTTTTTTGCCGCTTCATTTTTAGCCAGGATAATGCCGTGGCGGTTCTCTGGATTGCCACAGACAGCCACAGGCTGCTCCCTAAGCTCCGGATGAGATAAAAGCTCTACCGACGCGTAAAAGCTGTTCAAATCACAATGAAGAATCCGACGAACTTTTTCCATTCTCTCACCTCTCAGCATGAAAGTTTACCGAAGAGCACAGCGCAAAAATGTGCCGTGCTCTTCGGACCACTAAAAAAGGGCACATACAGGACTGTACGCACCCTTTTCTGCCAGCTTTCTATTTGTTTGCCGGTTCCCATTTACAGCGAACTGGCGATACGATGGCGCCTTCAGCTTTTAATTCTTTAAAGGCTTTATCAATCTCCTTGCGGTCAACGTCCAGTGCCTTCTGAACGGCGCCGGCATTCATCGGCGCACCGTTTTCCCGCATGGCCTCCAGTACTTTTTGCTTTAATTCTGCTAATTCCATGTTTTCCTCCTGCTTATTCTTCCTCGAACTCATTCAGCTCAAAGAACTCATCCATATCCTCATCAGATAATTCCGCGGCCATTTCAGCCTGATCCTTGGTCAGAGCTTCCGAGCCTTCCTCTGGCACTTCGGGCTCATCCTTCTTAGCAAAATGATCACGAATTTTCTGTTCAACCGCATCGGCAAATTCAGGGTTTTCTTTAAGGTATTCCTTCACCTTGTCACGCCCCTGCCCCAGGCGTTCCTCGCCGTAGGAGAACCATGAGCCGGATTTTTTTATAATATTCAGCTCAACCGCCATGTCCAGAATATCCCCTTCTCTGGAGATACCCTCGCCGTACATGATATCAAACTCGGCAGTTTTAAACGGTGGCGCCATTTTGTTCTTGACAATCTTAGCACGGGTACGGTTCCCGATCATATCGGTTCCTTTTTTCAAAGTTTCAATTCTGCGGATATCCATCCGGACAGAGGAATAGAATTTCAAAGCACGGCCGCCAGTTGTAACCTCTGGATTTCCGTACATAACCCCAACCTTCTCGCGCAGCTGGTTAATAAAGATCGCCGCGGTATTGGACTTTTTGATAATCCCTGCCAGCTTTCGGAGGGCCTGGGACATCAGTCTCGCCTGAAGCCCAACATGGGAGTCCCCCATTTCCCCATCAATTTCCGCACGGGGTACCAGAGCCGCGACAGAGTCCACAACGGCCACATCGATGGCCCCGCTCCGCACCAGGGCTTCAAGAATTTCAAGCGCCTGCTCACCTGTGTCCGGCTGGGATACAATCAGGTTATCCACATCCACACCGAGGGCTTTTGCGTATACGGGATCGAGCGCATGTTCGGCATCGATAAAGGCCGCGTTGCCTCCGGCCTTTTGGGCTTCCGCCACAATATGAAGGGCAATAGTGGTTTTACCGGAGGATTCTGGTCCGTAGATCTCAATGATCCGGCCACGGGGAACCCCGCCAATTCCAAGCGCCATATCAATACCGATGGATGAGGTGGAGATAACGTCAACGTCCATCTTCGCACTCTCGTCTCCAAGACGCATGACAGCTCCCTTTCCAAAAGTTTTTTCAATATTCTTTAAAGCAGCGTTTAAGGCTTCCTGCTTTGCGCTGTTGTCAGTTTTTTCTTCTACTTTTTCTAATGGTTTGCGTTTTTCAGCCATACTTTTCTCCTCTATTTTCACAAAGCGTTCTGTGAACGTTCGTTCTATCACTATCTATATTATAAAGAAATCATTCTGTTTTGTCAAGGATTGCTTCGCGAATTAAGTGAAAAACTTTATTGGCGGTGCGCAATTGAACAATCTTTCGACTGCCTTCAAAGAGATATTTTTTAATGGTGGTTTTTCCATTGGCGCAAACCCCGACGTATACAAGTCCCACGGGTTTTTCTGGCGATCCGCCGCCAGGCCCGGCAATACCAGTGACAGACGCAGTAATATCACAGCCTGAAATTTCCTTAAGGTGCTCGCACATCTCCCGTGCGGTCTGCTCACTGACTGCGCCATAGCGTTCAAGCGTTTCGGCCCTCACCTTTAAAAGCTGCATTTTAGCTTCATTGGAGTAGGTAACCAGTCCCATTTTTAACGCCGCTGAAATTCCGGGAATCTCTGCCAGCTTTGAAGCCACGAGACCTCCGGTGCAGGATTCTGCCAGAGCGACAGTCAGGCCCTTTTCCATTAAAAGTTTACCGACCGTCACATCCAGGCTGTCCTGGGAATGTGTGAAAATATGATCGCCAAAACGTTCGATGATGATCTTCTCATACCGGTCCAGCAAAGCGTTAATGGTTTCAGGATCATCCCCGTTGGCCGTCAGGCGGATCATCACCTCGCCCAGCTTGGCATAGGTGGCAACCGTTGGATTATCCTGCCGGTCAATGATATCCATAATGGTGTCCTCAACAGTGGATTCACCAATATCCGAAAGATTGTAATAGCGTGAAATCACGAGCTGGTTTTTCAGCTGGTGCAGGATGGGTTCCACACAGTCCTCATACATGCCCATCATTTCATGTGGTGGTCCCGGCAGCATGATTACAGTTTTTCCGTCCTTCTCAATCATAATTCCCGGAGCGGTACCTCTGGGGTTGGGCAGCATGACGCCCCCCTTTGGCACGTAAGACTGACGCAGGTTATTCTCTGTCATTTCTACCCCGCGGCGGTCAAAAAACGCTTTGAGCTTCTCGACAATTTCTGGCCGCTGTTCCATTTCCATACCAAAAATTTCCGCAATGGTCTCCTTTGTCAGATCATCCTGGGTCGGTCCGAGGCCGCCGGTCGTGATAATCAGGTCACTGCGGGTCAAGGCCCGCATAATGACAGATTTCAGACGCCCCGGGTTATCACCCACTGTTGTATGGTAAAGCACCGAAAAGCCATTTATAGACAATTCCTTGGACAAAAACATAACATTGGTATTTAAGGTGTCTCCCGTTAAAAGTTCTGTTCCAACTGAAACGAGCTCACAATTCATAATTCCATCTCCTTATGTCAATTCAGCCGGGATTCATAAAACTCCGGCCCTTATCATTATACTGTTTCTGGTAAAATTCTGCAATGTTATTAAACTTTGATTCAGAGTTGTTTATCTGAATAATGACAAAGAATCCTTCTCTAGATGCCCTGATCCTGATACTCTGTGAATCTTATCGCATCCACACATCTTCTTACTTCGGTACAAATCCTTCTATATTTTTTATCTCCACCGAGATGGTACCATCTGGATTATTTCTGAATTCTACAATGTCCTCCCGCATGAGGTAGTCCGTTGGAATCGAGAGCTCTATGCCTGAGTCAGTAACAAACTTTTGTTTCTTAAAGATTTTGCTCTCAATATTATCGCTTACCTCTACTTTGCGCTGGGTAAGCCCTTTTTTGGCAGCCTCCTCCCTGAAGCGTTCCTTCACTGTAAAATCATCGCCAAAGGTGGCTTGGGCAATACTGTCCATATCAATGACCGAGTCCGATTCGTAGTCGTCGGCGATGACCCGCTTGACGGTATTCAGCTTTTCAATGTCGCCGTTATATTCGCTGGCAATAATTTTTTTAACGGTCTTTTCCACAATATCAAATGTCTGTTTTTCGGAGAGCACATCCTCACATAAAACCAGACGGTTGGAGAGATAGTACTCCTTTTTGTCATCAATCTCAAACTTTTTTTCCTTTAGAAAAATCTGACCGGTATTTAAATTGATGATCACAAACTCATCCAGCCGCTGCCCTTCTGTGGGCAGTGAGCAGGGCTGACGAAGAATATCATTTAAACGGCCGTCCTCGTGATCGACATAGTGGATATAGCTATGCTTGTAATTCAGCTTTAAAACACCCAAATAAGGCTCTCCGTCGCCAATAAAATCGACCACCAGCAGATCTGCCGACGGCACCCCGACATTCTCCACCATAAAATCAAAGAGCAGGCTCGCGATTTCCTGGCTGACAGATGTAAAGCTTTCGTCATCCTTTTTATACTGCTGTACCAGCTCACAAAAACGGCTTGGCGGGTCCACAAACTGGGTTCTCTTAATATCCGGATCCTTCATCGCCCGGGTCAGATGTTTATACAAGTATTCCTGAATACCGATGGGCAGCCCCAGCAGTGTATCCGAAAGCACCGGAATCCCCGCGCCCGTATCCAGAATGTGTAAAATTGCTCTTTTAACATGAACGTCAATTTCCATAAAAACTCCTCACACAAAAGCGCGGCTTCCGCCGCGCTCGTTTGTTATTCTCATTTATTTACTTTCAAATGCCTACATACTTCTAAAGACACCCTTGTTCAGTCTGAAATAATCAATACCTGAAATAAGGGTCAGGGCCAGGGCAACATAAACCATGATGTTACCGAATAGCAGCAAGGCGGGGAATGCCATAACCGGCCAGTTGACCAGCAGCAATGCGATGATTGCAATCATCTGGGAAATGGTCTTGGCCTTGCCCCATTTGCTGGCAGCAATGACAATGCCGTCGGAAGCCGCCAGCGTCCGGAGACCTGTAATGGCGAATTCGCGGGCAATGATGATGATAACCACCCAGGACGGGATCATCTGCAGCTCAACCAGACAGATAAACGCTGAGCAGGTCAGCAGCTTATCTGCCAGCGGATCCATAAATTTTCCAAAATCCGTAATCAGATTCCGGCTTCTGGCAAGATGCCCGTCCACCGCGTCAGAGGCAGAGGCGACAATAAAAATCACCACCGCAATGGGCTCGTGGAATGGGAAATTGACCAGCAGGGCAATAATAAAGAATGGAATCATAATAATTCGGGCCATGGTAATTTTGTTAGGTAAGTTCATTTTCTACATCTCCTATCAAATCATAATCCAGTGTCTGGATTATTTTTACTTTATAGAAATTGCCAATGTCTAATACCTCTTCCCCGCTATTGGCAAAAACCATACAATCAATTTCTGGTGCATCACCATAGGTTCGCCCGGAATAGGTTCCCGGCGCCTCCATTTCCTCTATTAAAACGTCCAGGCTTCTGCCGACAAAGGCTTCATTGGCTTCAGCTGTTATGCCCTCCTGCTGTCCGTATATTTCATTCCAACGTCTTTCCATAACCGCTTCATCCACCTGATCCGGAAACTCCGCCGCAGGGGTTCCTTCCTCCTGCGAGTATTTGAACACACCCAATCGGTTGATTTTAAGCGCTCTTAGCGAGGCGAGCAGCCCCTCATGGTCTTCCTCTGTCTCACCGGGAAAACCAGTGATAATCGCGGTCCTGAGTACCGCGTCAGGCAGCTTTTCGCGGATCAGCCCGATCTGTTCAAAAAGATGCTTTTTGTTAACTGGACGCCCCATGCGTTTTAAAATTTTATCCTCAGTATGCTGGATGGGAATATCAAAATAATGGCAGAGGTTGTCATGGCTGGCGATCACATCCAGAAGCTCTTCTGTGATGCCCTCAGGATACATATAGAGCAGACGTATCCAACGGAAGGAAAAATCCTCCGACAGCCACGTCAGCAGCCCTGCCAGATTTATCTCTCCCTCCAGGTCGTTCCCATACTGGGTGATGTCCTGGGCGATAATGATCAGCTCCCTGACACCCTTTTTCTCCAGATAAGCCGCTTCTTTATAAATAGCCTCTGGACTGCGGCTCCGGTGTCTTCCACGAATTTTGGGAATCACACAGTAGGTGCAGTGATGGTCACAGCCTTCACTGATTTTCAGATAGGCTGTAACGGTGTTGTCCTCGATATAGCGGGGCATTTCTTCCACATAAGGGCGGTCGATATTTCCAGAGAGCGTTTCTCTTCCCCTTCCGCCTTCAATATCTTTAATCAGGTCAATGATGTTGTCAATATGCCCCACGCCTAAAAAGCCGTCAACCTCAGGCATTTCCTCCGCAAGCTCTTTATGATAGCGCTCTGCCATACAGCCTGCTGCTATCAGGATCTCACACGGCCCGCTTTCCTTATAGCCGGCGTATTCAAGAATATACTCGATGGATTCCTCCTTGGCCGCCTGGATAAAGCAGCAGGTATTGACCACAATCACTTCAGCCCGTGCCGGGTCGGGTTCAATGGTATAGCCGTTTTCCGCGAGCATTCCCAGCATCTGCTGAGCGTCTACGGTATTTTTATCACAGCCCAGGGTTGTGATATGGATTTTCTTCACTCTGTCACCTCCTGTAGTATTCTTCCTGTGTCATCAGCAGGGTTCGCGGTTTGCTGCCGTTTGGCCCTGAGATAATGCCCTTTTGCTCAAGGGAATCAATAAGCCTTCCCGCCCGGGCATAGCCAACCTTCAGCTTACGCTGGAGCATGGAGGTCGATACCTGATTATAGGTAAAGGCTGTCTCCACTGCCTGGTCAAACAGCGGGTCCAGGTCATCCTCTTTGGCTTCCTCTTCTTCCTGCGGCTCGTTAATCGCCTCCTCAATCTCATCATTATAGGTTGGCTGTTTTTTGGGTTTGACCGCATTGATTACGCGGTTGATCTCCGCGTCAGATACAAAGGTACACTGTACACGCAGGGGTTTTGATTTTCCGACGGGGTAATAAAGCATATCCCCCTTGCCCAGCAGCTTTTCAGCCCCGGCCATATCAAGAATGGTTCGGGAGTCTGTATTAGACGCCACCGAAAAGGCAATACGGGATGGAATGTTCGCCTTGATCAGCCCGGTGATCACATCCACCGAGGGTCTCTGTGTCGCGATGATCAGATGAATCCCACAAGCTCTGGCCAGCTGAGCAATACGGCAGATCGCATTTTCACATTCCTTGGGCGATGTCATCATCAGGTCGGCCAGCTCGTCAACCACAATGACGATCCGCGGCAGCTTTTCTCCGCCCTGGCCAGCCATCAGTTCATTATACCCGTCAATGTCACGCACGCCGTTTTCCTTAAACAGCTGATAGCGGTCTGTCATTTCCTTAATGCCCCAGTTCAAGGCATAGGATGCCTTCTTGGGGTCTGTGACCACTGGAATCAGAAGGTGCGGTATGGCGTTGTACTGGTTCAGCTCGACCATTTTGGGGTCAATCATGATAAAGCGTAAATCCTCGGGTGAAGCCTTGTACAAAAGACTGATGATAATACTGTTGATGCACACACTCTTACCAGAGCCTGTGGCACCCGCGATAAGTACATGGGGCATTTTGCTGATGTCCCCGATAATGTTCTGGCCAGACAGCGTTTTGCCGAGCGCGAAGGGCAAGGGCCCCTTGAAATTTTCAAAGGCTGGTGTCTCAATGATCTCGCGCAGCCCGACAATGACGCTCTCCTCGTTAGGCACCTCAATGCCGACCGCAGCTTTTCCTGGAATGGGCGCCTCAATACGAATATCCGAGGTTGCCAGATTCAACGCCAGGTCATCTGCCAGATTAACAATCTTATTGACCTTGACACCCGGGTCTGGCTGAAGCTCAAACCGGGTAATACTCGGGCCAACATCCACCCCGACGATTTTGGCATGTACGCCAAAATTAGAAAGTGTTTCCTCGATAATCTTCGCCTTTTTAACCACTGCGTCCTTTCTGTTTTTAGAGCCGGAGGCTGGCGGATTTAACAAAGTCGTTTCCGGAAAATGATAAACCTCGTCAGCCTCCATTTGAGGGTTTACAGGGTTCTCCCCGTCATCGGATAAATCCAGAAGCTCATCCACAATTTTATTCTGCTTCTGCTTCTTTTCAGGAAGCAGAAAAAGGCTTTCCTGCTCCTCCTCTGGCAGTGTCTCGTTGGAATCCTCCAGGTGTTCCGATTCATCCAGCTCCTTATTGACATCATCAATAAAATCAAGAATCTCTGTATCAATCGAAACCTTTCCGGTCTCTGAGCGCTGAAACAGGCCGTCATAGCTGTCACTCGCTGGCTCTTCCTGTTTTTCCTTATTCCTCTTGGCAGCTTTGCTCTTTTCACTCAGCTCTTTTGAAAGCTTCCGTTCCTCGACCAGATCGTCAACCTTGTTTTTCAGAGGGGCGACACCAAATTTATTTTCCTTCATTTTCTGATAATACTCGTTAAAATTTGCCCGTACAATCAACAGGGCTTCGGCGATAGACGCCAGTATCAGAAAGACAATCGTACCGACCTTGGTCACCAGCATCTGAAGGAAATAGGAAAGCAATATCCCTATAATTCCGCCGTAGCCGCCATAACTGGCCACACTGAAAAGATCCAGGACGCTGTAGGTCATGAGCCTTGGAATATTCAGACTGAAGACCACCATCAGATTAACCAGCAGTAAAAACACCATGACCAGTGTCTGTATGTTTCCCCTGTGTTTGTCAAAAAACAGCATGATTCCCCAGGCGATCATATAAAGGGCAATCATGATGGTTGTATTGCCAAACATGTAGGTAAAAATAACCTTCCCCACAATTTTATCTAAAATTCCGGGTGTTGCTGTCAAAAAAGCATATCCGACATAAAGGCCCAGAATGGCCAGCACCGCGCCGGTTATCCGCTGCTTGACCATCGGGCTCATGCCAGCCTGCTTTTTGGCCCGGCTGCCCGCACGGGCCTTTGATGTGCCCGCGCGCTTTTTAGCCGGTTTCTTTTTGCTTGCTGTTGCCACCTTATTATCACCTCACTTACTTAATAAAAAAAGGCACAGATCCTCTGTACCTTGTATTCCTACATACCGGAATGTCCAAATCCGCCGTCACTGCGTTCTGTTTCTGTCAGAGCCTCTACACTGTCGACCTCTACAAAATCAGCAGTCACATAGGATTTTATTACCATTTGCGCGATGCGGTCACCGGGATGAATGGTATGGGAAAAGGCCTTCAGATTTGTTAAAATAACCTTTATTTCACCACGGTAGTCTGAATCAATGGTACCAATCCCATTGACCAAGGCAATGCCGTGCTTCATGGCCAGACCCGAACGCGCCCGGATCTGAGCTTCATATCCCGGCGGCAGTTCTAGATAAATTCCCGTCGGAATTGTGTAAATATTCTGGTTTGAAATCTCAATCGGTTCGTCTATATCCGCGTATAAATCCACCCCGGCAGCACCGGAGCTCTGATACTCCGGCAGCGGGTATTTGGATGCGTTGTATATTTTTACCTTGCACTTTTCCATATTATAACACTCAATCCTTAGGTAAGCACGCTTTTCTTGATAAATTGATACGGCCCTTATCGTCAATTTCAACAACTTTGACGGTTACGACGTCACCAAGCTTTACAACATCCTCTACGGATTTCACGCGTTCCTTGGCAAGCTTGGAAATATGGATCAGGCCGTCTTTACCGCCAGGTAAAGATACAAAGGCACCGAAGTTCATAATACGAACGACTTCACCTGTATAAACCTCTCCGACTTCCACTTCTTTGACAATATCTTCAATAATCGCCTTTGCTTTATCTGCGGCAACGCCGTCTTCAGAAGCGATATAGATGGTACCATCGTCCTCAATATCAATCTTAACGCCGGTTTCCTCAATAATCTTATTGATGACCTTTCCGCCTGAGCCGATAACGTCACGAATCTTGTCAGGGTTGATGGTCATGGTCATAATACGCGGTGCGTATGGTGATAACTCAGCGCGTGGTTCAGAAATTTCTTCATTCATGATCCCCAGAATATGCATACGGCCAATACGGGCCTGTTCCAGTGCCTGGGTTAAAATCTCTCTGTCGATACCGTGGATCTTGATATCCATCTGAATCGCGGTGATCCCGTCTTTGGTACCGGCAACCTTAAAGTCCATGTCCCCAAGGAAGTCTTCCATGCCCTGGATATCGGTTAAAATGGCCAGCTTTTCATCTTCCTTGATCAGCCCCATTGCCACACCGGCAACCGGCTTCTTAAGCGGTACACCCGCTGCCATCAGGGCAAGGCTGCTGCCGCATACGCTGGCCTGAGAGGTCGAACCGTTTGAGCTTAAAACCTCAGACACGACACGGATAGCATAGGGGAATTCTTCTTCCGGCGGAATCATTGGCAGCAGCGCGCGCTCTGCCAGTGCGCCGTGGCCGATTTCGCGGCGGCCCGGGCTTCTCATTGGTCGTGCTTCACCAACGCTGTAGCCAGGGAAGTTATACTGGTGCATATAGCGTTTTTCCGTATCGTTGGATAAGCCATCCAGTACCTGAGCATCTCTCAGGACACCTAAAGTCGCGATGGAAAGCACCTGGGTTTCCCCTCTGGTGAAGAGGCCGGAACCATGCACTCTCGGGATATAATCGATTTTCGCAGTGATTGGACGAACTTCATCCATCTTACGGTTATCGGGACGGATACGGTCTACCAGAATCAGACTGCGGACTTCTTTTTTCTGAAGAGCGGTTAAAATGGTATCAATATCATTTAACTGTTCAGGATAAAGCTCGCCAAAATGTTCAACAACTTCAGTCTTAACCGCGTCAATATTTTCAAGCCGTTCTGTTTTATCTTCAGTGTGAACCGCTTCATGCATTTTACCGCCCACAAAAGCTTCTACCTCTGCAGTCAGCTCGTCCGTTGGCAGATAAAGCGTATAATCCTTTTTTTCCACGCCGACGGCTGCGACGATCTCTTCCTGAAAAGCGACGATTTTCTTGATTTCTTCATGCGCGAATAAAATCGCTTCCAGCATGGTTTCTTCAGAAACTTCGTTGGCGCCGGCTTCTACCATCATGATGGCGTCCTTGGTACCGGCGACGGTCAGGCTTAAATCGCTGACTTCACGCTGGGCTTCGGTCGGGTTCAGAATGAACTCGCCGTCGATCAACCCGACAGCTACTGAACCGGTAGGGCCGTCAAAAGGAATGTCTGAAATGCTGAGGGCAATGGATGCGCCGATCATCGCGGCGATTTCCGGCGCGTTATCCTGTTCAACAGACATAACTGTAGTAACCACCTGGACATCGTTGCGGAAGCCCTTTGGGAACAGCGGACGAATCGGGCGGTCAATTAAACGTGAGTTTAAAATTGCTTTTTCAGAAGGACGGCCTTCTCTTTTCAGGAAGCCTCCTGGTATCTTACCAACCGCGTATTGTTTTTCTTCATAATCCACGCTCAGCGGAAAAAAATCCATGCCTTCACGGGGTTTTTTAGATGCAGCGGCTATGGCCAGAACACTGGTTTCACCATAGCGGATCATTGCAGAGCCCTTAGCAAGCTGTGCAACCTCGCCGATTTCCACTCTAAAAGGGCGGCCGGCAATTTCTGTTTCAAATATTCTCATTAATACCTCCAATGATATCAGCCGATTTACGAAGCGGCTGGACTCCGTTTATTTCAAAACCATCTGCACAGATGTTCGAAAATTCAAAGAAAAAAGGCGGAATACTCCGCCTTACAGTACTATTTTCTCAAGCCTAATCTCTGAATTAATTCACGATAGCGCATGATATCTTTCTTTTTGAGATAGTTTAATAAACCTCTACGCTGACCGACCATTTTCAGAAGACCTCTTCTTGAGTGATGGTCTTTTTTATGAACGGCAAAGTGTTCATTTAAACCATTGATTCTTGCTGTTAAAATAGCAATCTGTACTTCTGGAGAACCAGTGTCACCTTCGTGTGTCTGGTACTCTGCAATAATGCGTTCTTTTTCTTCTTTTGAAATCATTTGTGTCATTTCTCCTTAAATTATAAATAGACTCCGTAATCACAGTATTTCGTTGGAGTTTCGAAAAACCAAGAGAACGGGCTTAACGTAATAATGATACCATAACCGCAGAACGGTGTAAAGTTTTTTTATCAGAGTTCTGGGATTATTTCTCCTGCTTCATATTCTGAAATCAGTTTTTTACAAAGCTCAATGGTTTTTTCCATCGAATGGTTTCTTGCTTCCTCAGACATATTTTCAGCCATCTGCTGAATAATGTATTTATTCTCAATAAGAAAGTCGACCATGGAGGTCAGTTCCTTGATCTTGTCTACCTTGATCGCCATGCCGCTTTCCACCAGATAATCCGCATTTTCCTCTTCCTGTCCCGGATAATAATACGGGATGATCATCGGAATACATTTAACGATCGCCTCTGTGCTCGTCAGGCCGCCTGGCTTGGAGATGATGGCGTCTGACTCATCCATAAGCTCAGGGATATTGTCGACAAAGCCATGAATCTCTACTACTTTATCCTCGGTCTCATAGACCTTGTTTAAAAACTCTATGGAGCGCTCGACCTTTTTATTGTTGCCGCAGACCACAATAATTTTAATTTTTTCCTGAGCCTTCATCAGCGCGACAAAGGCCTTTTCCATCTGTCTGGTACCCATGCTGCCCGCCATGAGCAGGATTGTACCGCGGATGGCCGGATCTTCGATCTCGGCCTTTTTCCTGGTCTCCTCCACAAATTCCTGTCTTATGGGAATGCCAAAGGGATAAATGATATCCGGGTTTACACCCTTTTCGATCATGGTTTCCTTTGTATACTCACTACCCACCACATAGGCATTAATTTTTTTGTGCAGGTATACGCTGTGGATCTTATAATCTGTCACAAAAGAGAGCACTGGCAGGTCAAAGGCCCCGTGCTCTTTTAAGGTTCCTAAAATATTGGTGACAAAGGGGTGGGTTGAAATCAGCAGATGTGGCTGCTCCTTCTGAATCATGGGAACGATCTCCGGATTCATTACCTTTGTCATCATTTTAAAGATATTCTGCTGAAAAGGCGTCATGTGATTAAACTGGTTGTAAATCTGCTCATAAAGCTTTGGCACATTTTCAACCAGCTGCTTATAGCCCTTTGTTACAATTTTATCTAAAACGGCGCTGCTTTCCTTGAAGGCATCATAAACGTCTACCTCAAAACCATATTCGGATAAAGCCTGTGCAATGGATTTTGCCGCCAGGTTGTGTCCCGCACCAGTGGATGCTGTAAAAATAAAGATCTTAGACATTGACCCCTCCAATTTTTTGTCTGTTTTATTTTATTTAACGCTTGGTTTTAGTCGTCAAAATCCTTAGTGAAACGGTACTGCACCTTCATTAACTTGCCGCCGACTGCCTTTTCACGACGTTTTTCCGCCACATAAAAAGCCCCCAATACGGTCAGCATACCAGCTGCTACTGCAGACAAACTAATCATTACTTTTTTTAACATTTTGGACCTCCTGTAAATCCTGTTTAATAAAAAATGTTCCTATTTCATTGCCTTCTAAAATATCATAAATCACTTTGACATCCTCACCGGATGCGATGATCGTGTCGATTCCGCGATCTGTGGCGTATTTTGCCGCTCCGATTTTAGTCACCATGCCGCCTGTTCCAAGGCCGGAGGTAGAACATCCCGCACTGCTCAAAATATCGGAATCAATCGTCTCAACGGTCTGGAGCAGTCTGGCATCCTCATTTTCATTGGGATTTGAGTCGTACAGCCCATCCACGTCTGAGAGAATAATCAAAAGGTCAGCATCCACAATATCGGCAGTCATGGCAGACAGAATATCATTATCCCCAAAACACTCCTCCTGAATTTCATCCGTAGCGATACAGTCATTTTCATTGACGATTGGGATGATGCTGCGGTTTTTGAGCGCCTTGAAGGTGTTGATGGCATTGTTTCTTTTAATAGAATGCTTAAACACATCTTTAGTCAGCAGGATCTGCCCCACATTTTGGTGGTATTCGTCAAAAAACTTATGGTAGATCTCCATCAAAAGTCCTTGTCCTACCGAAGCGGTGGCCTGTTTAGCCTCCAGTGTCTTTGGCCGTTCCTTTAACCCTAAGCGGTTCATTCCACAGCCGATGGCACCCGAAGATACCAAAACCATCTTTCTCCCACTGTTTTCAAGATCTGTCAAAACCCTTGCCAGCTGATCAAGCTTTTTTAAATTGAGGGTACCATTGGCATGGGTTACCGAGGTGGTTCCCATTTTTATGACAATGGTCTCTGCTTCCTTAATTGTCTGTCGCATTTAATGCGCCTCCATTTGTCTACTGTTGTCTTCCACTCAGGCGGCTTGGTCTAACCTTTTTAATGAATGACTTTTGCCGTCAGTCGGGTGACTATTCTGAAATATTATCATATCAAACTTAACTTAATTTTGCAAGTTTGTTTTATCATACTATACCGGGGATTCCTGCTGTTTTTCCATGCGTTTTATACTTATTTATTGTATCATGACCTTTAAACTTCTTATACTCAATCAAAAATCATTCTTTTTTCTCTCCGCTTATCCATACAAAACTAAAGCTTTTCTTAGGAATAGGCCGGAGATTGTTTTTATCATCTGACTAGGGGGTATATAAAAACTAACAATTCTTATTAAGGAGGCTTTACAATGAGCAATGATAAAACAGGTTTTGTCGATCAGGCAAAAGGCGAAGTGAAAGACCGTGTCGGCGGTGCAACTGGCAACAAAGGCATGCAGGCTGAGGGCATGATGGACAAAGCTGCCGGAAAAATCAAAGAAAAGGCAAATGACGTAAAAGAAAAAGCAAAAGATGTCGCAGATGATGTAAAAGATCGTCTGAATAAATAAAACCTTGATATAAAAAACCGGGATATTCCAAGTTGAATATCCCGGTTTATTTATTTTTTGATGTTTAATTTAATCAACTACAGCCTGTGGTGGTGCCACAGTCCATGCAAACCTTACAGGTACCATTGCGGACCATGCGGTCACTGCCGCACTGGCTGCACACTTCCCCATAGAGTTTTTCACCCTCAATTTCCATTTCCATCTGAAGCGGCACTGTTTCCGGCGTCGGAGCCGCTGTGCTGGCATCTACCTTGGCAAGAGGCGCCTTTGGTTTTACCTGGCATTTTGAGTAATCGCCGCATTCAATATCAATCACTTTTGAAATCAAGTCAGAAATCGAGGACGCGTATTTAATGTATGGGTGCCTCTGTACAAAGCCTGACGGCTCGTACTTCTGGCCTCTCAGCATAATGGAAATTTTTTCCGGCGGGATATTGTACTGAAGCATATTGGAGATGGACTTGGACAATGAAGCCAGCAGGCCCTTAACCACTGTGCCATCCTTATCGGTAGAGACAAAAATTTCTGCAATTTTACCATCGTCGTAGAAACCGATAGTGATATAAAGCTCAATATCGCCGATCTTAGCGGCATGGGTACGGCTCATACGCATACCGTCTGGCTTGCGCCGGTTAGGCACACCCTGGTTACAGTCTCTTGCAAATTCCAGGAGCTCTTTATAAGAACAATCCTCCAGATGCTTTTCGCCTTCCTCCTGCTTACCGGAGCTTAAGGGCTGTGAGGCCTTACAGCCATCGCGGTAAACGGCAATGGCCTTAGCGCCGGTCGTGTAGGCCAGAAGATGAATTTTCTTAACATCCTCTATCTCAGCGTCTGACGGCAGATTAACGGTCTTGGAAACAGAGCCGCTGATCATTGGCGTGATGGCTGAAACCATGAGCACATGGCCCTCTGGACGGATAGTATTCGCTGTATCAAAAACCGGAATATGTTCGGGCTTGATATGCGGAGCGCCGGACAGGCTGTCATGACGCAGATAACCCTTTTCGTCCTTATCCAGCATGTAGCCGAGAATATCGGAGATTTCTTTTGGCTTATAGCCCAGATTCCTGAGGGCAATCTCCATCACAGGATTCACAATTTCCATGGAGCCGCCGCCTACCAGCTTTTTGAATACCACATGATTGTAAAAGGGCTCGACAGAGGTGGCGCCGCAGTCCATGGCAAAGGAAATCGTACCAGTCGGTGCGATAACACTAACCTGTGCGTTGCGGTAGCCGTTTGCTTCACCATAATCAATGGCATCCTTCCACGCGTCCTTGATACGGCTGCTGATATTCAGGAAACCCATCTCTTCTAAAAGCTCATGATTGATTTTAAGAGGCTCATAAGTCATTTCTTCATAATCATCGGCCAGATAGCCCGCGACACGGCTGTGATTACGGATAACACGCTTCATATAAGGGCTGTTAATCTCATATTTCGCAAAAGGACCAACTTTTCCTGCCATCATTGCTGAAACATAGTAGGAATGTCCCGTCATAATGCCGCATAAGGCCGCGATCAGGTTTCGCGCTTCATCGGAATCATAGGGATAGCCCAGCGCCAGAATCAATGACGCAGCATTGGCAAGGCCCAGGCCGGTGGTGCGGAAAAGGTAGCTTTTTCTCGCCACATCTTCTGTTGGGAACTGTCCCCAGTAAATGGAAGCCTCCAGCACCAGCTGGATCAGTCCCGCTAAATGTGAAAAGCGTTCAATATCAATTTTGTTGGTTTCCGGGTCAAAGAAACGGAAAATATTGATGGATGCCAGGTTACAGGCAGTATCATTTAAAAAAGCATACTCTGAGCATGGGTTTGTCGCGTTGATCCGGTTTTCTTTTTTGGAGGTATCGCCGTCTTCGCCGCCGGGGCAGGTGTGCCAGGCGTTAAACAGGTCGTCGAACTGAAGCCCTGGATCGGCGCAGGCCCATGAGGCTGTATTAATTTTCTGCCAGAGTTCTTTGACAGATACTTCGCGGTTAACCGCGTCGTCCACACGGCCCTTCAAGGTCATCTTGTGATCTGGCTCGTGCTCAAGATTGATGACAGCGTCCATGAATTCTTTATTTAAACGGACGGAGTTATTTGAGTTCTGCCCTGCAACCGTGCGGTATGCCTCACCATCCATAGAAATATCATAGCCCATCTTTCCAAGGGCGCGGACTTTATCTTCTTCCTTAACCTTCCAGTCTACAAATTCTTCAATCTCAGGATGATCAACATCTACAATGACCATTTTAGCCGCGCGTCTTGTGGTGCCGCCGGACTTAATGGCACCCGCATTGCGGTCAAGCCCCTGCAGAAAACTCATCATTCCTGAGGACTGCCCGCCGCTTGACAATTTTTCATTCACACCGCGAAGCGATGAAAAGTTCGTACCAACACCGGATCCGCCTTTAAACAGCTTGGTCTCACTGACATAGTGCTCAGAAATGGAGTGATGGCCGAGCAGCTTATCCTCAATAGATAAAATAAAACAGGCGCTGGATTGTGTCCGGGTATAGCGGTCGTCTGATTCTTTAACCTCACCGGCTGCCTCGTCATAGTAATAAAGATCGTCCTTATCACCCTTGATGCCATAGCTTCTGGACAGACCAGTATTAAACCACTGCGGTGAATTTGGCGCCCACATCTGTTTCAGAAGGGCGTAAACCATCTCATCGTAAAAAATCTGCCACTCTTCCTCAGTCTCAATAATGCCTTCTTCTTTCAAAGCATCTGCCCAGAAGCCAACCATCCGGTCAGCAACCTCGCGCATGCTGTGTTCATAGCCCAGACCGTTAGGGATTCCCCGCCGTCTGAAATACTTGCTGGCTATAATATTACAGGCATTTTGCGAATAATCAACTGGAAATTCAAGATCTTCCATGGATAAAATGGTCGCGCCCGTCTGATAATTTGTTAAATTGACGTCAACATTCTGCCACTCGAAAAGATCGTAGACAGTCTTATCACTGCCTTCCAGTTCCTTCGTAAAATGTCTTTTAAATAGATCTTTCAGCTCTTTCAATCTTAAACTCCTTATAAAATCGGTTTGTAAAGGCGTCCACAAGATGTGCGGCGCCGATTTTTATTATAACATATATCTGGTATAATACGTGAAATAAATTCTTGTAATCCACATCAACTTTCTTGTAAAAAGAAAACAGAAACAGTAAAAAGAGACTCTCTGCTTTGAGAGTCTCCTTGAAACACCAGTCAGAATCAGGATTTTTGATTTTCTTCCTGTTCTTCTAAAACATCTAAATCTACAGCAGCGTTGGTCGCCGCTTCTTCAGTTCCGATAACATCTTTTTCAAAGGTACCGGCTTCATGGGTTTCCTCCACCGAGACTGATTCCATTGCATCATCTGTCAGGGATTGACGTCTGACCTCAGGCTCCGCTTCACAAATGGATTTTTCCTGTCCAGCAACAACGACTTTTTTATGATTTGACATTTTCATGTCTCCTTTCAAAGTTTAGTTGCCTTTCTTATCGTCTCCACCCATTTTAACCTTCTGCCCTACCTTGCTCTCAGTACCAGCTGCAATCCGCTTGATGTTGGCGCGGTGCTGGAATACGGTTGAGCAGCAGAGAAACAAGGCAAAAACCAGTTCGGGTGTAAAAACAGCCCCATGTGTAATAAAAATACTTTTAATAAGAACCGCAATCGGAAGGGATACCATCCCGATAATGGAAGTCAGTGACATCATTCTGAAAATGGCCAGGAAGATCAGTCCAACAGCAATACAGATCAGGGCAACTGGCCAGTCAAAGACAATAAAAACGCCGATGGAGGTAGCTGTCCCCTTTCCGCCTCTAAAGCCGAGACAGACCGGCCAGTTATGGCCGCAGACTACTGCGATCCCCGCAGCTGCGACCCAGGCTTCACTGAAGCCGAGCAGTCTGGCAGCAAGAATCACGACAGAGCCTTTAAGCGCATCTAGAACAAAAACAGGAATGGCATATTTCAGGCCCATTGTCCGGAGTACATTTGTTGTACCCGCGTTGCCGCTTCCGTAATTACGGACATCCTCACCCTTTACAGCGCGAACCATAATATAGGCAAAGTCAAGATTACCGATAAAATAGGCCGCCACAACCAAAATCAAGCCAATAAGTATACTCATACTAAACTCTCCTCACACATAATCCTGAGCTACTGCTCTCTAACGCGCTCAATAAGGATCAGGAGTTTTTCAATGATCCGGTCATAGTTCTCTTTTTTATGGGGAGCAAGGCAATTTGTACAGTTCTTTATACCCTTTTCCGTGTATTCAAAACCACCGCCGCAGTCCCTTCCCAGCGCATATAAAGGACAGTAACAAAACAAACAGTTAAACTCATCCGGGTTTTCCGTTTTGTGACAGGGGAAGTACTCACAGTCCCTGTTCTGGAAAAATTTAAAGTTTTCTGTTTCAAATTCTTTTTTACACATAGCTTTTTAGTTGACAGCGTCCATTCCGACAGCCATCGCTTTAATATTTAAATCAACAAATTTAGGTTTTACATTATTCCGGATGATCTCATCCCAGTTAATATCCTGAAGCCCCATGGATTTAATGATAGCGCCCAGCAGAATCACATTCATAACCTTGAGGTTGCCCATTTCCTCTGCCAGGGCAGAAGCGTTCATCACACGGACATTGGCCTTTTCCTGCAATGTTTCCAGAATTTTTTCCGGGTAAGTCGCTTTGCCGATAACGACCGGCAGCGGCCAGATTTCTGCATCATTGACAATAATCTTTCCGTCTTCCTTTAAAAAGTCAATATAACGCAGTGCTTCCATTTTTTCAAAAGCGACAATGATATCCGCTGTTCCCATCTCGATAACCGGTGACTGAACGTCATCCCCATAGCGAACCTGAGAAGAAACAGAGCCGCCGCGCTGGCTCATGCCGTGGATTTCACTCATCTTTACGTCATAGCCGGCTTCCATCAAGCCAGTGGTCAGCAGCTTTGCAGCTGTGATGGTTCCCTGGCCGCCGACACCAACCAATAATATATTTTTTGTTTTCATTCTACTTTTCCTCCTCTACATAAATGGCATGTTTCGGGCAGATTTGCAGGCAAACCTCACAGCCCAGACATGATTCTTCCAAAATACCGGATTTTTTCGGTACGGTAGAGTTAAAGGCTAAAGCAGGACAGCCGGATTTCAGGCATTTCTTACAGCCAATACAGAGATCGGTATCGACCTTGCAGTGGCGTTTGAAGGCTTCTGGGAACTCTTCTTTATCGGCCTGAGAAAAACGTTTGAGGGCACACGGCCAGCGTGTGATAATGACAGAAGCTTCATCGTTGGACAGCCCCCAGTCAAGGGCCGCGTCAGTTTCCTCAAGATTGTTTGGATCGACAGTGCGGACATTTTTAACGCCAAGTGCGCGGACAATGGTTTCGATATCCATAATCGGTGCCGGTTCGCCTTTTAAGTCATAGCCGCTGCCTGGATTTTCCTGATGGCCGGTCATGCCGGTGATGCGGTTGTCCAGGATAACAGTCAGAACATTGCTCTTATTGTAGGTAACATCCATGAGACTGGTCATTCCGGAGTGGAAGAAGGTTGAATCGCCGATGACAGAAACGACTTTCATGTCGTTATTCTTAATACTCATGGCCTTTGCCACACCGTGTCCTCCACTGATGCTGGCGCCCATACAGATCATGGCGTCAGTCGCGTTGTACGGCGGTGTCAAACCTAAGGAATAGCATCCGATATCACTGAAAATCATAATATTTTTACGGCGCCCCAGCTCATAGAAAATACCGCGGTGAGGACAGCCTGCACAAAATGCCGGCGGACGGCCGACAATCTTTTCGGGGTCGGGTGCAAGGGTCACTTCGCTTTTACCGTAAAGTGCTTCACGGATACGTTCCGGTGTCAGCTCTCCCATGGCCGGGAACACGTCTTTTCCAATAACGTCAATGCCCATGGCCTTGATTTCGGTTTCGAGAATCGGATCATTTTCTTCAAGGACATAAATCTTCTTAACCTTATCTGCAAATTCAGCGATCAGCTTTTTGGGCAGTGGATATGAGAAGCCCAGTTTCAGGTAAGAGGCACTATCGCCAAAAACTTCCTTAGCATAGCGAAAAGCTACGCCAGACGCGATAACGCCAATTTCCTTCTGATTGTCTTCGATATAGTTCCATTTAGAAGTTTCGGTATATTCTGCCAGCTTTTCAAAATTTTTGGCAAGCTTAACCTGCATAACGCGGGCATGAGCTGGCAGCGGGCAGTTTTTCATAATATCTTTTACATATTCTTTATCGTCCACTTCCACACGGTCTTCACATTGGACAATGGATTTGGAATGGCAGACGCGGGTAGTCATGCGGTAAAGCACCGGACAGTCATAGGTTTCACTTACCTCATAAGCGTCCTTAAGCATATCCTTGGCTTCCTGGCTGTCAGATGGTTCGAACATTGGCATCTTGGCATGGCGCGCATAATTGCGGTTATCCTGCTCATTCTGGGATGAGTGCATACCAGGCTCATCGGCGGTTATGATAACAGATCCTCCGTTAACGCCAAGATAAGCGAAAGTAAAAATCGGATCAGCCGCAACGTTTACCCCAACATGTTTCATTGCAGCAAGGGTTCGGATACCGGCAATCGAAGCGCCTGCAGCCGCTTCAACCGCTACTTTTTCATTTGGCGCCCATTCGGAAACAATGCCGTCATAGGTCGCTACATTCTCAAGGATTTCTGTGCTGGGTGTTCCTGGATAAGCAGTGGCAAATTTAACGCCGGCCTCCCAGGCCCCACGGGCAATGGCTTCATTGCCTGTTAATAATTTCTTCATATTCTCTCCTCTCCTGTAAGGGCGGGAACCGCCCGTCCTTGTGACAGAATAAAATTTTACTGTTTCATAACTTATTTTTATAATTATACACTAAACCATACACGAATTCAAAGAATCAATGGCTGTTTCATGTTTTTTATAAGGCACATCAGACAAGGCCGTAGCCCTCGGGATGCCCCTGATGCCATTTCCAGGCAGTTTCGATGATGTATTCAAGTGATGAATTGACCGGTGACCAGCCCAGTGCTTTTTGTGCTTTTTCTGAACTGGCAATTAAGACTCCCGGGTCGCCTGCCCGGCGGTCTGTGATTTCAACCTCAAAGTCTTTTCCGGTAACCGCTTTAACCTTTTCAATGACTTCCAGAACTGAGAAGCCATTGCCGTTGCCAAGATTATAAACATCACTGGTTTCGGATTTAACCAGATCCTCCATGCCCAGAATATGGGCCTCCGCAATGTCCATGACATGGATATAATCGCGGATACAGCTGCCGTCTGGGGTATCATAGTCATCGCCAAAGACATAAATCTTATCGCGAATGCCCTGGGCTGTTTTTAAAATCAGCGGGATCAGGTGGGTTTCCGGCGCGTGGTCCTCGCCGATCTCTCCGCTTGGGTGTGCTCCGGAAGCGTTGAAATAGCGGAACACCTTGTAGTGAAGTCCGTAGGCCACCTCCATCCAATGCAGCATTTTCTCAACAGCCAGCTTTGTCTCGCCGTAGGTGTTGGTGGGATGCTTGGGTGTGTCCTCATCAATGGGCAGTCGTTCCGGCTCACCGTAGGTCGCCGCGGTCGATGAGAAAATAAAATGCTTAATGTCATTGTTGACCATGGAACGCAGCAGGCACAGTGTCCCGTAAACATTATTGTCATAATACTCAATGGGCTTTTCCATGCTCTCACCCACCAGTGAATTCGCGCAGAAATGCATGACACAGTCAACCTCGTGGCGCAAAAACAGTCTCTCAAGACAGGCCGCATCACGAATATCGCCAACCTCCAGCGCTGCTCCTTCCGGAACCGACTGACGGTGTCCGGTGGACAGATTATCCAGTACCACTACCCCGTAACCTTTGTCCAGAAGCGCCCGGACTACATGGGACCCGATATAGCCGGCCCCGCCGCAAACTAAAACTTTCATCTATCTGTCTCCTTATACTCTGTCCATTCTGCTTAATAATAGCGCATAAAATCTTCATTGAAATTTGACCGGACATACTCAATCTCCGGATCGTTCACATTTTCCCGAAGCAGGTTTTCAAGCAGTCCCACGACCATTTTTTCGGTCCCAAAGTGACCGGCGTCAAGAACCCACAGGTTATTTTCAGCCGCCCTCTGGGCGTCGTGGTATTTCAAATCTCCGGTAATGTAAACATCCGCCTTTTTGACCTTTGCCAGTCCGATAAACTCTGCTCCACTGCCCGTGCACAGAGCCACCTTTTTGACCTTTGACGGCTCGTTCCCCGCAGCCCTTACATGGGAAAGGTTCAACGCTTTTTTTACATGCGCTATAAAGGCATCTGGCGCCATAGCTTCTTTTAAGGTGCCAATTTTGCCAAGACCATTCTGGTTTAAAAGCAAACCGTTCTCAAGGGGATATAAATCATAAGCCATCTCCTCGTATGGATGAACCTTTTTAAGCTTTTGAATGAGAGTTTTCATCATCCTACCGTCAATAATGGTTTCCACACGATCCTCTTTGACGGTTGTCACTTCACCCTCCTCACCGATAAAAGGATCTGTACCTTCAAGGGGCTTGAAGGTTCCCTGACCCACGGTGCGGTAGGTGCAGTGGCTGTAGTTGCCGATAAAGCCAGCGCCGCTGTCCCCCATCACTTCAACAATTTTATCCGTGTAATCTACCGGCACATAAACCACGATTTTATAGAGCTTATCCTCATCGGAAGGGTCCAGAGGCTGGCGTTTCTCAATGCCGAGTGTCTTTGCGATATAATCATTGAGGCCAAGCTCTGCCTTATCCAGATTAGTGTGCGCTACATACAGGCTGATGTCATTGCGGATCAGCTCTGCCACAATCTTTCCCTTCAGCTCATCGGTACAAATGGATTTGATGCCGTTAAAAATAAAAGGGTGGTGTGCAATAATCATATCTGCTTTTTCCACAACGGCTTCCCGCACGACAGCCTCTGTCACATCCAGCGTCAGCAGTACTTTTTTCACCCTTTTCTGGAAAGAGCCGATCTGAAGACCGACGTTATCCCAGGACTCCGCAAGGTTTCTCGGGGCCACAGTCTCAATCACTTTTGTTATTTCACTGCATTTTACAGCCATTTTTTACCTCCATCAGCGCAGCTGCGATGGCTGTGCTTTTCTGATACTGTTCTCTGGCCATTTCTGTGTACTTGTTTTTTGTATTCTCGATTATCTTATTTTCAAGCTCCAGCTTACGGTCAATCAGCTCTGGCAGAAGCGGATGTTCACGCCTTTTGGCCTCATAGCCAATCAGGTAATCCAGATCGTTTTCAATGGACATTTCACCCTTTTCAGCTACTATGATTTCATAGATCCTGCGTTCTTCTTTTGCCAGATCCTCATTGACGATCAAGAAGCCATTGTCCTCCAGAAAATGCCTGACAATAAAGGCATTGTTCATGGGCTGGAGCACCAGGCGTTTTGCCGAGGCCGCGACATCTGGGGATTCTGTCAGAAGATCTCTTATCAAATAGCCGCCCATACCCGCCATGACAATCGTCCCGGCTTCTCCGGGGCTCAGCACAGAAAGGCCTGAACCCAGGCGCGTTTCAATCTGCTTCTCATAGCCCGACCGGGCCACAAGCCGCTCCGCTTTCCTGAGAGGCTTTTCATTGATATCCGCCGCGACAGCGCGCGGAATAAAGCCCTGCTCCATTAGATAAACAGGCAGATATCCGTGGTCTGTACCGATATCTGCCATGCTTTCATTTTTTAATACATTATCTGCAATCACCTGCAAACGTGGTGTCATCATTTTAGGTCAAATAATCCTTTAATTTTTTACTTCTGCTCGGGTGTCTCAGCTTTCTAAGCGCCTTGGCTTCAATCTGACGGATACGTTCTCTGGTAACATTGAACTCCTTGCCAACCTCTTCGAGAGTGCGGGCACGTCCGTCATCCAGCCCAAAACGCAGGCGCAGAACTTTTTCTTCACGCTCGGTCAGTGTGTTGAGCACTTCCATAAGCTGTTCTTTCAAAAGCGCATAGGACGCTGCTTCTGATGGCGCCGGGGCATTGTCGTCCTCAATGAAGTCACCCAGATGGCTGTCCTCTTCCTCGCCGATTGGGGTTTCCAGGGACACAGGATCCTGAGCAATTTTCTGAATTTCTCGAACCTTTTCCTCTGAAAAGCCCATCTCTTTACCGATTTCTGCCGGCGTGGGTTCACGTCCGAGCTCCTGAAGCAGCTGTCTGGACACACGAATGAGCTTGTTGATGGTCTCAACCATATGCACAGGAATACGAATGGTTCTGGCCTGATCCGCAATGGCGCGGGTGATGGCCTGTCGAATCCACCAGGTCGCATAGGTACTGAACTTAAAGCCCTTGGTATAGTCAAATTTTTCTACCGCCTTAATCAGGCCAAGGTTTCCCTCCTGAATGAGGTCCAGAAAGGACATACCACGCCCCACATAGCGTTTGGCGATGCTGACAACCAGACGCAGATTTGCCTCAGCCAGCTCTTTCTTGGCTTCATCATCACCGGCTTCCATACGCTTAGCGATGCCCATTTCCTGTTCTGCGGTTAAAAGCGGCACCTTGCCGATTTCCTTTAAATACAAACGGACAGGATCATTGACGCTGACGCTGTCCCCCAGGTCAATATCCTTGACGGGATCATCCTCAATCTCAATTTCTTCCAGCTCTGCCACATCAATGTCGATATCCAGATCAATATCATCTGTCTCAATATCCATATCCTGGAAGGTCAGGTCAATGCCTTCCTTCTGCAAAAGCAGATAGATGGAATCAATCTCTTCCGGGTCTAGATCGGTCTTTTCAAGCACTTCCTCAAAATCGGCGTTGTTTAAAGAACCCTTTTCCTTTCCGCGCTTGATCAGTGTCTGAACTTCCGGCATTGCCTCCAGATCAGCAATTGCATCAACCTCGTCGAGCAGTTCCTCCATATCTGGTTTTACTTTTTTCTTCTTTGCTTCAGCCATTTATATCCTCCTGACTTTCGATCATAACTTGTTACATTTCTTTTTTCAATGTGATCATTTTATCCATTAAAACGGCGGCTTCCTCCTCGCTCGCTTTACTGATTTCCTGTTTTATCCGCTCTATTTCGGCAGACCGGTAAAAATACATGATGGTTTTGATACATTCCTCAAGCTTTGCGCTTTCGATAGGGGTATCGTCCATCAAAATAGCGGATACCGGCTTCACCTGCTCCACATCCTCAAAATGATTCATGAGCGCTGCCGGCGATATCTGCTCTCCCTTTTCAAACAGCCCTGTAATAAGCTCATAAAGCTCTCTGAAAAATCCCGGACTAAAGTGCTCTGCCCTCAGCCTCCCGGATTTAAAGACCTCTGGCTCCAGCATACCCTTTCTCAGAAAAAGAATCTGGGCTTCCTCGTAGGCTTTTGGCATTTTTTGCCAGTAGTCGATCTTTTCGCCAACATCCTCTTCTGTCAGATCCACGGGCTTTTTACGGTATACCTCCCGTCTTATGACCTTCAGGTCAATCCCGGTTTCTCTGGCAAGGCGCTTGCTGTAGAGATCAATCTGAACCTCATCGGAGAGCTGTCTGAGTACTGCAATGGCCTGATTGATATATTTAATCCGACCATCGGTCTGGCTGAGATCAAACTTCTTTCTTAGAAGGCCAATTTCGTACTCGACGATGGTGATGGCTTCAGTGACCTTTTTTTCAAAGGCATCTTTTCCATGTTTCTGGATATAGGTGTCTGGGTCATCCTCAATGGGTAACCTTAATATTTTAACATTCAACGGTGTATTTTTCAAGATCGCAATGGCTTTTTGCGTCGCACTCTCTCCGGCAGCATCGCCGTCAAAGCAGAGCACCACCTCGCCTACATAACGCCCTAAAAGGGCGGCATGATAAGCCGTAAAAGCCGTGCCAAGCGCAGCTACCGTATTGCGCACGCCATATTGATAAAGCGAGATCACATCCATATAGCCCTCGACGATGAGCATCTGCCCGCCGACAATATTGCTCTTGGCGTGATTCATATTAAAAAGCTCGGTTCCCTTTGAAAAAACCATGGTTTCCGGTGAGTTCAAATACTTTGGTCCATGATCATCCTCGTTGATCCGCCTGCCGCCAAAGCCGATAATCCTGCCTGTTGCGTTCAGAATCGGAAACATGATGCGGTTCCTGAAGCGATCGTACATACGCCCATTTTCACTGCGCATCACGAGTCCGGAGTCCAGCATCTCCTGATCAGTATACCCCTTTTGCCGCAGGAACCCCAGGGCGTTCTGCCAGCCGTCTGGCGCCAGCCCAAGACCGTAAGCCTTAATGGTTTCCGGTGTGATTTTACGGCCCGCCAGATAGTACTGCGCGTTTCGATTTTTTTTAAGACAAAGATAATAATAGTTAGCCAGCTCACGGTGCAGTTCATAGAGGCGTTCTTTTTTCCGGTATCGTTCACTATCCTCAGCACTGCTGCCGTTTTCTGGCAGAATAATATGCGCCCGTCTTGCTAAAAATTTCAGCGCATCCACAAAAGGAAGATTTTCAATGGCCATGACAAAGCCAATAACATTCCCTCCTACGCCACAGCCAAAGCAGTGATACAGCTGCTTATCCGGCGACACTGTAAAAGATGCGGTCTTTTCGTTATGAAAAGGACACTTCCCCTTATAGGAGCTTCCGGCTTTTTTCAGTGTCACATATTCTGATACAACGTCGACAATATCGTTGGCCTGCAGCACCTGGTTAATAACTTCTTCACTATAACGAGGCGCCATCTTCTCACCACTTTCCCTGTAATATCTCATATTTGTACCAAAGGGTACTTGAATATTATTCTTTTTTTTACATGAATATCCTCTAAAAAAGAATAACTTTTTTTAAAACGTAAAAATGCAGAGGGTTTTCTTAATTTTTTTAAGGTTTAATCCGATTTTATTCTCTTGGGATTATGCTATAATATAAACGCTATAAGGAGGATTACATGACCATACGCGAAGAACTGTTTTTACTCACAGAGGAGGATTATCGCAGATTTCAGAAAAAGTTACTGCCAGATCATTGCGAACTGATAGGAGTCCGTCTTCCTGCACTAAGAAAAATTGCGAAACGTATTGCAAAAGAGGATTATTTGCTTTTTTTGACGCAGGGGCCTGAAGATTATTTTGAAGAAAAAATGCTCAAAGGAATGGTGATTGGCTACCTGAACCCTGAAAAAGCAGGACTGGATTCTGTTCTGGAGTCCATCAATATTTTTATACCCAAAATTGACAACTGGTCTGTTTGCGACAGTTTTTGCAGCGGTTTAAAATATGCTAAAGTTTACCCAGAGCAATTCTGGACGTTCATCTTATCCAAGCTTACAGCCTCAGACGCTTTTACACTCCGTTTCGGCGTCGTAATGCTTTTGTTCTATTACATCGATAAAGCCCATATCCATCAGGTCATCAAGCTTTTGGACACAGTCCGCCATGAGGACTACTATGTGAAAATGGCAGTGGCCTGGGCGTTGTCCATGTGTTATGTCCGCTTTCCGGATATTACCAGGTCCTATCTTTTGGGTGAAAATGCCTTGGAACCCTTTACTTATAATAAGGCCCTGCAGAAAATCATTGAATCCAGACAGGTTTCACCAGAAGAAAAAAACCGAATAAGGCTGATAAAAAAAGACCCTAAAGCACCCCTTTGATTCTCTAAAAATGTACCTTGATCTCTATTTCTCCGGCTAACTCGTCCATCCTTCCTGCTGGTACAGAGCTTTCCGCACCGCTGTTTCAACGGTCTGGCCGATCAGCTCTCCAAGCTTAAAATGCTTTCCGGCGTCTGTCATGCGCAGCTCCGAGTCCGGCTTCGCAATAATGATGACGCCGTCAGTACCAGTGCCGGTCGCTCCGCCATCCGAAACCACACTTCTGCACCCCAAACGTTCAAGCGCAGCTGTTTTAGCCTCGGTACAGGTCATAAAAGCCTGAAGCATGGTGCCGTCCGGTAAATCGGCGTCGATTGCAAGAATTACATTGATGGTGCCGCCAAGTATGAATGGCCGGCCATCCTTCTGATCGAGGGTTGCCCGGTCACCCGCACGCAGCGCATTCCCCGACACGCCTGCTGTCACAAGCGCGGATACTGTCATCGCACCATAGGCGGCCTCACAGAATGCCGCGTTGCGCATCTGTGCCGCGGTAGTCAGCCCAGTAGTCTGGCGCAGTGGCAATTTTAAAATATTTTCCGCCACAATCTTCAAATGTTCCTCGTGGGTAGGGGCCAGCATTTCACAACGCTTGGTTTTTTCTTCCAGCTCGTCATAGTTGAACACAAAGTTCAAATCACTTCTCAGCCCGCCATTTAAAAGCGAGCTGCTGAGTACCCGGCGCTCATCCTCAAGACTGATAATAGCGGCCCGGTGGTCAAGACGCGCCGTATCACCGGTTGCCAGCTTATATTCTCTCATGTGCACGATCCTTTACCCCATCATCTGCCGGTACCAGAAAATAACGCATACCAGAAAAACGCCGTTTAAAATATCTGCCAGCATTGCAGCCATATCGGCCACATATGTATAAAAAAGGCCGAAGCAGATACTGATAACCGAGTAAATAATAATATTAATAAAGGCAGCGGTCGTGACAGCTCTGAGGTCTTCTTCATTCATCCACCCCTGAAAAACATGGACCCCCATGGGCACCACCAGCACGATAACCTGAATGGTATAATATAAAAATAATAAATCGCCATAATCCTTAATGACCATTCCTGCCATTTTGGCATAAACTAAAAAAGCGGCGTAAAGAACGCTTATCAAGCTGATAAAGAAAAAGATTTTTCCTGTTTTTGTCATTTTTTGTAGCATTGCTCTGTCCTGATTTTTCATAAAATGTTTTTTGTGACTATTATAGCACAAAAGATTGCAGTCGGGAAACAATTCTAAATGTTGACGTATACAACATCCTATTATAAAATATAAGAAAAATAAGCTTTAGAGCTTTAAAGGAGGATTCAGAATGGCAACACCAAAATTATGGTCTCTGCTTGCAGAACTAAAATCTCCATCCTACAAATGGGTAGACCTGACCCATGCTTTTGATGATGACAGCCCGCATTGGCAAGGCTTCCCCGCCATGACAACCAAGCTTGTCTATGATTACAAAAACGGTGACATTTTTCAAACTCAGCAGTTTACTGTTGTCGGCCAGTATGGCACCCACGTAGACGCACCCATTCATTTCTATCCGGAAGGCCGGACACTGGATGAAATTGAGGTGACCGAGTTCACCTATCCCCTATGCGTCATTGACGTGCATAACCAGGTCGCTGCCAATCCTGACTATGCGCTGAGCATCGCGGATATCAGAATCTTTGAAGAAAGCTACGGACAAATTCCGGACGGTGCCTTTGTCGCCATGCGCTCTGACTGGTGTAAACGCTGGCCGGATGAAAAAGACTGCATGGAATTTGACGAAAAAGGAAACGTCCACTATCCAGGCTGGAGCCTTGAAGCCATTAAATTCCTCGTTGAAGAACGCAACGTGGGTGCCATTGGCCATGAAGCCTTTGACACCGCACCGCCAGCCCTTGAAGAGGACAAGCCCATGGAAAGCGAAACCTATATTTTAAGCCAGAACCGCATTCAAATTGAGGTCATGGCAAATCTTGACAAGGTCCCGCCAGCTGGCGCAATTATCTTCTGTACCTTCCCCAAGGCAAAGAACGCGTCCGGTTTCCCGGCAAGATGCTTTGCCCTCTGTGAAGCCTGACCCGTTCGAGGTACGCCGTTTCGACGTACCTCCTTTATTTTTCGATTTCCACCTGACCGTACAGATACCTCGAAGTATCCAGCAGGTGACTGTAATCCTTAAACACCTCATCGACAATGGTGTTGGATTTTTTCACAATCTCTTTGATTTTTGGTTTCTCATAGTTTAAATCCAGCGCAAAGCTGTAGGTTTTTACCATATATTCAAAATAATCCTGATAGCTCAGGTCCATCCCGTCATTAATATTCCACTGCAGGGCCCTCTGAACGCCAAAAATTGTTCCAAGAGCCAGCTTAAGTTTCTTTTCATAGGGGATATCCTCCTCCATCAGTTCCATCAGCGCTGCATACTCATGCTTCTGGTTTCCATCATAAATAGAGGCCTCCAGAATATCATCTTTCATAATCTCAGTTGTGAAGCGCGCCATCTTATAGTCGTGCTCACGGATTCTCAGCGTCATGTTGGTAAAACAAAGGACATAAAGCAGAATATCCTGATCCGGTGTTAAATAATTTTTGAGATGGGCTGATAAAATGGTGTAGTCTTCTTTCAGAATGGCAACAGCAATATTGCGTTTGCTGCTAAAATGATAGGCGATCAGTCCAAGGCTGACGTTAGCCTCTGTGGCAATGCGGCGGTTGCCAATGAGATAGCCTTCCTCCAGAAATAGCCTTTTGGCTGTTTCATATATTTTCTGCTTGCTTTTTTTTCCCTTCATTCCGGCAACCTCCCTCGGTGTCTCTGTGATTTAATTTAAACATATTTTTGATCCTTAATCAAGTCTTTATCCAAAGAACTGGACGCGTTCAAAAATCATTGACTTTAGTAAAAAATAATGTTATTATTTTTTTATAATAAAACTGAACGCGTACAGTAAATAATCTAGGAGGGTTCTTCCATATGAGTGAAAATCAATTATCTGCTGGAGTACTTTCAAAAAATAAGCTTTTTGAAGACGTGTTTGATGGAAAGGTTCCGGAACGTGTACCACGCCTTGTCTTTGGTGACAACGCTTTCTGTCTTGAGTATGCCGGCTATGATCTGAGAAAAGAACAGTACAGCCTTGTAAAAAATCTGGATGCCATTGATCTGGCAACAAAAGATTTTGATTCCGATGTTGTTTTTGGCATGTTTTTGAGAATGCCGCATCTTTACAAAATGCTGGAAGCCATTAACTTTGTAATGGGCACAGACGGCTTTATCCAGCATCCTGAGGTGCAGGGCTTAAAAGATGATGAGTATGACGACTTTATCGCTGATCCCATTAAAACACTTTGGGACAAGGTACTGCCAAGACTGTACCCCGCTTTGGCGAAACCGGGTTTTGAAGGCCAGAAGGCTTTGTCTAAAGCGTTCTATACCTTCTTTACCTCCATGGGTGTCATGCAGCAGGGCTTTGGAAAAATTGCCGAAAAGTATGACAAATCCATCTATTCTATGGCCCCTGCCGCTTCCTGCACGCCACTCGACATTCTTTCCGACCAGCTGCGCTCCTTCTCAGGCATCAGCACGGATATGCGCCGCCGTCCCGAAAAGGTAGAGGCTGCCTGCAACGCACTGCTTCCTGTCGCGATCAAGGCCGGCTCCGGGCCAAACGCCAACCGCTATGTACGGACCTTTATTCCTCTCCATATGGCGCCATATATGCGTGAAAAAGATTTTAAACGCTTCTACTGGCCAACCTTTAAAGCCTATGTTGAGGCGCTGGAC
This sequence comes from Eubacterium sp. BL-380-WT-2B, assembly GCF_009696115.1. Lineage (NCBI taxonomy): Bacteria > Bacillati > Bacillota > Clostridia > Eubacteriales > Eubacteriaceae > Eubacterium > Eubacterium sp. BL-380-WT-2B. The sequence continues at coordinate 62,716 of NZ_VUMP01000012.1, forward strand.
GCAAGAGGTATCGGCGCAAACCTGTTTGTTGAGCATGACTGGATGCGCTATCTTGACTATCTTAACGAGCTGCCGCCGCTGACACACATGAGCTTTGAGTTCGGCGACCCCAAGCTGATCGCCGAAAAGGTTGGAAAACGCCATGTTATCTCCGGCCTGTACCCGCTTACGCTGTTGAAAACAGGAACAAAACAGCAGTGTATTGACAAGGCAAAGGAATTAATCGACATTCTGGCTCCAGGAGGACAGTACATCTTTGCGCTCGATAAAAACCTGCTCAAAGCCCGGGATATTAATCCTGAAAATCTAAAAGCAGTTCTGAATTTTGTAAAAGAATACGGGAAATACTAAGGAGGGTTTATTATGGAAGATTTCAAATCCGAATATTATACAGACCTTAAGGAAACCATGGAAAAATATGATATTCCGCCGGAAGCAGTCGAATTTGCGGCTGACCCGATGCAGTCGCTCGAGGAAATGTTTTTCTCTTTTGCAAACTATTTGATCTCATAAACGAAAAGCCAGGATATCTCTTGATGAGAATCCTGGCTCTTATTGATTATTTAAATAAAATTGCTTATTAATCATCACATTTTGCAAGTGCTTTTGCAGCTAAATCAGCAGCGATAAAACTATAGAACATCATAATAAAATCTCTCCTTTCTCAAAGCACCATTTTTTCTTTGCTTTATTAACTGATTCTAGTTTACACTTTATCCCGCTTTTGGTCAAGCATCATTTTCACTTATTTACAATTTGTTACATTTTTTTACAAAGATGCGTAAAAAGGCGATTGCTGTTTTTTTCTTGATAATGCGTTTACAGCCGCTTTAGCAAAGGCTTTTCAATATTTTTTTATTAATTTGTTAAATTTCAAACCCATTTTTTATATTGATTATAATTAAGAATTTATTAAGTTTTTGTTTGAATATATTTATATTGGCAAAAAATACGTCAAGGGTAAATTTATACCTTTAAGAAAAATATTTTTTTAAAGGCGCTTATAAATTATTCTTCTTAAAATTTTCAAATACTGTTGTTTCACAATTCTCTATTTTTCCTAAACCGCCATCGATAATGGTTTATTCTCATCTTCAAGATAACGCAGCAGTATTCTGTTAAAATCATTATTCTTTTTTTGATCTGCCCTTGGATTCTCACCACAAATATCTACTCCGAGGACAGTCTGCCTGTTAAAAAGACAGCTTGTTATTTTTTGAAATTGTTCCAGGGTCAGACTCCCCTGGTCCCAGTTCGTATCGACGGCGGCAGTGGTAAAAACATCCTTGTCCAGGGACAGATAAGCGGGATAATGTACATGGCTGAGCGCAAAGGGCATCCAGTCATCGCTTCCTCCGATCCTTTTATCGCTATAGCAAAAAACCCGGCTTCTGTATTTTTTCTCAATTGCGCAAATCAAATCCTCCCGGGCGCCGACAATAAGCACCTCGCGAATATTCGGGCATTCGTCCAGCGCCCGTTTTACCCAGCAGCCACAGGAAAGAAGCTCTGGAAATCTGGCAGGCAGCATATCTGTATGATGATCGCAGATCACCAATGAGCAGGGCTCTTTGACCTGTTCAAGAAAAAAGCAGGACAGATAATGATAATTGCCAGAGCCAATAAAGCGTACCAGCCCTATGCTCTCTTCCCTTACAACCTTTCGCAGTTCAGCAGCCGCGGCTTTGTCGCAATAGGCGTTTGTTCCTGTTAAGCCTGTCAGATCAATTCATTGGTATGGCCGCCCGGTATAAAAATCCTGCTCTCTGTAAAGATCATCAAAATTAAAAATCGTTATTTTCATTTTTCACCTCATTACAAAAAAGGGAATGTTCTAAAAACATCCCCCATGGATCACTGTTTCTATTCGTCTTATATACACTATGAACTTTTCCTTTATGGGGATTTTCACTTCATAATATACCTTTAATCTGCATTAACATTATATTCATATATAATATTGATGTCAAATCAGCCTTTAAGCTCAGCAATTGCCTGTATAAACATATTTCAGATGATTCTCTGCGATCTCAGCCAGCCGGTAAACTGTTTCGATCTCAGTCGGTCCTCTGTCCAGCATTTGATAGCATGGGAAAAACCGCGACACATGCAGTGGGATTTCAGGATTAATACCGGCCAGCCACTCTGCCAGCGCATCCATTTCTGAATCACTGTCATTTTCTCCGGGAATGATCAGCGTTGTTACCTCAACATGGCAGTGTTCTGCCGCCAGGCGGATATTTGTCTTAACTGTGCTAAAATCGCCGCTCACCACCTCATAAAAGGATTCATTAAAAGCCTTTAAATCAATATTCATGGCGTCGATCAGAGGGAAAAGCGCTTCAAAATAGTTTGAACAGATATTGCCATTGGTCACTACCACATTTTTCATGCCTTTTTCATGAATAAGCGCTGCGCAGTCCCGCACAAACTCATAGCCGATCAGCGGTTCATTGTAGGTATAGGCAAGACCGATATTTCCTTTTTCCTTCAGGCTTTCCGCCTTGTCCGCCAGCATTTCCGGCGTGACTTGGATCGTTCGGTTGTCAAGTCCATTCATTGAAATCGAGCTGTTCTGGCAAAATGAACACCGGAGGTTACAGCCATAGCTGCCCACCGAAAGAATGGAGCTTCCTGGAAAAAAACGCTTCAGGGGTTTCTTTTCAATGGCATCCACAGCTACTGCGGTAAGCCAGCCGTAATTTTCACTGACAATCCGGCCGCCATTATTGCACCGGGCCTGGCAAAAGCCTGTCCGGCCTTCCTCTATAACACAATGGTGCGGGCATAAATCACAGGTTATTTTCATAAATGACGCACCACCTCAAACCGCTCCAGCCCGCAGGCTTCATCGGATGGTATTCCGGCTTTTTGTTTCGCAATGGCGATCTGCTGTTCCACACTGTCTACGCCATCAAGATTCGGCAGGAGTAATCCCCGCTTCTGCCCTTTTGTAACGATCACCCCATAGCGGTGGGGATCAAGAGCATCGGGCGAATCAATGGCCTCCGGCGGACTCAACACATCCACACTGTAGGCAAGTTCATTCAGCTCTGAAGCCTTAACCTGCGGAAACCGAGGGTCTGACAGTCCTGCGCTGACAGCATTCCTCAAAATTTCTTCTGCCACACTGGCCGTTACAGGAGAAATTGTTCCAATGCAGCCACGAAGCTTTCCATGTTTTTTCAGGGAAACAAAAACACCTGCCTGCCGGCTTGTCAGCTCTTCTGGCAGGTCATTTGGCAGCTGGGCCGGCACGCCGGTCTTTATGTAGGCTTCGAGCGCATAACGCGCCAGACGGACATAAGCATCCTCCTGGCTTTTCAGGTCTTTCAGCCGAGTTTCCTCCCACCTTTCATATTGTTTTTCAAAATGGTGGTCTGAAGCCTTGCCTGCTGGATAAAAGGCCGCTACCGCATAGCCTACCCCAAAGGGGCCTTCATAGGACAAAAGCTCTGGGTCTACTGCCATTCCATCCAGGGCTCCGGCCATGATAGCAAAAGAACCAAGCCCGCATTCGGCCGCCCTTTCATAAAAACCTGGCTCGTAGGTCAAAAGCTTCAAAAAATCCGCATGCTCCATGGCTGACGTCACATCTGCGTCAAACGCTGGCCCTTCAGGGGCAAAACCGTAAGGCCCTTCCTGTTTTAATTTATGGGACAAATCGCCGCTGGCAATGATCACAATCCGGCGGTCAAGCTTGTCGGCCGCCTTTGCAATACTCTCGCCAAAGCGGTAGTGGTCAATCATCGGCAAGCCTGAAAGGCCTATGCGCACCACCTCAAAAGAAAGGTTAAAGGCTTCAAGAAAACGCAGCGGAATCAGCGTGCCGTGGTCAAGCCTTGAATCCTTTTCGCCGAGCGTCCCGGCTGGAATACCATCTTCCTCAGCCTGAATGCCAATGGCCTTTGCAAGCACTTCGTCATAGGAGGCTTCTACCGTAACACCGCTGACACCAAAGTCACGCAGATCACCCTGTGCCCCGCTCCCCGGTGAAATATGAAAATAATCGGCATACATGATTGAATGGGGAGAGGTAATCACGATGGTATCCGGCTTCAGCTCTGCAATATGTTCTGCCACAGCTCTGTAAGCTCTGGCTGTTTTTTCAATCTTCTGTTCCTCGCCGCGCCCCACTTCCGGCAAAATAATGGGCGGATGCGGCACAATAAAAGCACCAAGCACAGACATCTTCAACACCTCTTTTTTCTTTTTAATATATCACACCAATAAAAAAATCTCCTTAAGCTTTGGCAATTTCTGTAAACTTTAATCTTTATACCGCAATAAAGGGTACAGCCTTTTTACCAGCTGTACCCTTTCGAGATGAACATTTATAAACTTTTAAAAGCCTCTAGACCATCGCGATAGGCCTGACATACATTCCCGTCGCACATTTAACTTTTGCGGGCAGACAGATAAAGCAGAATTCATAGCATTTATCCTTTGCCAGCTGGTCCAGCTGCAGGTATTCAATAATATGAACGGCCTGCTGGATCAACAGATAGTGGTGCACTGGCTGCGGATGCTCCGGCACAGAGGATGAACCATCTGCGTTAAAACCGTCAATACAAGCCATATCATCGCCAACCAGAAAAGCGCCATTGCCTTCTACCAGGTACCGGGCGGCGGAAATACCCAGGCCGGCATCACAGCAGGCTTCAGGTCCCGGCCAGTTTTCACCGGTTCTCAGCAGCACGGCGTCGCCTTTTTTCAGCTCAACGCCTTCCCATTTTGCGCAGCCATCGCAGTCCTCAGCGGTAATAATATAGTTGGGGTCCAGCCGCTCTACTCCTTTATAGCCTGCAATGTCCAAAAGCACGCCCCGCATCACCATTGGCGGAATCTTGGAAATATCGCATTTGACCGGGCCATAATTGGTGCTGTAACGGTCGGCGGAGTAGCCATTATACCAATGGTTATCCTCGCCGGTTGTCCAGTGGCACAGTGCGTCAATATGGGTGCCTGCATGAAGCGGCGCAATGAGCATTTCTGTGTTTAGTCCCATTTTATAGGCGTCCTTGCTGCTGTCCAGCATTCCCCCGTCCTCAGACCAGTTGAACTCTGGGCTCAGCCCGCTGCCCTTCATATTTTTACGGCCAGACGGCGAGGCGTAGGCTAATATATCGAAGCCGCAGTGTCCTGCCCAGACAGGCATGCCCTTAAAACGTTCGGTCTCCAAATCATATATTTTCCCCTTTTTAATATACTGGACTGCCTTCAGGACAAGCTCTGGTGTCAGATCATTCATGACGCCGACTTCGTCTTCTTCGCCCCATTCACCCCAACGGTTGCTTTCCATCCAGCTGTTATCATAGTAATCTTTCATTTTACTTCTCTCCTCTATCTCTGTTTAAAATAAATTTTTCATATATCCCTGTTGATCCCAGTTGATCTGCACTTTTCCCATGATCTCAACCCTGCCCTCAAGCTCTGGCAGCAGTGCTTCTGAAACGATAAGCTCCTGCAGCTCCAATGTGTTTTTAGCCAGGACCATTCTCGCATTTTGAGCTGTGACATACCGGTTGCAGCAGTTCAGCGCAGTTTCAATCGCCTCCCGGTCATTTTGGGCGACAACCGGCATAAATCCACGTTCCAGAAACCCTGACGTCATTGTGTTGACATAGGTAGGCTCAAGATCAATCTTTTCATACATTCTGCGGGTAATTAAATCCGCGATTCCCACACCGATGGCATTGTGGTGGCTTTCCTCGGTCAGATCCAGGCAGACAATGCGGTAAATATCTGGAAGCTGGTCCGACATATTCCGAATAAGGTAACGGCCGACAATGTTAGGATCAATCCCAGTTCCGCTGATGTTTTTACCCATTTCCTGTAAAACCAGAACATCCAGCTTATCACAGGGAAGCGCGGGCAGAAGTGCCTTTGCTTCCTTCAGCAGCTCACGCTCACGCGCTTCAATACGCTCCACAGGCAGCACCTCAATTTTAGCTGTCCGGTCCTGCTGGTTTTCCAAAATGGCTATCCCCATCAAAATCGGCATTTTATCCATGATAATCCGGGCCGATTCGGGCATGAGAACACTCAGGCCATAGACGCCCCGGCGGTGGATGGTGGATGCGCCGCGCTGTTTTCCAAGCCCAATGACCATCTGCTTCATGATACCGCTCTCGATTTCACCATGAAAATCTGTGTGTGGCTTAATCCGGTTGACCATGATGATACCATCCATTGAGCAGGCATTTTGATCAAAATGTACCGGTACCCCCTCTTTTGTATAACCAATCGTATTCGTTTCCATTGAGGACAAAAAAGGCGCGCCCATGCTCTCTTCAGTAATGCCATAGCCTTCCAGAACTTCCAGCTGTCCTTCTGCTGTCGCGCCGCCATGGCTTCCCATTGCAGGAATGATAAAAGGCTCTGCCTTTCTTTCCCTTACACAATCCACTACTGCCTTTACAATCCGGCTATAGTGATAAATTCCACGGCTCCCTGCCGCGATACCAATCCGGCTGCCTGGCTTGATCCGCTCTTTATAGCGGCTCATCTGGCGCGCAACCGTATCCTCAGGATCCTCTAAAAAAGCAGTTTTCCATTTTTGCCGTATGCGGTATAGCTCTGGTATTAATGACGGTCCAAATTCAATCAACGCATCCCCTCCTTTATCTGTACGTTGTTTTCAGGAGAAGATGTTTCATTTCAGAACATATTTTGTTCTCTACTCTTACTCCCTTAGGTCAGACGTATTCTATCACCATGATTCAGGGACTTCAAGAAAGTAAAGAGTCGAAAGTGTTTTATTATAAATCATTTTTCAGTTTTCGCCAGAGTGTACTTCGGCTGATCCCAAGCCTTTTTGCCACCTTGGACTGGTTATGGTTTTCCTGCTTCAGCAAAATCGTAATAATATCCCGCTCAATGTCTTCCAGAGGCTGGTCGAGATTTAACCCTGTATCTTTTTTTCTTTTTCTGCCGGATATCGGTTTTGGTTTTTTAAAAGATACCCAAGCCTGTCTTTTGAGATATAGAGGGTATTAGACTCTAAAACCAGCTCCTTGACCAGATTCCGAAGCTCCTTAATATTAAAATGCCACGGAAGTGTCTCTAAAAGACTGTAGGCTTCCTCCTGAAACCCGACAATCTCTTTGCCATATTCGCTGTTAAATTGTGTTATAAAAAGACTGCTGAGATTGCGGATATCTTCCTTACGGTTCCGCAATGGCGGCAAGAAGATCTGAATACCGCTGAAAAAAGTATACATTTCAGAGTGGAGAATCCCCTTTTGGATCATTTCCTCAAGGGATATTTCTGAGGACGCCAGGAGCTTCAGTCTCTTAATCGAGGCGGCCTGGTGCAAAAAGGACAACAAAAGAAGCTGGGTGGACAGATCCAGATGGTCAATGTCATTAAAAAAAATAATTTTAGATTTTTTGTTATCAATGAGTGAAAACAACGTGTCAAAGACTTCGTCGCTCTCACTGCAGTTCAGGGCCATACAGTTTACCTGGATGAATTCTTTATTTTTTTGCTGTTTTTCACGATGAATGGACAGGGCAAAATCCTCCCGGCCAGTGCCCTGCTCACCATAAATTAAAATCGGCTTATAGTTCTCGCAATTTGCCTGTGCTGTCTGTATGGCCCTTTTCATCAAAGCGTTGCTGCTCTCAAACCGGGACAGAATCATTGTATTCCTGCCAAAATCATTATCCAGCTTGATGATATTCTTTTCTTTCAGCCGCTGGCTCAGGTAGCGTTTTCCATACAAGAGATAGCGCTTCTCTTTCCCCTCGATCAAAGATCCCTCGACATGCCACAACTCATCGCCCATCGTCAGATTAAAAACAACATGCCCTTTCAGGTCGATCTGGTCCTTGTAGCGCTGAATATCTGAATGTGCTCTGATCCCTTCGAACATCTCTGCTTTGTCATTGGTAAAAAAGATATTTCCGTCCTCATCAAACACATCAATGCGGACTGCCTCATTGGCGATGAGCTTTTTATAAAAATTGCGCTCTTCGCGGAGATAGGAAAGCTGTCCATACATTTTCTTTGCCTGCTCCAGCGCCTTGGAAACACTTTCTCGGCCAGAGGTGATCATGGCATGGTTCAGGCCGATGCTGTCCGCTGCTTTTGCTGTGATCACATCGCCGGCAACAAAATTATAGCCCTGGCTCTGCAGACTGGAAAGCATGGGAAAAAGCTCATTTTCGCTGTTGATCTCAAAACAGTCAATTTCATACTGGAGCAAATCGCACAGCACATAAATACTTTTGATAATGGCCGAAAACCCCACCACAGCGGTTTTTCCCGTATAGGTCTGAAGCAGACGGATCAGACGCACCATATCATAACCGGAAATATCGATATAAACAACCGGGATATGGGTCGCCTCCTCAATCAGACCAGCGGTGCGCCCCCGGGAGAGCACAAAATCATAAGTGTCATCCTGATAATGCTCCTTAAAAATTTTCAGGCCTTCATACATATCCCCGACAAAAAGATCGGCCGAAATATCCGGCTCCTGCCCAAGGACTTCCGCCACTGTTTTCATGAGGCCTTTGTAAGGCAAAATTCCAAGAATTTTCATAAAACTGCTCCTGTATAAGCTAACATTCTTTCAACCACATCTTCTCTTCCCAATCCACCTGCCTTTGAAATGACGCGGTAGCCTCCTGTCTCGGACAATACCACCCCTGGCTCAATCTCCTCGACTGGCCTCAGCTCGCTGAGCTTTAAATGGTTAAGCACTGCCAGAAGTGTATCCCCGCCAAAAACAGCAAGATCCTTATAGCCAAATGTTTCAGCCGCGCGCTTTGTAATGTAACCCAGACGGTCTGCAATCCGCGCTCTCTCGACACTGCGCTCAGGCCGGAACGGGCTCTTACTTTCAACATCAGAGCTCGCCAGAATCATTGTATGCCCAGCCTGGCTTTCCATATCCCTCAGCAGCCGATTCAAACCCTGATACCCATTTTCACTCAGCTCAAGATAATCCGAAAGCTTGAAAAGGGGAATGCCCAGGGCCTTCGCTTTTTCAAGCTGGCGTGCCGAAACCGGGCAGATACTGCCGCACATTAACAGTAAAGGCCGTGGTATCTTCAAAGCCTTTGTCTCCTGTATCTTCATCTTCAAAAGGGAAGGCAGAAATGCTGCAAAGCCTGCGCAGCCGGAAAAAACACTGAGATGGCTGAAGGCGTTTAACTGTCCGGCAATCTTTTCCATATCTCTCTGGCTCCCGGCATCAAAAACATAGATCCCCTCTGCTTCCAGATCAAGGTGTGCGAGCCCAGTGACTGGAACTTCATAAACTGGAATCGCGCACTGGCTGTGTATGATCTCAGAAATACGACTGGAAATGACTGGATTAAAAGGATCCTGCGCAAAGGTTGTCTCTGAAAGCGGCGTCTTGTCAATATACTGCAGGCCGCCCCGTGTGTACCTTTTGTTTTCCGGATAGGCTGGCGCCAGCATTACCTGTTCTGCTTTCATTCCCTTCATACAGCCGTACAGCTCTGCCCCAATGTTTCCCCTGAGGGTCGAGTCTATTTTTTTATAAAGAAAGGGAACCCCTGCTTTTTTAATCGTCTCGGATATCTCACAAAGCTTTTGACCAGCCTTTTCCTTTGTTAAATGTCTGGACTCTGTATTGATGACCAGCACCTCACAGTCACCGGCTGTACACATGCAGCCATCAATCTGCTGTGTTACAACGGTATTGATTCCCAGTTTGCCAAACTGTATGCCTGTATCGAGCGCTCCGGTAAAATCATCCGCCAGCACGACAAGCCTGATCATTGCCGTTTCTCCCTGCCGCGCGCCATAACTGCCGCCATGTGCAGGGCATCAATCATGGATTCCTCATTGGCTTTTCCTGTCCCTGCCACCTCGAAGGCGGTTCCGTGGTCCACAGAGGTTCTTATGATCGGCAGGCCAACCGTACAGTTCACACCGCTCATACTGGTAAAAGCACCGGTTCCAGCATCCATCTTAAACCCACAGAGCTTAAGCGGAATATGACCCTGGTCATGATACATGGCCACCACCATATCATAGGCGCCGCCAAGCGCTTTTACAAAAACCGTGTCCGGCGAAACTGGGCCAATGACCCTTATGCCTGCCTTCTGAGCCGCCTCTATGGCCGGAATAATCTCAAGGGCTTCCTCATCGCCAAAAAGACCGCCTTCTGAACAGTGCGGGTTAAAGCCTGCCACCCCTATTCTGGGGGAATCAATCCCCAGAAGCCGCAGCGTTTCATCCGCCAGACAGATTGTATCGTAAATCCGGTCTTTTTTGACCATGTCGCACACCTTGCGGATTGACGCATGGGTAGTTACGTGGATCACCCTCAGCTTTTCACCCGTCAGGACCATACGGTATGTTTTCGCGCCAGTATAATGGGCGAAAATTTCTGTATGCCCTGAAAAATGATGCCCTGCGAGATTCAGCGCTTCCTTGTTAATCGGGCCAGTCACCACACCGTCGAGAATCCCCTCCATAGCAAGTGTAATACCCTTTTTTATAAATTGGAATCCCGCATCGCCGCAGCCCGCGTCAACCTTACCGAACTCCCAGTTATCTTCCTTAAAAATTTCCATATCAATATATGGCAGCGCGTCTTTCTCAAGATGAGCCAGGGTTTCCTTTAGGCTGCCCTCCTTGACGGCAATCAGTTTCTTTTTAATTTTCGTGATTTTCAGAGCATTTTCCAGTACTTTTTTATCCCCGACAGCCACCGGGCTGCACACTTCCAAAATCTTCTGACAGGCCATTGCTTTCAGCGTGATCTCTGGTCCAATACCTGCCGGATCGCCAATTGTAATCCCTAAAATAGGCTTCATATCCTTCTTCCCCCTTTTTTGTCTGTTCAAATATCAAACACTTCCAGACATATTCTTTTCTGGTTTTTATACTATCGGATTCCGCATTCTTTTTCAATCCGGATTATGTTTCATAATCAAACACTTCCGGGCATAAAGTCGCTTATGGCAATAAAAAAGCACAGATGCTCTGAGCATTTACACTCAGGCATTTGTGCTTTTTATTACTTGTAAAATTTTAGAATACCAGGGACCGGTCCTTGAACCAGAAGGATTTTTTATCCCAGGTGTATTCCAGCTCTGTCCCCATTTTCTCAAAAAAAGTATTGATCACTTCATACAGGGCTTCATTCGCCTTGGGATTACCAGCATTGTTCAGGCTCTCAATCCACATGCTTTGGGAACCGCAGGCATCGCTCAGATGAATTTTATAATCCAGATGTTTTTCCTGTAAAAGCTGATTCAACGCGCCAATTTCTCTAAAAGTAACAATCATATGATAACCTTCTTTCCTGATTTGTATGTTTAAAATTCTTATTATATTTTTTATCCTATGGGTTAAGACCTGCCAGCTGAACGCTGAAGCAGTCGCCGATTTCAAAATGCAGTGTTTCAACGACTTTTCTGGATTTTCGCAGGTTATCCTGAATCCGCTTTTTATCCAGCACCAGAAATCGGTAATACTCTGTCAAAAAAATATCAATTGCGTCGCCATAGGCAATATCAATCTTTTTCCCAAGCACATCTCTGAAAAACTGAATCTCCATTCCCGATGTCAAAGAGGCGATGGCGTCAAAGTAGGTCTTATCCTTAATCATCGCGCTGGTCTCAAACTTCAGCCCGTTCTCAAAGCGCTTCTGTATGAAATAATCTTTCAAATCAATGGTCATCTGCGCAAAACTTTCGAGAATCGAAATGTCTTTATAAAACTGCTTTATCTGCTCATTGGCGTTTATGCACTCAAAATAAGCGCGGTACTCAATCATATCTACGAGCAGATAATCATTTTTAGCCGTATAATCCTTCAAAGGCTCCTCAAGCACCAGCGCAATATCATTGACAAAATCCTTAAAAATACTGATTGCCACAGATTCCTTGCCCTCAAAATAATAAGTGAACAAGCCTAACTTTGATTCGGCGTCTGTAATAATATCTTTAATGGTTGTCGCGCCATAACCCTTCAAGTAAAAAAGTTTTTTTGCACTGCTGTACAGCGAAGTCTTTGTCTCAGTTCCATTTTTATAGTTTGCCATAATCCACCTCATGTTTATTATAGCATGACTTTTTGTAAAAAAAAGATAAATTTAAAAAAGGCTTGACAAATTTGTACACATACTATATATTGTAATCATACAATATTGTATATGTACAAAACATGAAGGGAAAATTTGAAATGGAAGAAAAAATTGAGCGGATAAAAAGTACCATGGCCGGAAAACCAACCGACCGTGTGCCAGTGATACTGGATTTTGAAATCAGCTATGCCTGTGAGTACGCGGGCATTGATTTTCTGGAAGCAACCTGGAATTATGATAAAATCATTGAAGCCTATGAAAAAATTTTAGACACTTTTGAAATGGATGCCAACCTGGGTATGGGGTGGCTTCCTCCCCAGCGCAACGAAATTTTAGGAAGCAAAACGTGGATTCAAAACCGGCGAAACGGAACCATGCAGCATCCCGAGGTCATGAGCCTGAGTGCGGATGATTATCCGGCACTGATCGAAGACCCCCTGCGCTGCATTGTTGAAAGAGTACTCCCGGGTATGTACAGCGCCCTGGGTAAGGACAGCGTCAAGGACATTACAGCCATTTCCAAGGCTTTACTGTTTGAAAAAAGGCAGGTCACAGATTTTTATAATAAGCTCTATGACCTTACTTACGCTAAAGGTGTTCCCATTTACTATGGCACCATGTTTTATGCTCCCTTTGATCTGCTGGGCGACCATCTGCGCGGTATTACTCAGATTTCTATGGATCTTCGGCGGAAAAAGCGCGAATTGGAAGCCGCCTGTGAGGCGCTTGCGCCGGTTATGACCGACTATGTCGAAAATACCCTGCCCGTTGACGCCGATGGTATTTCCTGCGCCTGCTCCTGGGTGCACTTACCGCCAATGATCAGCCCCAGACATTTTGAGAAATTTTTCTGGCCTACCTTTAAAAAGGTTTGTGACACGCTGGGTGCAAAGGGGCATACCCTGTATTTGCAGTTCCAGGGCGATTACACAGATGGACGCTATTTTGACTATTATTCCGAGCTCCCTGAGGGAAAGGTTATTTTGGCCGTGGAGCACCAGGACTTTAAAAAGACGCTGGACATTCTCGGCTCTAAAAATATGGTCTGCTGCTCTTATCCTCTGGATTATCTGACAAATTATTCTACAGAGGAATGTCTGGACAAAGCCCGTGAGCTCATGGATATTGGCATGGAAACCAAACGATTTTACTTCGGTTTTAACAAACCTGCTTTCAGTTTTAAGGACGCACCGCCCGAAAAAATGAAAGCAGTGATTGATTTTGTCAATGCGTATGGAAAATATTAAGGAGATTAGACAAATGCTTAAAGAAAAAGAAAAAATTGAAGCCCTGGTCAGTGAGTATGATGAACTGTATCAAACGCTGATTCGAGATTGTATGACCGAAACGGAAAAAGAATTTGAAACCTTTATTCTAAGCTTAATTATGTAGGGAGTCTATAAAATGAACGAAGTAAATAAAAGTAATTTTACAAAAGGAATTATCTATGGCGGGATTGCGGGTGTTTTATGGGGAACCCTCGGCGTTTTTATCGCATTACTCCAAAATCTGGGGCTGAACGATGTGGCGGTCTCCTCCATGGGGCCGATGATTGTTATCCTGTTCTATGGGATAAAAACCCTGATCAAAAACCCAAAGGCCTTTAACATTGGGTGGAGACGTGTACTGATTGTCCTGGTGGGCGGTGGAATTGCCAATGCAGTGCTGTACTACTCCTACGCTCGGGCTCTCAACTATCTGAGCACCGGTGTTTTTTCCATCCTTGAGTTTTCCCATGTTTTTATTCTGATGCTTCTGTCCTCCTTTATTTTTAAATACAAAATAACCAAGGGCAAGATCGCCTCGCTGGGACTGGCCATTATCGGTCTGGCACTGGTTCTGAATGTCTTTTCACCCGATGCTTTTATCGCACCCTCAGGTATTATGTGGATGGCGCTTAACTGGGTAGCCAACTGCGCGATTGCCCTGATCATCAAATGGGCTTTAAATAACGAGATTGACAATGATGTGGTCATCACTTATTATAACCTTGGAGCGGCTCTGATCTACTGGGTTGTCTGCCCTCCCTGGGCCGTCATTGGCCAGATCGCTTCCGCTCAGAATGTCCTGCTTCTTATTCTGATCATTATCGCCTATGGACTGCTGACACAGATTCTTTCATCTTATGTCTGGGTAAAATCTTTTTCGCTGGTCGATCCTGCCATCACCAACATGATGAATGCTTTCTCGCCGATCACGGCCTCTATTCTCGGTTATTTTATCTTTGGACAGGTTATCTCATTCCCGCAAATCATTGGTATTGCCGTCGTGATTCTCGCGGTTATTGTCCTGAACAAGACCGGAGCGGCTGAAGAGCTTTAAACTTATTTGACATATACACCGCTGATAGAAAAAAGACATTTTCCACAGAGTACAACTGGGAAAATGTCTTTTTCCATACTTTTTTATATCATTGATGGATCGCTTCACCCAAGGCCTGAACAACCGCCGGATCATACAGGATGCCGCTTTCCTTACAGATGTTTTCGTACGCTTCATCCGGCTGCCTGCCCGACTCCTGCAAATGGTCAAAAGCATTGGCGACAGCACAGACTCTGGCAATAACTGGTATATCCTGTCCGCTTACCATTTTGGGGTTATCCTTACCGTCATAACGATAGTGATGAAACCGGCAGAGATCTGCAGCGACACTGCAGAAAATCTGTTCCGCGAAACAAGTCGTTTTTGTTTCATAAAGATTTCTAAAAAACTGTGCGCCCATTGTACAATGGCCAGGAGTGTCTTCTGTTTCCGCTTTTCCAATGTCGTGATAATCCACCGGAGACATTTCTTCCAACTGCCAGATTGAAAGCAGTTCTTCACGCCCCAATTCTTTTATTATTTTCCTTATCCAGCTGCCTGTACGCAGGCAATGCTGCCGAACGCTTTCCGAACAGCGCTCAAACTGAGTCTTAATCAATGCTTGCATGCTCTCTACCTTTATTGTGATTCCTTAGAATACAGGGTATATTTTTTAATGAAAGTTCGTAGAATACCATATTTCACGACAATTTATGCCGCTTTTCCATATATTGTTGAGTTTAGTTTGTCCAAAAGTACCATTTCTTGTTTTTTGTGGAGATCTGTAATGTGCAGATAGATGTTCATGGTGACGGCTGTTTCTGAATGGCCCAAAATTTCACTGATGATCTGTATGTCCATTCCACTTTCCTTTGCTCTGGTCGCAAAGGTGTGCCGGAGATCATGAAAACGATAATTATCTAGTTTTAGAACAGAAATAATCTTTTTAAAATAGCGCTGTATGGTTCTCACATCATAGGCTGACCCACCTTTTTTTGCAATTACAAAAGCCTCTGGTTTTGCAGTGCTTTTTTCGTATCCTTTGAGTGACTTCATTAAAATGGATGTAATGGGAATTGATCGAAAAGCCTTCGGGGATTTTGGCGTGCCTATCTGGTTAATGGTTTTGCGCTGACCGGCTTCATGATTTTTTACACGCTGAACATTTCTGCGAACTTGAATAAACCCATTTTTCAGATCAATATCTTTCCATTGCAGCGCCGCAATCTCGCTGATGCGCATCCCAGCGAAGAGGCCGAGCTGTACGGCCAGGCTCAGGTTATGCTCATGTGCTAAAAGCCAGTGTGTCAGGGCTTTTTGGTCTTCAATTGTCAGAATTTTCCCTGTTGTGGTCTGCCATTTTTTCTGAATAACGATGTGCCCGCAGGGATTTTTATTAATCAATCCAGCTTCCACTGCCTTTTCCATAATTGATGATAACCTGCCGATAATACCCCGAATCGTAGAGGTATTAAGCGCTCTTCTCTCCAGCGTTTTTACAAAATCCTGCACTACTTCAACGGTTATAGTATCCAAGCGGAGATCACCCAGTTCTGGCAACAAATAGCGTTCAATAATCCGCTGGTAATTGGTGAGTGTAGACTCCTTAATCTTTCCTTCATCGCCACGCTTTCTTATCCATTCGCGGCTGAACGCTTCCAGCGTTACTGACCTTTTTGAGAAAAAATGACGAATTGATTCTGACCACATTAAAAATGTTTTTTTCATAATCGTGCCTCCCTACTAAAAATTAATTAGAATTTTGCTAGTAATAGCAATTTATAAATGATATAATAGAATCCATAAAAAGTAAAAAAATGACGTAGAATATGGTATTCTACGATCTTTATTTTTTTGCTTACATACACTTCATATGGATTGTTTTATACTAAAAGATAACTCCGTATTAATTTTTATCTATATACTTTTAATCTGTTTTTTTCTATAGTACGTAAAATACCTCCTGTCAAAAACATGCCGATTTCATAATTTAATTCTGTCGTTATTAAGGGACTCCCCATAAAAAAATCCGGATTGCTCCGGTCTTTTAATTTTCCTGTCCCGCTGAACAGTACGCTATACAAAAGCTTCTGTTCTATGGTAAAATGAGATCAACTCATGTAAATCGCGGAGGATAGTTTTGGATCAATTAGCTTTTGCTGCACTGCTTTCACTTATTCAGCTCCTGCCGGCGCTCTTTTTATACCGGGCTGTTTTTAAAGGCAATTTCCGGTTTGGCACTGGCGTTAATATTCTGATGGCTGCTGTACTTCTGATTTCAAGCACTGTTACCTATGCTGCTGTGTTCACACTTGACACCATGCCCGATTCTGGCAATGCGCGCATCATTATCAGTGTTTTGTTTAATGTCACCATCGGCCTGATCTTTCTGTTAAGCGTTAAAGAAAATTTTTTCCTTAACCTTTTTGTGGTATTTATTATTAAAAACTATCTGGATATCGTGGTATTCTTCAGCCAGATATTCTGTAAGCCTTCTCTGTTTGCTAACCCGCCTCTTTCTGCCTTTATTCAGTCTTTAATTTTTGTGTTCACACTCCCCTTTGTTGGGTTCTTCACTGTAAAAGTCATTAAACCCACTGTTCTTGAGACGGGCAAGATGCCTTACTGGCGGTATCTATGGGTTGTTCCTGTCTGCTTTTTTTTGCTGTACCGCTTCTGTATCTATCCGGGTTCCCTGAATCTAACCTCTGTCTCCGCTTATCTTTTGCCTTTTGTCTGGTTTATCGGTACTTTTCTAACCTATTATGTTATTTTAAGGCTGATTCAGGAAAACCAACGCGCTGCTGAGCTCCAAAACAAGCTGGAAATATCGGATTATCAGGCCAGTATGCAGCAAGAGCAGTATAACCGTCTGAAAAATAATATCGAGGAGAATGAGAAGGCCCGCCATAACCTGAAGCATACCCTGCTCATGCTCAAGGGCTATGCGGAAAACAGCGCCCTCGAGCAGATAAACACCTGCCTCAGCGCCAGCCTGCAGTCTGTAGAATCGGACAGGGTGCTGCCTCTGTGCAGCAACGCTGCCATTGATGCCATCGCCCAGCATTACGCCGCTCTCGCACGCCAAAACGCCATTGACCTGCGGATTGACATCAAGCTTCCTGAGCCGCTGCTTTTCTCTGAGGGTGATCTTTGTGTGGTTTTTGGCAACCTGTTTGAAAACGCCGTTGAGGCCTGCCTGCGCCAGAACGGAGCAAATCCCTTTATTTCTGTAAAGCTTGGCATCTCGGGTAAAGGTTCGGTGGTGATTTCCATTAAAAACAGCTATGATCATATAATCTGTAAAAAGGACGATGTCTTCATGTCCTCCAAACGCCATGCAGAAGGGATCGGTATTCATTCGGTTCGACGGATAACTGAAAAATACAGCGGCTTTGCAAAATTTAATTATGACCCTTATGTATTTGAAGCCTCTGTTCTTCTCAACCCTGCCGCACAGACAGCAGGCCGCCGGTAAACATCATAAAAACAGCAAAGTCTTCGGACAATAAAAAAACAGAAACGGCGCTGTGCAGCACCGTTTCTGTTTTTTTATATTTTTTATTTCAACTGTATTTTCTAAACCTTTTCTTTTTCCATAAGTGTTTCTGGCGGATATTTCAGGCTATTTGGCAAAACAAAGTAAATCAGCGCGATGATGCCGGTTGTGGCAATCACATCAAAAACTTTGATAACCATGGTGCCGATGAAACAGGCCAGCACCCAGGGAACACCGGCGGATATGGCCAGGTCGTAAAAATAAACCTCCCACGGATGGGTAAGTGTCCCGCCGGTCTGCCAGATACTGAGCAGAGCAGACAAGACACCAGTGACTAAAATCAGCAGGCCCATGGTTGGCACTGTCTGCTTCCAGTCGATCTGTCCATTACGGCGCATATTCACCCCCACCACCAGGGCGGCGGCGGCACTGACCGCATAGAAGATCAGCGAGCTGCTGCTGTAATTAAACACCGCCAGTCCAAAATTATTCACAAGCCCTACCAGCAGCCCGGCGGTGGGCTCAAGCAGCAGTGCTGCCAGAATGGTGCCAGACATGTCCAGCCAGAAGGGCAGGCCAAAATGCATTGACAGAACATAGAGCAGCCGGTTCATTACAACGCCCAAAACCATGATGATTAAATAGCGTGTCTTATTACTCATTCTGTTCCTCCAGTTCCTCCTCGATGACTTCATCGAGATTCTTCCCTTCTTTTTTTGCCTTTTCAAGGCGTTCCAGCTCTTTTGCGCGTCCGATTTCATCCATAAACCCAGCCGTAACAACACCAGCTGGCATTGCGATCACCGCGATCCCAAAGAGCGATGAAATCATGCTGATCAAACGCCCCACCTCGGTTACAGGGTAGACATCCCCATAGCCAACAGTGGTCAGAGCAGTGGTTGCCCAGTAAAGCGCTTCAAAAAAATTATCAAAAGTATCCGGCTCATAGGCAAACATGGCCAGCGCAGATACAAAGATATAGGCCAGCGCGATGATGAGCACATAGCCCAGAGTTTTGCGTTCGTTTTTGAAAACATTGGCTACATAGGAAAAGGTTTTGGAATAATACAGCACCTTAAACACACGCAGCACACGCAGAATACGGAAGCCCGCGCCCAGAAGCCCAAGAGACGGCAGGATTGACACCAGGTCGATCAGCGCAAAGGGAGTAAAGGGATAGGCCACAAACACCCAGGGTGAATCTTTTTTAATCTTATAATCATAGGTAATCCAGTTAAAAATATAATCGGTAAAAAGAATATAGACGGTGATGGTGTCAATCATCACCAACATTGAATTGGATTCCTTAAACATAAGCGGACAGACACTGATAAAGGCCACCACCATGATGAACACATCATAATATTTGCTGATGACATCTCCCGGCTCCGCTTTTTTTACAACTTTATATATCTGTTCACGCATAGATCAACGCCCCGTCCCTAGAACATATACGCAGACATGGGAAGAATGATATTCCCTGCCACGACAAGGACTAAAATGGTATAGAACATGACACGCCCGTAGAAGCTTGCGAAATCACGATCCTCATATTTGTTACGTATCCGGTTGATATTGATGATTGTCATCGCCACTGCCAGAATGGTCACAATGCCAAAAATATTAACGAACTCCAGCAGGCCAAGCTGCAGGGCGTCCGGAAGCAGATTTGCCCCGACCATAATGTTGGTAACCGTCCCAAAAAGGGCTGCGGGAATCATGCTGAGTGGGTCGACACGGTGATAGGTACAGATAAACAGGGTGATAAGCACCCAGGTAATGGTTCCGACCAGGGCGATAAAGCATTTGACATACAGGCCCATACTGTCACGGTTGAGCTCCAGCGCGGTAATATGCTCTGAATTGATGATGCCACCCGGTATTTCCGGATCACCGTGGTTATTGTCGTATTCGACCATGGTTGTCCCGGTTTCATTACGCCTCAAATCGTAGCCGGAAATCCCAAGTGAATCATTTATGCCGCTGTTTTCCCTGTCATTCACAAATACAACGTCATCCACTGGCAGCTCGGATTCCACATACATGCGGAGCTGATGGGATTCCAACGGGAAACGGCGGTTCCAGTAGTTTTTAGTAATGGACACATCGCACCGGACGGCCTGGTAATTCACGCCATTTTCATGATAGTTTTTAACAACTTCTGTCTTGTTAATGGTGCCTTTATAAATGCGGAAATGTTTGGCCATATCCAGATTATCATTTCCCTCCCATTTAAACCAGATTAAAACCACCATGCGGAAGCTTGAGGTTTTCAGGTTGACTTCCTTCAGGTTTTCCACATAGGTGCCAACCTGCACCCTGGTCGCGTTCTGATCAAACTGAGCCGCCCTCTCCTCAATGTCTTTTGGCGTCTGCAGCATTGAAACCCAGTAGTCGTCTTCTGCTTTTTTGTCGGTGTACATGGTAACCGAAGCATACGCCAGAAAAACAACAATGACGATGACATAGGTTAAAAAACTGAAAAGCAGTCTTTTTTTCTGCCAACTTTTCAATTCGCCGAATTTCATTTCTCTCTCCTCTCGTCTTCTAAAGTCTATTTTGAATACCATCTGGGTATATCAAACATAAAAAGGGAGACAACCTTTCCTGTCTGCCGCATAACGGAAACGGAACGCCGCTGTCTCGCTGTTTCTAACTTCGTGCAGCGCGGGCAGGGCTTACTGCATTACGATTGGATGAGAGGATATGTGTTCACACTGTGAAAGCATATTGGTGTAATGCAAAAACAAAGCGCCGCGCTGCTATCTTAATGAATGGAAAGCCTCTGCTTTTCATTTTCTTAAGACCTTATTAAATATCACTATAATCATAACTGTCTAAAAAAGCAGAATCAACATTCTTACCGAAAACGTCTTTTTTTTACCAATTTTGCGTTTTAAATTTCCAGTCTTTTTTAACATAATATGATAAAATTTGATTGCAATAATTATGAAAGGGGGATGTCTTTATGAAAATCGCGATTATCGACGATCTAAGAACAGAATGTGAACTGCTCTCCGAATACATCCACCGTTACTGCGCCGATCACCAGCTTGATGCGGAGATTATACTCTTTGAAAGCGGTAGCCATTTTCTTGAGCGCTTTGCTCCGCACACCTATGATCTTATTTTTTTGGATATTTACATGGATGGTTTGAATGGCATTGAAACGGCTGAAAGAATACGGGAGAAAGACAGTGACTGTCTCCTCATTTTTTCAACCACCAGCCAGTTTCACGCGGTAAAGGGATTCAGGGTCCGGGCTTTCGACTATCTGGTCAAGCCTTACAGCTATGAGGTTTTTGAGGAAACCATGCGCTATTGCGACGAAACGCTGTTTAAGCAGAGCCGGTACATTGAGGTAAAGGAAGGGCGAACCCATGTAAAAATCTTCTTAAAGGATATCGTTTATACGGATTACTCAAACCATTATATCTACATCCATACTAAACGGCGCATTGTCAAATGCTATATGCCTTTCGCAGATTTTTCGGCGCTGCTGCTGCCCTACCCACAGTTTGTGAACTGTTACCGGAACTGTATTGTGAATATGGATGAGGTCGATGTGCTTGACGAAAAGGATTTTGTCATGCTCACAGGAGAGCGGGTGCCCATCAACCGCGGGCTTCGCACAGAAATCCGGCAGCGCTATGCCAACTATGAAGCTGTTTTTATCGAGCATACACGGGTTCCTAAATGGATTTGGTTTGCAGCGATTATCCTGGTTCTTGCTTTCAGCGTGTTTATTACAAGGATCTACTTCACGCCTGACAGCAGCTTCTATAACATCCGAGGTGGTCTGACATTTATATTTCTGCTCTTTATCATTGCAGCGGCCCTTTTTTGTATCCAGGATAATTATTTTACAAACCTTTTTGTTTTATGCTTTCTGACCAATTACAATGACTATATCCAGCTTCTGGCAAAAATTTTTAATATTGTCTGGAAAAACAGGATCGGCTTTTTTAATCCCTCTGCCGACTATGCCATCACCATTGTGCTGCTAGAGCTGGCCGCTTTTCCGTTTTTGTTCTGGTTTATGCAGAAAATCATCAAGCCTGTCATCGAGCAGACCAGCGCCATGCGTGCATGGCGCTACCTTTGGATTATTCCCATATCCTTTTACTGTATTTTCCGAATCGGTCTTTTTCCGACATTCAGCGATGCCTGTCTTGTCTGGCACAACAGCCTTTTCCTGCTGCCTGTCGCGTGGATTATCGGAACCATTATGACCTACTATATTGTCATGCGCACCCTGTTAGAGAGCTTCACTAATTCCAGACTGCAGTCACAGCTGAGTGTTATGGATCTTCAGATCGAGCTTCAGAAAGAGCAGTATGAACAGCTCCAGAAAAACATTGAGAGCACGCGGGCCGCAAGGCACGACCTCCGGCATAACCTGCTGGCCCTCAAGGGCTACGCTGACCAGAGAGACACCGACGGACTTCTCCGGTATATTAACCACTACCTGAAAATACTGGACACCGATGAGGTGACTTCCTTTTGTGAAAACTACGCGGTCGACACCATCCTCCGCCATTACTACCTGCTGGCGCATAAGTCCGGCATCGAGGCTGGTATTACGGTCAATCTGCCAAAGGAGCTGCCAGTCACCGAGATGGACGCCTGCGTGGTTCTGGGAAACCTTTTGGAAAACGCGCTGGAGGCCTGCCTGCTCCAGACAAAGCTGCACCGTTTTATCCATGTCAGCATCGGTATTGCCGGAAAGCGGATGGTGGCCATTAATGTGAAAAACAGCTACGAAAATGAAATCCGGCAGGAAAAAGGAAAATTTTATTCCACCAAGCGCGCCGGAGAAGGCATTGGCCTCACCTCTGTCCGCCATATTGCTGAAAAGCATCAGGGCTTTGCCCATTTTGACTACGCCGATCATATTTTTAAAGTCTCTGTTTTACTGATGCCGGACAGCAAAAGCAAATAAAAAACTCCTGCCAGCTGCAGGAGTTTTTTTATTTATGGCTTCAGATGAACCAGGCAAAACACATCAGGAGGAAAGCATATCTGCCCTTTCCATGAAAATTCCCCGTTTTATGGAAAAGGCACAGCATCAAAGATCAATGACCGGCGCTCTGGATAACACCGGATTTCCAAAAGCATCATATATGGAGGCACGCTTTGGAAGATGATTAAAATGAATCGGACCAACGCTTTCAATCGGATTGATGCACCTGTCCTGGCTGCCAAAAATCGGAATTTTTAAAATAATTCTGCTGTTATTTTCTGATGCCGCCCCCCAGTTTGAGATTGTGGTGTATGGCCAAGGGGGGCCGGTCCGCCGGCCGCAGTGGTGAAAATGATAATGTTAAAAGCGTGTTATTTTTGAACCAGTTCTATGGCTTCAAGGTGATGAAGCTGTCTGGAGGAGTCCCAAAATCACAGCCCCGCTGGTTCGGCAGGACTACCCCTCATGACTGTGTTCCATAGCACAGCCATTTTTACCGGCGCCATCAGAAAAATCAGAAACAGCTGATGTGTCATGAGACCTCTTAGCGAGAACCTCATCTCCCCATCAAAAACAATTTGCTGTATTTTTTTACAAGAACACAGCGAAAAACTTGTTTTCATTATAAAAATGAAAATAAACAGCACAAATGGAGCGTCTACAGCCATACCAGAGATTTGAATTGGTATGGATGAGAGGATTTTATACTTGCTTTCACAAATATAGTCAAACCTCTGGAATGGCAGGGTGTGCTTATCTCAAAAGGCGTGAGCATATGGGGCTCTTCCTTTTGTGATCCATCGGACAACTAAATTATAGCACTTCAAGTCATCTTATTGTAAAATATTACGGTAAAAAATTACCCGTTTCGGTAAAATTTGGGGCAACTATCCCTATTTGGGTATATGGTTAATGGATACTTTAGCGCTGTTTCACACTTGCTTATCTATCTCTTTTCCATTATAATGAAACGGAATACAAAGACAGGAGATGACCTTTTGAACGCTTTCAGCCAAAAAATTTATTTAGAGCTGCCGGCACCGGGCCAGGGCGACATCACAGCAGACCGTGAACGGCTTCTGCAGGGCCTTGAAGCTACCTTTTCACCGCTGGCGGTCTCCTATAAAACCTATAAAAAATATGCTGCCGTCTGCCGGAAAGCCGATTTCAGGGTAACCTGCACCCTGGTTTACGCCGGAACCCACTGGGAGCTGACGCGCATTGAAGCCGGTGACACCACCGCACAAAACTACGGACTGGCCGTGGATCTGGGCAGCACCACAGTGATCATGCAGTCCATTGACTTAAATACCGGACAGGTGCTGGCGGAGAAAAGCCGCTTTAACAGGCAGATTGACTACGGCGATGAGATATTGAGCCGCATTTTTTACACCAAGGGCAGGCCTGACCATCTGGACGAGCTTCAGGCCAGCACTGTCCGTACTTTCTGCGACTTACTGGATGACCTCGCCGCCCAAACCGGCATCGCGCCAGAAGCCTACAGCATGATGATTGTGTCCGGCAACACTACCATGACCCACCTTTTCCTCGGCATTGACCCCTGGCCTATTTTTGAGGTTCCTTTTACCCCCATGTTCAACCATACGGGCTTTATACCCGCTGACGACCTGAGCCTGCCCATCGGCGGACTGGTTTACTGTATGCCCTCAGCCGCCAACTACCTGGGCGGCGACATCATCAGCGGCCTGCTGGCCGCCCGGCTTGATAAACAGAAAAAGCCCTCCCTCTTTATCGACATTGGCACCAATGGTGAGATGGTGCTGGGCGATGAAAACTTCCTGATCGCCGGGGCGGGCGCAGCCGGACCGGCACTGGAGGGCGGTATCAGCAAGAGCGGCATGAAGGCCGGACCGGGCGCCATCGACCATGTGTCCATCACAGATGGTGTTTTGAGCTGCACCACAATTGATAACGCGCGGCCTAAAGGCATCTGCGGCTCTGGCATCGTGGATCTGCTGTCCGAAATGCTGCTGAATGGCTGGATCGACTTTTCCGGAAAGTTTAATCCTGACGCCACAGACTGTATCGTGCCCACTGAGGACGGCTATGCCCTTCGGTACGCTGACGGGGAGGAAACCGCCGACGGCGCCCCGCTTTTTTTCAACCAGACAGATATCACGCAGTATCTGGACACCAAGGCTGCTGCCAACACCATGGTGGCCTACCTTCTGGAAGCCGCAGGTCTTGGGCCTGAGGACATTGACCAGGTCTTTATCGCCGGAGCTTTCTGCGCTCATATCAACCTGGAGGCAGCGATCAATATTGGTCTGTACCCCGACCTGCCAGCCGGGCGCTTTACAGTTCTGGGCAACAGCTCCCTGACCGGCGCCAGAGCGCTGCTGCTGGACTACACCCTTTTTGATACTGTGGGCGCGCTTCAGCACAACATCCAATATCTGGAATTTGGCGCGGCATCAGATTTTCTGACCCGCATGTTCGCCGCGCGCTTTCTGCCCCACACCGATCTGAGCCTCTACCCCACCGTGCGGCAGCGCTTAAAGGAACGCGGTGTCCTGCGCTGAGCACAAAAAATCCCACGAATCATTCGTGGGATTTTTAAATGCTCATTCCTATCTTTTTCCGGGCATTTCAAGGCCCTCCAAAGCCTTATTGATAAAGTCATTAAAGGGCTTTATCCGTCTGAACACATCCACAGCCTCCGCCAAGAAGGCCTCACGGTCCAAAAACAGGTCTTTCTCTACAGGATACTCCACATACCAGGATTTATGCTTTAAAAGTTCGCCATAAGGATGTTCTTTATCATAACCGCGCGGCACATTTTTAAGCTTTTCACCCTGGAGCGTTAGTTTTTCACAGAAGGCAGGCGCCGCTAAAACAGCCTCAAAGCTGCTGCCCTGCGACACAATCTGGTCTCTTATACGCCGGGTGATCTCGGGCATTTTGGCATGAAAGACGCCGCCGCCCAGAAAAATCTGATCCGGCGACACAAAGAGGTAATCCCCCACCGGCACCATGCCCCTGCCCTCCGGCGAAATATGCGCGCGGAAAGACGGCGCGTAAGGGCTTTTATCCTTGCCGAAGCGGGTGTCCCTGTTGAGCCTGAAAACCAGGTCGCTGGGGTTTATGAGGCCCAGACCGGGTTCGTCTGGCAGCATTTTTTCCATTAAATCGGACACAAGGCTGACAAAGGCGGCGCGGGCGGCCTTGTACTCTGGCTGGTGGCTGTGCATCCATTCCAGCGAGTTGTTATCCCGAAGCTGTGCCAGGAAATCCAGCATTTTTTCACAGTCGTTCATCTTATATTCTCCCCGCTTTCTGAATCGAGACCATTGAATCTGAAGCCACCAGGCTGTCGATAAAGGCCCGGGCTTTTTCCGGCACGCGGTACTCTGGCAGGCTTTCAAACACACCGGCCAGAGCGTCCATATTTTCCATTTCCTGTTTACAGACCTCTAAAGCGCTGTACTCCAGACGCGCAGGGTCCAGGCGCTTCTGTCCCACGGCGTAGCCAAGGCGCTTGCTGCAGGCGCACATACCGCTTCCGCTGAGGCCGCAGTATTTTTTCAGAAAGTCATTAACCTGCCTGCGGATGCGGGAGAGCCTCTGGCGGTAGTTTTCCGGCGTTGTGTCAAAAATATCCGCTCCCATGGCGCTGTCAATTCTGAACATGGCGCCCAGCACATAGATGCAGCGGCTTTCCGCGTCCAGGCATTGCAGCATGACATTGGTACAGGAAAGCTTCAGCTCCTCGGCCAGAAGCTCGGCGTCCACTCCGGCCTGGGGGTCCGGGCAGCGCTCGGCCATGCCCTGCTCAATATCGCGGGCGTAAAAATCAAAGGTGAGGGGCTGGCGGTCGAAACGCGAACGGCGGTAATCCACCAGATAGTTTTTGGCGATGCGGTAAACCCAGGTGGAGAAAAGGCTCTCTCCCTTAAAAGACGACAGGCTTGTCATAACACGGATCATGATCTCCTGGGTGGCGTCCTCGGCGTCCTCAATCATCCCCATCATGCGCAGCGACAGGTTAAAAACCATATCCTGAACCGATTCCAGCACTGTCCCCAGTGCGTCTTTATCCCCTTCTACGGCGCGTCGGATAAAAATGTTCATCTCTTTTTCTGAAACCATAATGTTTCCTCCTTTATGCTTATACAGAATTAGACGACAAGAAAAGTCAGCTGTGACAAAATTTAAGTATTTTTTTCGCTTTTTTGGCGCCTAAATAAAAAGAGCAGCCTCTAAGCCGCTCTTACTGCCGTTTAACCGGCGAATACATAGCCATTTTTACTGTTTTTCTTACGCGCATACAGGGCCTGGTCGGCCGAACGCACCAGTGCGCTGTAGCTACTGCCATTATCCGGTGACTGGGCAATGCCAATACTCACAGTAATGCTGCAGCCGGGAATATCCATGACAGGCTGTGTCACAATCTCACAGAACTTTTGCGCAGACTGGCCAATGCTGTCCCGGCTGGCTGTCTTTTCCGCAAAGACCACGAACTCGTCGCCGCCCGCACGGCCCATGATGCTCTGGCCGCCAAAGCTCTCGCGTATCCGGTCGGACAGAACTTTGAGCACCGTATCGCCGGCCAGATGGCCGAACACGTCGTTAATCTCCTTAAAATCATCAATATCAATCATCATCAGCACTCCCCCGGTGCCTTGCTCAAGGCGGGTGTTGATCTCCTGCTCGACACTGACCCGGTTTAAAAGGCCGGTCAGAGAGTCCAACTGAGCCAGCCGCCTGAGTTCGTTGGTTTTCTGCTCAAGGGCATGACGGAATTCCTCGTTGCGTTTTTCCGTGATGGTCTTAGGAAAGAACTCTCCCTCCAGCTGTTCAAAGTTTGGGACTGAGTGGTGCAGGTGGATAATCTTAAAGGTATCCCCGCTTACCCGCAGTGTCAGGGAAAATCGGGTGTGCATGGCCGCAACCAATGGGTTGTCACTGGCCTCATGGGCGTCAAAGCCTCCAAAAACAACGACAAATTCGTCACTCATGACCCGTACCTCATACCACTGGTCATCAATGGTAAAATGGCCGTTCCACTCCTCAGTCTCGCCTAAGATCGCTGTGCGAACCTGCTCAAGACTATAACAGATTTCGCCGTCTCCGGTGCCGATATAGGAAGCGTTGTCATCAAATACACTGGTCAGCTTCAGCAGATCGCGGTTGATGAGATAATCCTCCCATATGGATTTTGCAAAGGCGACTGCCTTTTCCTCAATCTTTTTCATATACAGGCTCCTCAGTTTCTCGTTGTATCTATTATACAGTGCTTTTACGCCTGGGGCAAGGATTAATTAAACCATCAGAGCAAGGGTTCTGTAAGGGATTGATACACTCCGCCTGGAGGCACGCCGTTTCGACGTACCTCCATTAAATGCTGAAAAAGGATGCTCCTAAAAAGGGTGCATCCTTACTTACTGTTAAAATATTTACTGCAAAATGTTAAAAATTTTTTGGAAGGGTTATTTTCTTGAATTATTTATTCATTTGATGAGCAGCCGGCGGCAGAGTACCGCCGGCCAGAGGGGTGATCATTTCACTTGGAGAATGAAATCATCGGGTTACGCATCAGACGATGCGTCAAGTTTGCCCTTTCTATGGGCTTTAATGTATTTACTGCAATAGCTGTCTCTGCCCAGGAGCGCGGTGGCGGTGATGATGTCCGCCATCATTTTGCCATTGGTGGGGTCAAGGACGTAGCCGTCCATCCCCAGGGTCATTGTCTGGACAACAAACAGCCGATTGAGGATGCTGCGGTTCGGCAGGCCATAGGAAATGTTGCTCAAACCGCACATGAAGTGTACATCGGGATAATCCTGCTTGATCTGGCGGATGGTGTCGAGCACCTCTGCTCCGGCACTGGTCACGCTGCTGATGGGCTTGACCAGCGGGTCAAAGTACATGTCGTCATCGGCGATGCCCTCGGCCTTCAGCTTGGCATAAAGGTTATGGACCACCTTCATGCGGTCGGCTGAGGTTTCGGGCATACCAGTGGAGTCCATGCACAATACAACGATTTTGGCGTTATATTTTTTAATTAAGGGAAAAACGGATTCATAACGCCCGTCCTCGTCGGAGATGGAATTGATCATGGGACGGCCGTTCTTACACAGGGCCAGACCCACGTCCAGTGCTTTGGCGTTGGGGCTGTCAATGCACAGGGGGGTGTCGACCTCGTCCTGAACAATGTTCACAAGCCATTCCATTATTTCCAGTTCGTTCTTGACCATATTGCCGCAGTTTACGTCGATATAGGTCGCGCCGGCGTCTGCCTGTTTTTTGGCAAGCTCCCGGATGAACGCTTCGTCTTTATTCTGTACCGCCTCCTTGACCAGAGGGCGGCTGGTGTTAATGAGTTCACCAACAATTGTCAGCATCTGAAATGCCTCCTGTTCGTCAAAATTTTATTCGCTGTCTGCTACATGGCCATCATGCGGTCGCAGAGCTCAACCGCGGTGGAGGCGTCCTCTGAATAGCCGTCCGCCCCGATATCATCGGCGAATTCCTGAGAGATGGGTGCGCCGCCGATGATGATCTTAACCTGGTCACGCAGGCCGGACTCGTTAATCATCTTGATGGTATCGTCAATCTTCATCATGGTGGTGGTGAGCAGTGAGGACATGCCCACAATGTCTGGCTTGTGTTCTTTGATGGCTTCCACAAACTGTTCTTCCTTCACATCTACGCCCATGTCAATAACTGTGTAGCCGCGGCTTTCCATCATTAAGACCACCAGGTTTTTGCCGATGTCGTGCAGGTCACCGTTGACAGTGCCGATGATGACCTTGCCCTTGGTGGGCATATCCGCATCGGTGATCAGGGGCTTAACCACCTGCATGCCTTCGTTCATGGTATCCGCGGATTCCATAACTTCCGGGACAAACATTTCACCGCTCTTAAACAGCGGGGCCACAATGTTCATGCCGCCGATGAGGCCGTCGTTGATGATGGCGGCGGGGTCGATCCCCTCATCCACTGCCTTCTGCACCAAGTCCTTGATCTCATCCAGTTCGCCGTCCAACACACAGTTTTGAATATCTTCTAAAATTGCCATTTTTATATCCTCCGATTTTTTTATTCCTGATGAAAGCTGTTTACCTGCTCTTCCGGCGCGCAGTGTGTACTGAGCCGCACCGGAGGGAATTGTCCAAATTTTTATAATTTTTAACAGTGAATTTCTGTTTTAAGAATATTAAGATCAGGCCTTTAAGCCATAGCCTTCAGGATGCCACTTGTCCATGTCCAGCTCGGGCTTGATTTCTGCGTAGAACTGTTCCGGATCGTCTGGAATCTTGTCCACTGCTTTTTCCATCTTGTCGAGCCATTTCATGTCGCGGCGGTCAGCCTTGACCTTTTCGGCCTTGATGGCGTCGCGCAGCTCGTTAATGGTTAATTTGGCGGCCAGTTTGGTTCTCAGGAAGTTATCCTGCTCTTTCACCAGCCCGCCGGCGATCTTAAGCACAACATCGGGTCTTAAAACCCATGCCTGGACATCCAGCGGCGCGTCAGATTCAACGAGCAGGTCGCGCATCATAAGGCCCTGGCCTTTTTCCTTGGCCACGTTCATGAGACGGCAGTCATATACCAGCTGTTCCATGCCCACCACAGGGGCCATCTCGGATAAGAGCTTGACCTGCTGGATGGATTCATTACTCCAGGTGTCGGCCACGGCTGCCGCGATGTTGCCAACTGGGCTTAAATGGGCGCCAGCTGCGGTTTTACCTTCCATGGCGATGGGACTGCCGGTAATGGCCTTGAGGTATGGGCCTTCATAGGCGCAGTCCTTGCTCGGTCCAACCGCGCCCTGTTCAAAGGCCACCAGGGCTCTCGGCACTGCCACAACACGCATAACCGCTGCGAACACATGGGGGATAAAGCCTTTTTCGGCCAGAACCATGGCGGTGTTGGCAAAGCCACAGGCAGAGTCGCCAGCGGCGAAGCAGCCATTGGCATCGGATAATTTAACCAGATTGCCCCAGAGGTATTCCATGTCGCGGCAGCCCAGCACGCCCATGGCGAAGATGGCTTTGCGGATATCGGCCTTTACGAGGGCTTCGTCATTGATTTCCTTGCCCCCGGTCGATTCGATGGATAAAAAGTCTGAACCATCCTTGGCGCACTGTTCGTACAGCTCCAGCATGGTATCCCAGTACTTGCCGCCGCGCATAACCGGAGGACGGCTCATTTCGCGCAGGTCGTTGGGGGTGGTCCGCAGGGCGGCCTTGAGGCCGTACTTGTCTGCCGCTTCTTTAATGCCATTGATTAAAATACGGTTGGCGTCAATCCCATATTTAGGATGCTCGGTAAAGTCCGGCACAGTTTCAAATTCGACCAGTACACCGGGCGCGTAGAGCTCTGCCGCCCTTTTGAGCACACCGTCAATGATGTTTGAATAAATGCCCAGAGCCTTGTCGATGGTCGCATCGTTGACATCCATGCCAGGAAGCGTGAAGTTGATTTCCGGATAGATGGTGCCGCCGCCGATGACCATGCCGCTCTTGGTGGTGACTGGGTTCGGGCAGGAACCGTAAATAAAATCATCCAGATTATTAATTGCCAGTTTATCAAATTTCTTTGCCATTTTTGTATCCTCCACTTTTTAGTTCGTTGAATGCTGAAGGGAGTCTTTGTAACAAGGGTTGATGACAATGAACCCGGCCATTTCCACCAGGCGCCGGAAAATCTCATTCCCGTCCCCCTGTCCATCTCCATAAACAGGGCCAAGGGCAATGGCGCCAGACTTCAGGTCATCCATTTTGCTGCCGACCACAGGTTCCAGCCGCTTTTTGACCTCTTTAAAAAGCTGGCCTGCCAGTAACAGATCCCCGGCAAAGTATTCCCCAGCCTCAAAAAGTGTTCCGACCTTCTCCGTTCCCCGCCGGCAGGCTTCAATCACACCTAATCCTTCTTCCCTCGATGGATCTAAAGCTAAAAATTCATCGACAAACACCATGAGCTTTTCTTCTTCCAGATCTGCCATCAGATTTGTGATTCCTTTAAATTCCATAAGAGCCTCCCTAATCCTAAAATATTCTTTTTAAAATATCTCTTTAACTCTTTAATACACTCCTCTTTATTAAAATATACATTTTTATAACCCCGCGGGACTTATTAAATAATTATTTATGTTATTATAATACACCCGGCATGGCTTTCTGTCCTTGGACGATTTATATACTTTTCGGTAATATCTTGCTTTTTATGATTATTATGCTAATATACCATCAAAAAAAGACGCTGTTATTTTAAAACATCGTCTTTTTAAGAATATAAACCATGCAAACAGTCTTGTATCCGCAGCTTTAATGGCTTTTGCCTTTAACAGAAGCATTTCGAAATTTTCCATTTTCCATTTTTAATTTTCCATTTTTATGGTGGTGGCCGTGGCAGATGGGACAGGCCTCTCCATCGTGGTGATGGTGTTCATGGGCTTCCTCGGTAAAGGTTTCTGTCACCCGCATGACCACCTGGCTGTAGTCCTTCTCGACAAGCAGCCAGGAAAGGTTTAAAAGCTTCCGGCTCTCCCCGGCGTCGATGCCGCTGACCAGGGAATTGATGACCATCTCCGCCTGGCCCGACGTTTCATTTCCGCCGGTATACTCGTGATGGACGCCGGTCAGGGCGTTGACACAGCTGAACTTGATAAAGGCTGTGTCCGAAAGCTCTGCCAGCCCCTTGATATGGCCGATAAAGGTCTTTTCCTTTTCAGAGATGCGTTTGGCGTACACGCCCATCAGGCTGCCAATCATTTCCTCCCACTCCTCTGGCGTCATGGGGCTGTCGGATTTAAACTGAAGCTTGAAAACCGCTGGAATAAACTCATTTTGATACATTATTTTCTCCTGCCTAACGGACTAAATATGTCTTGAATGCCGGTGTCAGCCCAGTGCTGACATCCATTTTAAAGACCGGCAGCCTGTCCCCAAGCTCCCGGACCATGCCCTCCGCCTCGCGCACAGCGCACTCGGGGGCTTCATCTATCTTGTTGATCACCACCGCCCGGGCCAGCCCCAGAGAGCTCATGAGCAGGCTGTTCAGCCGCACGCGGTACAGATCCACCCGCAGCGGGTCAAAGATAAACACATTGCAGATATCCTCGGGCGTGTACCCGCAGTTTTCCATGGACGGGTACATGGAGGCCGGATCGGCCATGCCAGACGGCTCAAACAGGATGTAGTCAAGGCCGTCGTATTCTGTCAGCAGATGGTTGATGGTGGCCTCCAGGGTTACCTTCAGCGTGCAGCAAACACAGCCGCCGAAGAGATCGTGCACGTCATAGCCCAGTCTGCGCATCTGCCGGTTGTCGATGCCCACCTCGCCAATCTCATTGACAATGATGGCGCACTTTTTATTTTCTGCTGCCAGCAGCTCGATGGTTTTAAGCAGCATAGTTGTCTTGCCTGAGCCTAAAAACCCGGTAAAAAGGATGATATCCGGCTTTTTTTCACACATTTCTCACACCTCACTTGTCCCAAAATAGCCGCTGCCCCTGCCAAGAATATGGTTGACCACGTCGATGGCCCCAAAGATATCCTTACCGTAGCCGTTGGCGCCCACCTCATCGGCAAAGTCCTGGGTGACAGGCCCGCCGCCCACAATGATCTTCACCTTGTCCCGGAGGCCTTCATCGGTCACCTCCTGGATCACATTGCGCATCTCACCGATGGTGGTGGTCAGCAGGGCAGACATGGCTAAAATATCCGGCTGGCACTTCCGGATGGCGGCCACAAAACTGGCGGGCGGCACATCAATGCCCAGGTCGATGACCTCATAGCCCTCGCCCTGAAGGCTCCAGGTGACCATGTTCTTCCCGATATCATGCAGATCGCCGGCCACAGTGCCGATGACCACCTTACCCTTGTGATGGCTCATGGCCTTTGTGAGCAGCGGCTTGAGCACATAAAGGCTGGCGTGCATGGCCCGGGACGACATCAGCACATCGGGGATATAGATCTCCCCTTCCCTGAACTCCTGGCCGATTTTGTCCATGGTCGGAATCAGCGCCTTTTTAATGATGGCCTCCGGGCCGATTTCGAGCCCCAGGGCCGCCTCGGTTTTATCCTTCACATACTCTGCGTCGCCGTCCACCAGGCCCTGCTGTATTTCCATAATAATCTGATCCATGCGCTTCTCCCCCCTATCCATATGCTCTGCACGCCTACCGGCTCTGCCTGAACTGCGTCGGCGTCATGCCTTCATTTTTTTTAAACACCTTTGAGAAATAGCTCGCGTCACTATAGCCCAGCCGCACAGCGATCTCGTCGATTTTATACCGTGTGTTGCCCAGCATCTTCTTGGCCTCGTCCAGCTTGACCCGGGTCACATAGTCCATGACAGTGATGCTCTGGCTCTCCTTGAAGATCCGGCTCACATAGTACGGGCTCAGATAAACCGAATCCGCGATTTCCTCAAGGGTCAGGTTGCGGTTATAATTGTTGCGGATAAAGCCCTTGATGCCCTCAATGGCCAGGCGGTTCTTGGTCTTGCTGTTGGTCTGAATCTCTTTAAAATAGCGCTCCAGCACCTTCAGCGCCGCGGTGTTGATCTCCTCGGTCGAGTAGCAGGTGCCAAGCTCCTGCATGAAAGCCGCGTTGATGCCCATGGGCCGCTCCGAGTTGACTCCGGCCTCCACCGAGGCTCTGGACACCACCACCACCAGCTCAAAGACCCGCGCCCGGACCACGGCCAGGTTACTCTGCACGGTATCGGCGAGGATGTCGGCCAGCATGACCTTGAAAATCCTGCGGCATTCGTCCAGATCACCCAGCCGGATCTTGCCGACCAGGCTCTTTTCCTTTTCGATGTAATAGTTTAGGCTCTGGCTGTTCAGCTTTTCCTCCAGGCTTTTGCGGGTGGCGATCTCATCATTTAAGAGCGTCTGTTGAAGCTCAAGCTCTTTTTTGCGCTGCATGCTCTGCCAGGCCGCGTTCACAATGTAATTAGCCATGATCGACTGCAGTGAAGCGGCGCTCTGCACCTTTTCACCCGACACCACCTGAAGCTCCTTAACGGCCTTAAACAGCGGCTCAAAATCATCGGTGAGCACGCGGTTCATTTCCTCAAGCTCGATCCAGAAAAACTCCTCGGGCTCCCACATGAGCACCTGCCCGCAGATAACACTGCCCAGATGCTCGCCGTCCACGATGATGGGTGCCGCCCATTCCACCAGGCCGCCTGGACATCTGAAAATATAGGGCTCGTTAAACAGGGCTGCCTGCTTGCCCGCGCGGGCGTAGGCGCCCTTGCAGCGCTGGACGCCCTTCTGCTTTTCCAGCTTCCAGATCAGCTGGCAGAAGCTGCAGTTGATCTGGGCGTCAGCCTTTGAGAAAATCGAGCGTCCCTCTGTGTCCACGATGTTGGCGGTCAGGCCTGTCACATTCGTAAAGGCGTTCAGGATCTCGACCAGCAGATTTTTATCCACCAGCTGCAAAAGATACGCCCGTGTGGAGGGCCTGTTCCCTCCTTCCCCTGCAACGCTGTTTCTCATTTTCACGCCTCCTTGTGTTCGTTTTCATCTGCCGCTATCTTTCTATATATAGTTATATAACAAAAAACGCGCTGTGGATAGGAAATTTCTTGTCATTTTCTGTACTATTTTGTGCTTCCTTCATGGCATGGAAAAAGCGGTAAAAGACACTCTGGTCTTTTACCGCCTGATTGAATCAAATTTCTGTTTATTTTTGTGTGTATTTTTCAAAATGAACCCGGCCGGCATCGTAGCGTTCTTCCACCTCGTAGGGCCGTTTGGCATAGCCAAAGGGAATGATGGCGTAGGGACGGATGTTATCCGGCAGGTCAAAGACCTTTGTGATGTGGTCCATGCGTTCCTTAAGCGGGGCCACACCCAGCCATACCGCGCCCAGATCCTGACTCACAGCCTCCAGCAGAATGTTTTCGCAGGCAGCGCCCAGATCCTGTTCCCAGTGTTCCGGGAAACGCATTTCATCGGTGTTGCCAAGCGCCACGATGGCCGCCGGCACCTTGGCCACAAATTTGGCGTAAGGGTCGGTTTCGGACAGCTGTTCCAGTGTCTTTTTGTCCTCAACCACAATGAATTCCCAGGGTCGCTGGTTTCCGGCAGACGGCGCCTGCATGGCGGCCTTTAACAGCATTTCTATTTTTTCCTTTTCGACCGGCGCGTCTTTAAACACTCTGACGCTGGCGCGATTAAAAATCTCGTTCATATCATATCCTCCTATGTGTTAAGCTATTATAACTATTATATACCCAAATTCAAAAAAGGAAATGAAAATTTTTAAATTTCAAGCCGTTTTTTTCAGATAAAATCGCAGACGCGCTTCACCATGACACTGCTGCCGGACACAGGGCGTTCCTGCGCCAGGGTCTGAACGGCTGTCACCGCAGAAGCGGCCGCGCTTCCACGGCTCTGAATAAGCGACTGTGTGGATTGAAACAGCCCTGCAAGGGCAGCGGTCATTAAAATCAACAGCGCGAGGACCATAATGGTCAGCCGGTCTGTCTTTTTTGTCTTCGTCATTTCGTACACCCCCAAGGTTTATTTCCTAAGTATGTGCTTAGTATAACAAATCATTGTGATCTTTCTGTGAATAAATTCTGAAATATTTCTGAAGAATTAAATTTCCACATGGATATAGCCGCTGCTGTAATAGGGCAGCACGTTCAGCCCGCAGTCCTTTGCCCCGGCGGCCAGATCCCCGACACCCACCCCCGGGCAGTACAGGTCCGCCGCACAGCCCCGTTTGTGAAAGGACCAGCTGACGCCTCCAACCTCCTCATTGCGGGCTTCGCACCGCACGCCTGAGGTGATGATGACCGGCCGTCCAAAATAGCACCGCAGGGCTTCGATCTTCTCTAAAAGCTCGGGCTCCACAACGCAGGGCCAGCCGTCGCAGTAGCCCGCGCAGTCACACTGGTATTCTTCCATGGCAAAGTGGGGCGTTGCCATGAGGGGCGTCCGCGCTTCTGCATCTCCATCAGGCAGGGCGCTGTCACTGTCCTGAGGCGGCGGAAATACCGGTTCCCTGGACTTTTCCGTTGCGGGAGCGTCTGTTATCCCTGCGGGCGGGTCCTCTGGGATGACGGCATTCTCAGCTCTTTTGGGGCCAAGGCTTTCCAGAAACATCATTGAAACCACCGCGCAAACCATGACCAGCCCGATGATAAATGTTTTTTTCAATCTTTTCATGTTTTCCTCTCTGTTTGATCAATAAAAAAGGGGCTTTCGCCCCTTTTTCAGAGTGTAGACAAATGCTGTCATGAACAGCCAGAGGGTTAAAGAGAGGGCTGTTCAGTTGAAAGTTGAAAGTGGATAGTGGAAAGTTCAGGTGCAAGTCTGCCATTGGCCGATTTGATCAGATGCGGCCTGCGGCCGCGTTTTTAATCGCTTTGGCATCAGCCAAAGGGGTCATGAACCTTCCACCTTCAACCTTCCACCTGAAACTGTTTCCTGCTTTAGCTTTGCCGCAGACTTTCAACTTTGTCGACAGCCTGAAAAGGGGCTTTCGCCCCTTTTTTACACTGTTTCCTCAATGGCCACATCGGTTTTGATGGTGTCGACCTTCACCGCTCCGGTCACCTTGACCAGACCAAAGCCGTCGGGCAGAAAAGCGCCCTGGTCTAAAACAGCTTTCGCCCCTGTCCTGATCTCGGCATCGGTGATGCCCTCCTTGTAATCGGGAATGGTGATTTTAAACTCCTTCCCGTCCGTGCGCTGAAAATAGATGGTTAAATCTTTGTTGGTTGTTGGCATTTTTGTAGTCTCCTTCTTATTTTTAATTTTGTGGTTCTGGTTTACTTGTATTCTTTTTTAATGGAGAATTGAGAATGCAGAATGGAGAATTTCGGAACAAAATCGCGATGCGATTTTGATGAAAATCAAACCGGCTCTGCCGGTTTGGCCCTTTAATTCTCAATTCTCAATTCTTCATTCTCCATTGTTGAAATCGCTATGCGATTTCAACAATCTCTTCCGCGGTCACCTTCACCTGCTTTTCCCGGATGGGCTCCTGCATGCCGGCGATGGCTTTGGCAGTGCCCACAAAGGACGCATCGGTGACGGCGGGATCAATATCCCCATAGGTCTTTGAGGACTTGACGATCTTTCCTTCCCTTTCGCCGTGGTTCACGGTGATCTTCATCCCTACAGATTCAATGTTTTTTTCAATGGTTGCCATTTGCTGTACCTCCTGATTTTTGATTTGGCGTTTTTGCCTTACACTTAATACAATCGCTCAAAAATCAAAAAGGTTCCCGGATTTTAAAAAAAATTTAAAAATTCTGCTCAGCACGAAGAATACCATTGTTTTTTTATATTCTTTTTATAAATCTGTGGTATGATTAAAAATAAATACAAACGCTATGAATTGGAGGCAGCAGTCATGCTCTATTTAAAGGCACTGAACACAGCAGATACCCGGCAGGAATACCAGTTTTTTCAGGAAATCCAGAGTGAAAGCGGCTTTTTAAACCCATACCACGGCATTTCCTACAGCGATTTTGTCCATCAGGCGGTTCCAGAGCGCATTGATGCCTCCAGAGGCATTGGTGTGGCCGAAGGCCTTGTCCCGGACACTTATTTCTTTCTGTGGGAGGATACACAGATCGTCGGTTTGTTTAAAATCCGCCATTACCTGAATGATTTTTTAAAAAAAGACTGGGGACACCTCGCTTATGCCATTTTGCCAGAATACAGGGGCCGGGGCTATGGCACAAAGGGTCTGGCACTGGCAGTGGAGGTCTGTAAGGGCCTGCTGCCTCCCGGGGAGGATGAAATCTACCTGTCCTGCTATCTCGACAACACGGCCTCCCTGAGGGTTATGCTCAAGAATGGTGCTACCATCCACCACCACAATTCGACAGACTATTTTACACGAATCAAAATCCGATGAAAAAGCCGGAGCCACTGATCTGAACCCCAAAAGTTAGACAAAAGAATTAAATCAAGCAGCTTCGAGGGCTTGCTTCCTGTGAACAGCAGGAGGTAAGCCCTTTAGCTTGGCTTTGATACGACGGTTATTGTAGTAGTCAAGG
>NZ_VUMP01000013.1:0-45791 GCF_009696115.1 Eubacterium sp. BL-380-WT-2B
TGGACAGACAGATGACTTTTTTGACGCCTTCTTCGATGGCAGCGGTCAGCACGTTGTCAGTGCCGATAACGTTGGTCTTGACGGCCTCAATAGGAAAAAACTCGCAGGAGGGCACCTGTTTTAAGGCGGCGGCGTGGAAGATATAATCCACGTTGTGTACGGCGTCCTTCACACTCTGCAGGTTCCTCACATCGCCAATATAGAATTTTATTTTCTCACTGAGCTCTGGACATTTGGCCTGATATTCATGCCGCATGTCATCCTGTTTCTTCTCATCTCTTGAAAAGATGCGGATTTCTTTGATGTCGGTTTTTAAAAAGCGGTTGAGCACGGCGTGGCCGAAGCTGCCCGTGCCTCCGGTGATAAGTAGGGTTTCTCCTTCAAACATTTTCTGGTCCTTCCTGTTCAAAATGTTTCATAATAATTTTATAAGTCTGATCAACAGTATATTGGGCTTCTAGATAAGCCCTTGCATTTTCGCCCATCTCGGAAAGTTTTTCTTCTTCTGCACACATCTGATCAATTTTTTCTTTAAAACTTTCTGCTTCCTGGCTTTCACACCAGTAACCAAACTGTCCTTGTTCAATGATCAGCCCGATATCGGTGTGGACATCGGTACAGGCTAATACAGGCATAGATGCCTGCATGTAAGACAGGAGACGTGACGGGAAGTTGGGGATGGTGAAGCGATGGTCTAGAAAAATCAAGCCTACGTCACAAGTGTTGGCAAGCAGCTCATAGTCTTCTTTTGGCAATTGGTATAAAAGCTGAACGTTGGATAAGGGTGTTTGATCCAAGAAAGCTTTTAGTTTTGGATACTCCGTTCCTGAGCCGGCAATGACAAAGTAGGCATGCGGATGGTCAGCGCAGGCTTTTAGACATGCGATGATATGCTCCATACCCTGGGGCTTTCCAAGATTGCCGCCGTAGATAAAAATGGTTTTATCCATGGGAATGCTGTATTTTTCGCGGACCTTCCGGATTATTGTCTCATCTTTTTCAATGGTTATCGGTTCAATGCTGTTGGGGCAGATCTCTACTTTTTTCGGGTCGATCCATGAGTTGTGTTTTAAGAGGTAATCCACGTTGGCTTGAGACATGCAACCGATAAAGTCAGACTGGTCATAGAGCTTTTTCTCCTTGCGTTTGAAAAAGGTGTGGAGCAACCCTTTTGAGGAAAACATGCCCAGATCCACTGCGTTTTGCGGAAAGATATCCTTTAGCAAAAGATAGGTTCGCGCATTGTCTCTTTTTTTTACATACTCAATAACTTTTCCATAGGTGATCGGTGGTGTTGAGTACAGGATCAGGTCAAAGCGAACATCGCCGTAATACTTTTTGATGGCTTTAATATACTGGGCTTCTATTCTGAGGGTTGAGATGCCTTTTTCGATTAAGCCGCATTTGGTGATGTTGCCGATTTTGACTTTTAATATCTGAACGTTTTGGTCGATCAATACTTCTGTCTGTCGCGCTTTTCTTTTTTCGGATGGTGAAATGGCATAGATATTTGGGCCTTTACCAGAAAAGCAACGTAGTAAGTCGGTGTATATATTGGACTCTGTTAATGAACTAAAATCTAGCAAGGTTAAAAATAATATATTCAAGGTTAAACTCTTTTCTTTGCCGGTATTCCGACATAGGTTCCAGATTCTAATAAATCTTTCACAACAACGCTCCCTGCACCAACAATGACATCCTGAGCAATCGTTTTTCCCTGTATAATATTCACACCTGTACCGATCTCACTTCCTCTACCAATAGTGCTCATGCCTGAAACGTTGACGCTTGGATACAGGGTACTATAATCCTCAATGATAGCGTCATGGCCTACGGTACAGTCCAGATTGATGATGACGTGTTTTCCGATGGTGATATTGGTTGTCAGGATGGTACCTGCACATAGGATGCTCCCTTCTCCTATGGTAATTTCGTCGGAATGGATAACGGAAGGATCAGTGACGGTGGCAAAGTGTATTGTCTTGGTGTTTTCCAGACTTTGTATGATCCTTTTTCTGGTTTTTGCATTGCCGACAGCACAGACGACATATAAATCTTTTTCAGATTGTTTGATGTTTTCTGTGGTGCCAATGACGGTGTATTGATTGACCTTTGTCCCAATGGGCTGCTGATCATCAATGAAGCCTTTTAGATTCCACGTTTTTTCTTCTCTGTTAATACGCTCGACCAGCCAGGCGACTTCGCGTCCAAACCCTCCGGCACCAATGATGGCCAGATCTTTGATCATGATGGTTCTCCTGTAAATGCTTCCATCGTCACTTCGCTTCCTGCGTTGATATCTTCCTGCCTGAAGGCTTTGATGATGGTTCTTAAAACAATACGGACATCGAGGGTAAAGCTGACTTTTTCAACATATTCGACATCGTAGTTGAATTTCTCATCCCAGGTAATGGCGTTGCGGCCATTGACCTGTGCCAGTCCGGAAAGGCCGGGTCTTACTTCATGCCGTCTTTTTTGTTTTTCATTATATAAGGGAAGATACTGCACCAATAAAGGCCTTGGCCCCACAACACTCATATCTCCTTTAAAAATATTAAATAGCTCTGGCAGTTCATCCAAACTGGTACTCCTAAGCATCTTTCCAAACTTGGTCACTCTAATACTATCCGGTAACAGCTCGCCTTTTTCATCCCGCTCATCGGTCATGGTTCGGAATTTATACATCGTAAAGATTTTTTCATCTTTGCCGGGCCGTTTCTGTTTGAAGATGACCGGACTTCCCAGCTTCTTTTTAACCAAGATAGCTGTGACACCCATCACGGGTGACAGCACGATGATGGCCGCGCCGGACAGGGTGATATCGAGTATTCGTTTGATGTATTTCTGATAAATCATTTTGAACCTCTTAGTTGGGCTTTCTAAAACAATACTTTGATAATGTTGATGATGCGCTGCTGGTCTGCCTCGGTCATTTTAGTATCGCTTGGCATACAGACACCTCGATTAAAGACGTCTTCTGCGATGCTCTGTTCATTCTCTGGATCACAATGGCTGAAGAAATCATAAGCCCTAAAATAAGGCTGCAAGTGCATGGGCTTCCAGACAGGCCGGGATTCGATATTTTCTTTTTCCAAAGCATGCATGATATCTATTGGGTTTACCTTACTATCCTTTTTTAAGGTCATGCAGCTCAACCAGTAATTGGGTTTGCCTTTATCGGAAATGGGCATCATCTCAATAGCTTTGACTTCTTTAAAAGCTTCTCGATAGGCCTCAAAGATTTGCTTTTTCTTTGCGACTCTTTCTTCCAGCACTTTTAGCTGTCCCCTTCCGATACCGGCAACAATGTTGCTCATGCGGTAGTTGTAGCCCAGCTCTTTATGCTCATAGTGGCGTTCATTCTCTCTGGACTGGGTGGACCAGAAGCGGGCTTTCTGGATAAGGGCTTCATTGTTTCCAAGGAGCATCCCGCCGCCGGAGGTGGTGATGATCTTGTTGCCGTTAAAGGATAGAACGGACAGATCGCCAAAAGTGCCGCATTTCTGGCCTTGGTAAGTCGCGCCTAAGGCTTCGGCGGCATCTTCCAGTATTGGCGTGTGGTGGGCTTTACATAGGGGTGACAACTTTTCATAGTCGGCGGCTTGTCCGTATAAATCCACAATGATCACAGCTTTGGGATTGGGATATTTC
The DNA here is from genome assembly GCF_009696115.1 of Eubacterium sp. BL-380-WT-2B. Lineage (NCBI taxonomy): Bacteria > Bacillati > Bacillota > Clostridia > Eubacteriales > Eubacteriaceae > Eubacterium > Eubacterium sp. BL-380-WT-2B. The sequence continues at coordinate 3,652 of NZ_VUMP01000013.1, forward strand.
TCATAGGCTTTTTTAAGAGCTTCTGGGCTCATGTTCCAGGTTTCGGGTTCGCTGTCGATAAAAACAGGCTTTGCGCCCAGGTAGATAATGGGGTTAGCGCTGGCTGAAAAGGTCAGGCTGGAACAGAAGACCACGTCTCCTTCCCCTACCCCCAGGGCTTTTAAGCCGAGATGCAGGGCGGCTGTGCCAGCGGACAGGGCGGCGCCTGCCTTAACACCTACATAGGCTGTCATTTCTTTTTCAAACTGGTTGACATTTTTGCCTAGGGGAGCGATCCAGTTCGTGTCAAAGGCTTCCTGTATGTATTTCATTTCCTTGCCGCCCATGTGGGGCGAGGCGAGGTATACTTTCTCTGGTTTTTCCATATTTAAATACTTTTTCCTTCTTGCTTAAATTTCCATGCAGTTTCAATGATCTTTTCAACTTCTGGGTATTTTGGTTCCCAGCCAAGCTCTTGTTTTGCTTTGTCACTGCTGGCAATGGAAATGGCGATATCGCCCGGGCGTCTTTCGATGATGTCAATGGGTATAGGATGGCCGGTGACTTTTCTGGCCGCCTCGATCATTTCCATGACGGTGAAGCCTTTTCCATTACCAAGATTGTAAACAGCACTTTCATTTTCAAAGAGCTTATTTATGCCTAAGATATGGGCGTCAACCAGATCAACCACGTGGATAAAATCTCTTACGCCAGTGCCGTCTTTGGTGTCATAGTCATCGCCAAAGACTTGGATGCTTTTCCGTTCGCCTGCGGCGACCTCTAATATAATCGGGATCAATGCAGTGTTATGCTTGACGGCCTGACCGATGGGGTATTTTTCATGAGCGCCGGAGACGTTGAAATAGCGGAACACGCAGTAGTTCAGGCCGTAGGTTTTATGACAGTCTTCTAAAATCTGCTCGACAAAGGCTTTGGTTCGGCCATAGGGACTGATGGGCTCTATCGGAATATCCTCAGTCACAGGGACTACTTTGGTATTGCCATAGACCGCGGCTGTGGATGAAAAGATGATGTTTTTCACATTGTTTTTTAGCATGGACTCCAGTAGCGAAATGGTACCGTAAACATTGTTGTCATAATATTTAAGCGGATCAGTTTCGCTCTCTGACACAACAATATTAGCGGCAAATTGCATGACGGCATTGATCTTTTCTTGCTGAAAGAGATCATCCATAAGGGGATGATCTCGGATATCGCCTTCTACAAACCGCGCTCTTTCATCAATGGCCCAGCAATGACCGGTGGATAAATTATCAACGACCACGACTTCATATCCCTGATCTAAAAGCTGTACAACAGCATGGCTGCCGATATAACCGGCACCGCCGCAAACTAAAATTTTCATTTTCCAATTCCTTTTATATTTTATATTAAAACTCATCTAAATCCAACATCTAAAAAAATCAGAGCCCTCACGCTCTTCTTTTTCTTACAAAACATCGACTTTTTCAATATCGAAACCTATTATAACATTTGCTCCTATGAATTGCACGTAAAATTTTGAAATAATTAAAAAAATTTATTTAAATTCGATTTATAATGGTTGTTTCCTAATAATTTGGGTATGGCATCCATCTTTGACGACCGTACGAAACGTACGGTCGTCATTCAGACTCTCTATTCTGGGCTCTGCACAATTTGATGATACTCGCGCAGTTCGGTTTTCATTTTACTCGTATTTTCCTTTAGCATCTGGTACAGCTGTTCCCTGTATTTGGCCAGGCCTTTTCTGTAGAACTGGGCGAAGGCATCATGTTTTGCGGTTCTTTTTTCTTTTTTAAAGAGGCCTTCAAAAAACTGGCCGATATTTTCCCCTGCGGCCTGGAGGGCATCGGTGAGGTGCAGCCTCATTCTCAGAACTTCCAGAGGCTTTCCGGGTTTTTTAACAAAGCCGACGGGATTTTGCTCGAGGTGGCCGCAGAACTTCCAGTAATAGCGGTAGGCTTCGGAGATCAGGATATCGTAGGACTGTTCGATATCGCTCTGCGCTTCCTCGGCGTAGGCGGTAAAGAGGCGGTTTCGTTCCTTCTCCTTGCGGGTGCTGATACCGCCGGGCTTTCTGAGGTCGGCGTCAATGCGGTAGCAGCAGCGGGTATACCAGGTCTCGATGATCTCTCTGCCCTCTTCCTCAAAAATATGGGGGATCTTCTGGCTGATGGCGCTCAGCAGGCCGGCCTTGATCCGGCTGATGATGGCTTCCCGGCCATAGGCCTGGGTCTTTTTCCCGGTGAGCAGGGTTTTGGACTGGCTGTTGACTGGGAGGATATCCTCCTCGGGCACATGGCCGCTCTGGGCGATGGTCTGGAGCATGGTCATGAGGTTATCCGGACCTCCGGCCACATCGGCGTGGGTCAGGGCTACGATGACCTGGTTGCCGCCCTGGCGGAGGCTCTCGATGATCTCGAGGTCGAAGTCCTCTACCCGGGCGGCTTTGGCCGAAATGCAGTAAATGATGGTATGAAACCACTCGGTGATCTCTGGCACGTCGTGGGCTTTAAGGGTATCGTTTATGAGCTGCTTCCAGTCTCTGGCCTTATCAGCCTCCAGCCCCCAGGAATCGTACAGGTGCAGGGTAAAGTCCGGGGACAGGGTCACAGCCTCCTCGTAGATGCCCATACCAGTAACGGGCCGCCCTGCTCCGGTAGCGTAGACGTTTCTGCCAAAAATATAGTTGAACAGGGAGGTCTTCCCGGACCCTGTTTTACCGAGGATGAGCACATTGGCGTCAAGTGTCTTTTCCATTTTTATGCTCCTTCAGCCAGCTTTCCACAAAGCCGGAAAGGATGGCGCTGTCAAAGAATTCCGGATAGGACTGGGGCCTGCTGCCCTCAAACACGGCTTTTGAGTAGTTGGCGCAGCTCTGGGACAAACCCGCGCCGATAGCGGCGGTAAAGGTGGAGGCCACAACGGTGTTCACGGCAATGCCGGCCGCGGTACCCACGCCGGGGATCATCTTGAGCACCCCGGCGGTCAGGCTCTGGGCCAGCATGCGCCCTGCCTGGGTCACCACCAGGCTGCCCACAAAGGAGATGAGATCCTCGGAGATTTTATCCAGTCCATAGGTTCTTAAAATATGCATGGCCATGGATACCTGTATGGGTTCTAAAAGCACCGCGTCTGAAAACGGAATGGGCGTCGCGGCCACACCTGCCGCCGCGGTGGTATAAATGGGGATGATCTTTTTTGTGACCAGTGCCTGCTTTTTCTGCACATAGCCGGCCAGTGAGCCGATGAAGCCTTCCTTTAAAGAGTCGTCCAGCACAGCCTCGGCCCAGTCGACCAGGGCGTCCCACTGCACATAGGGCGCCAGCGCCTCCTGTACGGCTCTGTCCGCGTGTGCGCTGGTGGCAAAGCAGGGGGCGCCGCAGCCTTCGGAGACAGCCCTCAGCAGCTCCTGGTATTCGTCATAATCAACGCAGTCCAGCTGGGTCAGCACTACGGCGGTAGGGATATTTTTTTCCTGCAGGGTCTGCACCACAGAGAGATCCATATCGGTCACCCGTTTATTGGCAGCGGAGATACAGTACCAGGCCTCGTGGATCTGCCCGGCCAGGGCGCCCTCCCGGCGTTCCCCAATCCATTTTTCCACATTGTCCCGATAGGCAGAGATTTTTTCCTCGCCGATCTCATAGCCCTCGGTGTCAAAAAGATTGACGCTGGTGTCCTCACTGCTGTATTCGGTAATACCTCTGGTCAGCGGTCTTCCTGTGCCGGTGGCGGCCACATTTTTGCCAAAAACCCAGTTGACCACCGAGCTTTTACCCGCTCCGGTGGCCCCGCAGATCAGGATATTGGGCTTGCGGATTCCGGCCGCCACCTTTTCCAGCTCTCTCTGAAAATCAAAATTTTTTACTTTAATGTCGCTCATGGTTCCGCCTCTTTTCTGATGGTTGATCCTATAGCTTCATTATACCCTTTTATTCTTTGTTCTTCTACCACAAAAAAACGATGGATCAGCGATCCACCGTTTCAGAGTGTAAACAAATGCTATCATTTTCAATTTTCCATTGAATTTCTCTTAATTTGCCCAGTCAAAGTTTTCCTCAACCTCCTGGGGCTCGCCGCCCTCCACCTGGAGCTCTGGGTTTTTCACGCTGACCTTTGAGCCTGCCGGGACAGACTGGGTGATAAAGCAGTTCCCGCCGATGATGGAATCATGCCCGATGACGGTCTCGCCGCCCAGGATGGACACATTGGAATAGATGGTCACATTGTCCTCAATGGTTGGGTGGCGCTTATGCCCCCGCAGATTCTGGCCGCCGCGGGTTGAGAGGGCCCCCAGGGTAACGCCCTGGTACAGCTTGACATAATCACCGATAATGGTGGTCTCGCCGATGACAATACCGGTGCCGTGGTCCATAAAAAAGTATTTTCCGATGGTGGCGCCCGGGTTGATGTCAATGCCGGTGCGGCTGTGGGCGTATTCGGTCATCATTCTCGGTATAATCGGCACGCCCAGCTGATAGAGCTCATGGGCGACACGGAAGACCATCATGGCAAACACGCCGGGATAGGAGAAGATAATCTGATCCTTATCCGCTGCCGCGGGGTCGCCGTCATAGGCGGCCTGCACGTCCTGGGCCATGTGGGTTCTTATCTTTGGCAGGGTCTTCATAAAGGCGCAGCTGATCTGCGCGGCCTCATCGGCCACGGCCTGCACCTGGTATTTTTCAGAATTTTCATACTTGCGCATGAGGCAGAGGCGGATCTGCTTGTGCAGTTTTTCCTCAATCCGCATTAAGATATCCCCGATATAGTATTGGATGGTACAGTTAAAGAGCTCCCGGCTGCCGTAATGCCTTGGGTAAAACAGCTCTCTTATATCACATAAAATGCCAATGATTTCGTTTCTGTTTGGCAGCGCTGTGGAGGTATAGGTGGTGTAGGCGTCATCCTCATGATAGCTCTCCACCATTTCCTGTGTCAGCGGCGTAATACATTGATTAAATTCTCTGCTCACTGGTTCTTCCTGCTTTCCTGATTTCATACTTGTTCTATCAATTAAATATGTGATTAATATTGTACCGCTTTTGTATGAAAACGTCAATGGCTGGCAGGTTAAAATCCCCTTCTATTTCCCTATACTTCAAAGGGAATTACGGATTCCAGCAGTTTTCTGGCATAGGGGTTCTGTACCTGGGCCAGCTCGCCGCTCATGCGTTCCTCCACAATGCGCCCTTTATATAGGAAGACAATTTTATTACAAAGGTGGGCGACTGCCTGCAGATCATGGGCCACAAACAGATAGGTCATGTTCATCTCAACACGCAGCGCGTGCAGCAGGGTCATAATCTGGGCCTGAACCGACACGTCCAGTGAGCTGATGGCCTCGTCCAGAACGATGAAGCGCGGGTTCGTGGCAATGGCCCGGGCGATGCACACCCGCTGGAGCTGGCCGCCGGACAGCTCGTGAGGATAGCGGTCTTTAAAGGCCGCGGGCAGGCCTACTTTTTTAAGTAAAGTGTCAATCTGATGCCCCTCCGGCCGGATACCAAGGGCCAGCAGCGGCTCCGCAATGGCCTCTCGCACAGTAAACTGCGCATTGACCGAGGAGGTATAGTCCTGGAAGACAACGCTCATTTTGCCCCGGTTCTGCGCAAGCCATGTCTTAACGGGCTTACCCTCGATAAAAATGCCGCCACTGCCTTTATCGGCCTTTTCGAGCCCCAGTATCAGGCGGGAGAGCGTGCTCTTGCCGCTGCCGCTCTCCCCGATCAGGCCCACGCACAGGCCCTCCTCGATGTTAAAGCTCACACTCTCCAGCACCTTGAGGCGGCCGCCGCTGAAGCCCTCGCCCACCTTCAGATAGCTCTTGTGCACCTCTTTAATTTCTACCAGGTTCTTCATGGTGCGCCTCCTTTTTCATGGCTTTTTTAAAGGAATCCGTGATCATGAGCCGGGTGTCGATCAGATACCGGGTGTAGGCGTTCTGAGGGTTCCTAAACACTTCCTCTGCCCTTCCAGCCTCCACGCCGCAGCCCTTTTCCATGACAAACAGATCGTCACACAGGCGCTGGACCACGCCCAGATCGTGGGAGATAAAGATGAGGGCTGTGCCGGTCTCTTGCCGCAGCAGCTCAAAGGCCTCCACCACCTGCCGCTGGTTCACAGCATCCAGGGCTGTGGTCGGCTCATCGGCAATAATGATGGCTGGCTTCATGGCCAGGGCGATGGCGATCATACAGCGCTGAAGCATACCGCCGGATAACTGGTGCGGGTACTTCCTGACCACCTGCTCCGGTTCCCGGATATTTAACGCGGCCAGCACCTCAGGCGCCATGGCCTTCGCGGCCTTTTTATCCATTCCCAGATTCTGCACAAAGGTCTCGGCCATCTGGCTGCCCACACGCGCCAGGGGATCAAAGGCAGTCATGGCGTCCTGGAGGATCATACAGACCGCCTGTCCCCGGATGTGTCTCAGCCGGCTCTCCTCCAGCCCGATGAGCTCTGTCTCACAGCCGTTTTGCGTAAACAGGGCGGATCCGGTGGTTTTAAGCCAGGGGTTTAAAAGGTTCAGCACTGCCTTCGCAGTCATGGATTTGCCGCTGCCGCTCTCGCCCACAATGCCAAGGCAGCTGTTCTCTCTCAGCGCAAAGCTCAGCTTGTTCACAATGACCTCTCCGTTACGCACATCGGTGACACTCAGATCCTTTACCCGCAGCAGATCACTCATGACACCACCGCCTTTTTGCGCGCGAAGATGGATCTGCGCTTACGCTTAAAGCCTTTATCCAGCTTTGGATTCATGGCCTCCTCAATGCCGTCGCCTAAAAAGTTAAAGGCTGCCACCACCAGAAAAATGGCGATCCCCGGCGCCAGCATCTGGCCGGGATTGGTGGTCATGACATTTTTGGCCTCGTTCAGCATCATGCCCCATTCCGCGGTGGGCGGCTGAACCCCAAGGCCCAGAAAGGACAGGGCGGATATGTTTAAGATAATGGCCCCGGTATCCAGCGTTGCCAGCACGGCGATCTCGCCGAAGGCACCCTTAATCAGATGCTTTCTGATAATATAACCCGTGCTGCACCCTGCCACCCGGGCAAACCGGATGTCATTTTTATCCATAAAGCGGATCACAATGCCCCGGATCATGCGCACATACCAGGCCCACTTGGCAATGATGGTGGCAATGACAATGTTAAAGATACCTGTGCCCAGAACCCCCACAATGGCCAGGATCATCACCTCGCTGGGAAAGGATAGCATCACGTCGCAGACACGCATGACCACCTCGTCCACAAGCCCTCTGAAATAGCCTGCGATCACACCCAGCACCAGCCCAATGCCAATGGTGCACAGCATGGTGACAATGGATAAAAGCACGGTAATCCGGCCGCCGTACAAGATACGCGAGAGGGTATCCCGGCCCAGCTGGTCGGTTCCGAACCAGTGTGCCAGGGACGGCCCCTGAAATTTCATGATGATATTCTGAGCTGTCGGGTCATAAGGCGCAATGACCGGGGCCAGGGCTGCGGCCAGAATAACCAGCAGCAGGAACAGGGCGCTGGCCACAGCCAGCCGGTCGGCCTTAAAGCGTTTGAAAAATCCGGTCATATTATACCTCCTGCCGCATTCGCGGGTCCATGAGCGTGGTAATCATATCCACAGCAAAATTGTTGAGGACAAAAAGCACTGCCATGATCAGCACATAGGCCTGAATCACTGGGAAGTCCCGGTTGAAAATGGCGGTCACGCAGAGCCTGCCCATGCCCGGCCAGGCAAAAATATTCTCAATGACCACTGTGCCCGCGATCAGCTTGGGGATGGACATGCCCAGGGCGTTGAGCGCAGTGTGCAGGGAGTTCCTGAACACATGGCGGGTGATGGTGCCCTGGCTGAGGCCCCGGGCCCGCAGATAGAGCACATAATTCTCACCCTGGTTTTTAATCATATTATTGCGCAGCAGCCTCGCATAGGTGGCAATATACCCAAGCGACAGGGTCACTGCCGGCAGGATGACCGAGCCCGGCGCGGTCATACCGCTGGTGGGCAGCAGTCTGAGCTTAACGGCAAAGAGCCACATGAGCAGGATACCTGCCCAAAAGGCCGGCATGGCTGTACCGATAAAGATCACCCCCCGGATCATCCGGTCACCGATGCTGTCTCTGTAAAGGGCGCAGAGCACCCCGGCCCCTACCGAGACCACCAGTATGATGACCAGGGAGACAAAGGCCAGGTACAGTGTCGGCGGCAGTGCCTTTGCGATCTCAGCGCCCACAGGCTTGTTATTCGCATAGCTGTTGCCAAAGTCACCCTGAAGGGCATTCCCCACCCAATGGAAATAGCGGGTCAAAAAAGGCTCGTCCAGGCCAAGTTTTTCCCGCATATCCGCGATATTCTGTTCCGTTGGCACCACCTCATTGACCCGAAGCGCCACCTCGGCAGGGTCACTGGGGCTTAAGTTAATGAGGATAAATGCAAAGAAGGAGATCCCGATAAGAATCGGGATCATCCAGAGGATTCTTTTGATAATGTAGTTTTTCATTGGAAACCTTTTTTAGAATTGTAATCTTGATCCGAAGCTTTTTCAATGGAGAATTGAGAATGGAAAATGGAGAATTACAGGTGCAAAACCGCAAAGCGGTTTTGATTTAAAATCAAACCGGCTTTGCCGGTTTGTTCTTTTAATTCTCCATTCTCAATTCTACATTCTCCATTAATTCCAGTACATTTTCTCAAAGGGAATCTCGTACTGAGAATCGTTGAACGTTACCCCCTGCAGGCCCTTAATCCCAACAGCCTTAGTCTTGGAGTAGGAGATGGGCACATAGACACACTGGTCATTGATGTAGGTCAGTATTTCTTTGTACATACCCGCCCGGGCATTGTCATCTGCCTCGATCATAATCTTAGTGATGGTATCGTCAAGCCACTGCTTCCTCTCAAGACCCGTCTGCGCCTGGTAATCGCCGTGTGCCGGAATTCTCCAGGAGGAGACATAGGACTGGGGATCGTATGGTGTTCCCCAGGACAGGGAGTACTGGAGATCAAAATCGCCGGACTTCTGGCGGTCTAAAAAGGCCTGCTTTTCCTCTGCCAGAATATTCATCTTAATCCCGACAGCTACCAGATCAGCCTGGATGGATTCTGCGATGGTTCCCTCCTGGGCATTCTGAGAATTGTAGGAAAAGGTCACCTCGCATTTTTTGCCGTCCTTCTCACGCACCCCGTCTGAGCCCATGGCCCATCCCGCCTCGTCCAGAAGCTTTCCGGCTTTGTCCGGGTCGTAGGAATAGGTTTTTAGATCAATGTCACAGTAAGGGACGGTCTTCGCCATCAGTGTATCGGCCTGGTTCTCAGAGCCATTTAAGATGCCCTCGATGATGTTCTGCTTGTTAATGGCCATCTCAAAAGCCTCACGCACCTTCAGATCACTGGTGACCGGCGCCTTGCTGTTCATCAGAATCGCTCTCGAGGCTACCGGTTCACTGAGGTAGGTCACATATGCACCCTCTGATTCCAGCTTTTTAAAGGAATCCAGATCAATCTGGTCGCCGTCGGCACCGAAAAGCAGGTCGACCTCGCCGTTTTGCAGGGCCAGCAGAATGGTCTGAGGATCGGGCATTACCTTCCAGTTAATCTTGGATACCTTGGCCTTGTCACCCCAGTAGTGATCGTTGCGGGTAAAGGTGGCGTACTGGTTATCCTCATGCTCTGCGAGAACCCACGGACCAGTTCCGGCATAACCGCTGACGCCGTCCTTGGTATTCCCATCCACAAAGCATTTGGGAGAGATGAAACGGAAGGGCCGTGTCAGGCCCAGCTCGACCAGTGTCGGGTAATAGGGATGAGCCAGCACCAGCTTGAAGGTGTTGTCGTCCACAACCACGGTATCTGCGATTTCGTTGACCATATCCAGCCAGGCATGGCGCTCCTTGTTGCTGATAATGGCATCAAAATTCTGTTTGACCGCCTGGGCGTTAAAGGGCTCGCCGTCCGTAAAGGTCACGCCCTTTCTTAAATGAAAGGTATACGTAAGCCCGTCATCCGAGATATCCCAGCTTTCTGCCAGGGCAGGCTTTACCTCGCCGCCTTCATTCTTTGTCAGCCCTTCAAACACCATGTTCTGGGCAGACATCTCCCCTGAGTACAGGTGTGGGTTGATGTCCCTTATATCCTTGGTGCAGGCGTAGTTGATCTCATCCTTCCCGGACACATCTGTGCCGCCTGTGCTGCCGCAGCCAGCCAGAAGGCCGGTGCACATGACTGCTGCCACGAACAGCGCCGCGATTTTTTTAAGCTTCATTTTCTTCTCCTTATGGGTTTCAGTGTTTTAAACAAACACGCCTCTGCCACTTCACAGACTCTGTAAAATGGTAAAGGCGTATCCATAACAATTTGATATTATGCGCGGCCTTACTTGGTCGCTGCGATCATGAACATGGGGGTAGAGGCATAGTTTACCTGTTCCTCATCATCCCAGACACGGTCTCCCATATCCTGTTCGATCATAACTTTTTTAAAGCCGATGTTCAACAGAACCGCAGCGTCCCACTGTGGGCGCATGGTACGGCTCAGCGGTAAATTTCTGGCAATCTCTTCCATGGCAGTGGTGTCTGTGCATACATAGTGGTCGTTGTAGCCCTGGGCCTGAGAGTTATTGCGGTCCTCAAAGTATTCCCGGCGCTTGTCCTCATCATAGAGATGCAGATACCAGTTCGCGTCAAAATTTAACATTCTGCCGCCTGGCGCCAGCACGCGGTGCCACTCTCCATAGGCTTCATCTGGTCTTTCCAGGTTCCAGGTCAGGTTTCGGGTTACGATCAGATCAAAGGTGTTATCTTCAAAATCCAGCGTGTGGGCGTCCATGCGTCTGAAATCAATGGCGCTCTTATAAATGCCGGCGTTCTTTTTAGCTTTATACAGCATGGCGTCGGTGTAATCCACAGCGGTAACATCATAGCCGCAGGAGGCCATGGTGATCGCAAAAAATCCCGGGCCGGTGCCGATGTCCAGCACCTTCAGTTTTCTGCCAATCACGTCTGGCTTATAGCTGTTGATCAGGTCTCTCCATACATCCATTTTATAGCTGTTCAGCTCAGCCTCGTTTACCTCAGAATAGCCGTCTGCCCGGCCTTCCCAATAATTCTCGACTCTCTCTAAAATATTCTCCATTTTTAACGTCCCCTTTTAATTATTATCACACTGCTTGTTCATTACAAAAAATAAAGCCACGAAGAACCAAAGCGGTCTGCAAACCGCAAAATAAGCCTTCATGACTTTGTATATACAGGTATTAACTTGTGAATATTTTCTCATATTTGACGGTCGTTGTCAATGGATTTTTAGATTTTTACTTTAAAAAAATGGACGCTATTTAAGCATTCTTTCCAGATGTCCCAGCGCTTCCAGAAAGTCAGCCTCAAAGCAAGTATCTTTAAAAAAAGGAACATACCAGCGCACACTCTCGTCGTAGTACTTTTTGCGAAAGGCCTGGCTCGAATCCGCGGTTGTTCTCAGGTTATGAATCCTGTCCGCACACTTTACATCCTTTGCCATGGCGTTGCGGTCAATCCCGCCAAGGTAGTCTGCCATGTCATAAGGCTTGGGCTTGGTCAGCAGGATCACAGCGTCCAGCACCTCCCTGTCACTGCGCTTTAAAATCTCTTCCTGGGTGGTGTCCGTATCCTCCAGCAGGTCATGAAAAAGAGCCGTGAGTAACGTATTATCATTGTAGCCCCGCTCCTGTAGATAAGCTGCCACCGCCACAGGGTGGGTGATAAACGGGATACCGCCCCAGCGCAGCTGGCCCGCATGTTTATCTGAAGCAAAGTCCAAAGCATCCTTTAAACGTGAATCGGTAATCTGAAACATAGTGCGCCTCCTTTTTAACATTATACCCTCTTTTACATAAAATTACTATTGCCCGTAAAGCCCTTTCCAATCTAAAAGAGGCAAAGCCATCGCCTTACCCCTAATTGTTTTTATTGTTTAAATGATTGAATTCTGCGATCAGGCTGTTAATGATATGAATCTGATCATCTGTTAAAAAGTCAAGATTAAAAACGCGCTCATCGGACAAACCCAAAAGAAAATCGGTCGAAGTATTTAAAGTCACGGCTATTTTTCGCAGCACATCGACCGACGGATACTTTGCAGAGGTCTCATAGGCCGAAACACTCCCCTTGGTAATCCCCAGCTTATCTGCCAGCTGCTGCTGCGTATATCCTTTTTCCTGTCTGAGTTGTCTGAGCTTTGATCCGAAATATACCATTTGCTTTTCTCCATCGCGTTTTTAATAACAATACCATTTGCTTGTATTCTAATAATAAACTAATATACCCTGAGTTGACTTTTTACCCGATGAGTGTTATTATTAGTATCATCATTAAAGGTATTATGAAGAAAATTAGTTAATGTCAATTGATGAACAATAAAGTTCACTATCTATGAGGCAGTTCCTTTCTCTGCCCACAGTGAAATCAGGCGGAAGCACTTCTCTCTTGGTATCCAAAACTGCTCCACACCATTTACTCGCTTCCGCCTAATAATAAATATAAAAAGTGCCGGTTGGAAGCCTCCAGCCAGCACTTTTTTAGAATACATCAAAGCTTTTCTTAAGAATTTTCAGTTCATCCCTCACCGTTTCTGCTATTTGGGACACGCCGCAGTCATTTCTCTTATTCTCTAAAGAAATTTATCCTGGCAGGCTAATCCTTTCCACCCCTCCCGACCTGTATTTCATTCACGACCGTACGAAACGGACGGCCGCAACAGAATGTAGCTAAAATCCGCCGAAGGATATTCAGGTATGTGGCACAATCAGGGTACTCTTACCTCTCAGCTTCGGCGGCTCTGCAAATGATGGTTTTACGGTGCAGCGCCTAAGAGCGAGAGGGCAATATAAATCTTATCAAGTTTCACAGAACTGCACACCAGTTTGTCAATTTTCTGAGGAAGCAATGGATTTTCTACCTGTTCTGCCGCAGAGCACGGCACTTTACCGAACTGAGCCTATGGTCTCATGACCAGACAAATTTGTACAGAGTTGCGCAGACCATCGAAGCTGTGAGGTAAGAGTGCCGCGATTTGTGGCATCCCAAAGAAAATCCATTGCTGGTTCCTCGCTGCACTGCATCCTCCTTCTCCACTACGACCGTCCGTTTCATACGGTCGCAGTCTCTCTTCCGGGCAGCTCCAGGGTCACAGTTGTGCCCTGACCTTCCTCGCTTGTGACCGTCAGGCCAATGCCGTGGCGCTCGGCAATCTCTTTGGCGATGGGCAGTCCCAGACCAGTTCCCTCGGCATTTTCCTCGGACAGGGTTTTATAAAAGCGCTCAAAAATATGCTTCTGCTCCTCCGCGCTGATGCCGCAGCCGTGGTCTGAGATGGTGAGGATATTCTCAGACAGGCACATTTCAATCTGCCCGCCCCTTGGTGAAAATTTGATGGCGTTGCTCATGGCAATCATCAGCAGCTGTCTCAGCCGCAGGTAATCACCCTGCATAAAGTAAAGGCCTGTGTCCATCTCTGTGGTGACGGTCAGTTCCTTTTCCTTTGCCATATTCTGGGCGCTGCGCCGCACCTCACTGATGATATCACAGAGATTCACCCGCTCCATGTTCAGCCGGAACTCGGCATTCTGAAGTCTGGACAGGTCCAGCAGGTCATTGACCAGCCGTTTAAGGGCCAGACTTTCCGCGTACATTTCCTGATGATAGGCGGCCACCTGGTCCGGGTCTGTCACCACGCCGCCGGTCAGAGCCTCTAAGGAGCCGCAGAGCACGGTCACCGGGGTTTTAAGCTCATGGGAGATATTTGAGAAAAAGGTCTGCTGCATTTTCTGGAACCGCTCATGCTCCTCGCTGGAAAGCTTGAGCTGATGGCTCAGGGTATCCAGCGAACCGGCCAGCTGCCCGATCTCATCCTGGCGCTCAATATGGCTGGCGGCAGTGTAGTCGCCCCCGGCCAGCCGCCCGGCTATCACCTGCATTTCTTTCATGGGCTTTGTGAAGCTGCGGGCCAGCAACACCGCAAAACCAATCCCGATCACCAGCGCCACACACAGGCTGATGGCCAGGGTTCTAAAGCCCTCGTTGGCCGCGCTTTCAATGCCCTCCACCGGCGAGTGGAGCAGCACCACAGCCTGTACATTGCCTGAGCTGTCCCGGACCGGCGCGCCCACTGTCAGCGTCGGGGTGTTTAACAGGCCCGAGAAGCCCTCGCTCGCAGTGACCTGCCCGCCAAAGGCCTGATCCACCACGGTTTCGGCGTCGGCCGGCAGATCGGCGTAGTTATAGGTAGGCGCCGGGGCCTGATGGCCTTCGTGGGTGGTGGGGGTTACCAGGTTGTGGTCGGCGTCCACGACCCACACGTCTGCCATGGCAATATCATCCAGAAAACGGATGTAGGCCGCGTAGCCCATGCCGTTGCCGCTCCCGTTTCCTGCCCCGCTGCCGTGGCTTGCCTCGCCATGCTTCCCGGATCCGCTGCCCTCGGCGGATATAAAGGTGCCAAAGGTATCCGCGATGGCCGCGGCCCGGTCCTCCAGCTGCTTCTGGGTCAGGGTGATATTCTGCTTTTTAAACAGCAGAAAAAACACCGAGCCTGCCACCAGCGCAAAGGCCAGAAGGGCCAGTGAGAAATAGAGCCCCAGCTTAAAAGCAATGCTACGCTTCCTCATCGTTCACCTCGAAACGGTAACCCACACCCCAGATCGTCGCGATGCTCCACCCGGGGTGGTCCCGCTTGTCCAGCTTGGCCCGCAGTCGCCGGATATGGGAATCGACGGTGCGGTTATCACCGTAATAGTCATAGCCCCAGACAGCGTCCAGCAGGTTATCCCGGGAAAAGACCTTCTGCCGGTTGGCGGCAAGAGTCCAGAGCAGCTCTGTCTCCTTTTTAGTCAGTGGTATCGCTTCACCGTCCACAGTCGTCGTATAGGTGTCCAGGTCAATGGTCAGGCCCCTGTAGCTGAAAAACTGGAGTCTGGCCCCGCCGTCCCGGGACAGTCGCCGTAAAATGGCCCGCACCCGCGCCATAACCTCTCCGCCGGAAAAGGGCTTGACAATGTAGTCATCCGCCCCGATGTCCAGCCCCATGATCTTCTCAAAGTCCTCGCCCCGGGCTGTTATCATGATGATCGGAACGGCTGATTCCTCCCGTATTTGTCTGCAAACCTCAAAGCCGTCAAGCTTTGGCATCATCACATCCAGCAGAATAACCGCCGGAGCTTCCCGCCTGTAGGCGGCGAGGGCCTCCTCACCGTCATAGGCGACGACAGGCTCAAAGCCCTCCTTGCGCGCGTAGGCTGTGAGCACTGCTGTGATTTGCCTGTTATCATCCGCGATCAGCATTTTTTCCATATTTTTTACCTCGCATAAATTTCCTTACGCCTATTATACCCCAGAAGTATGACAAAAGGATGACGAAATTAAAGGGGGGTGACAAATATTGACAGGAAGCAATAAGGTGTTAAAGAGAGGCGTGTTAAATTGAAAATTGAGAATGGAAAATTCAGGAACCCTTTTTCTGCGAAAAAGCGATTAGGGCAGCGGCCTGTGGCCGCTGTTCAACTCAAAATGCGAAAGCATTTTGTTCCTGTAATTCTCCATTCTCCATTCTGCATTCTCCATTAAAACCGCCTCTCACTCGACTTCGCCTGTACCTTCCAGTTCGATCACCACCCGGCCATGCCCTGTACGGGGATCATTTTCCAGGCACAGGCTGCCGCCATGCTGCCTGATAATGCTGTCTGTAATGTAGAGCCCCATACCATAGTGTTTTTGGGCGCTCCTGCTTTTGTCGCCCATGTAAAATTTACGGGCTGCGTTTTTGAGCGCATCTGCGCTGAACCCTGGCCCGCCGTCTGTGATGGTTATGGAGATCACACTGCCGTTTCCCTCGGCCTTGAGGCTGAGAGTGCCGCCCTCTGGTGTATAGTCGGCGCCGTTGGCGATGATGTTCATCACCGCCCGGTTCAGCAGTCCGCTGTCGCCGGTAAAGGCTTCCGGCAGGCGCTCAGTGTCAAAGCACAGGCGAATCTGCCTCCCGGCAGTGTAGCCCTCGGCCTGTTTTTTTATCTGCTCCATAAAGGCCCTGGCCGGAATGGCCTCTGGGTTCAGGTTCCAGGCTGCCCTGTCCTGCGATACCTCCATCAAAAGGCGTGTGTACTCCTCAATGACCTCTGCGTTATCGTGGATATAGCGGACACACTCGGCCTGCTCCCCATTCAGGTTGTCCTCTGTGAGCAGCTCGCTGTTTCCTTTTATAATGGTCAGCGGCGTCTTGATATCATGGGCCAGGGCACTGATCTGCTCTTGCTTTTCCTGCTCCTCACGCCACTGTTTCTGAAGGGATTCCTTCAGTGCGAGGCGCATATCATCCATGGAGCTAAGCACCTGGTTAAACTCCCATATACCAGATGGGCCGGCCCTGTATTCCAGATCCTGATTCCGAATGGCATTTGTGGCCTCCATAAGCGGGGCCAGCTCGTTCTTCAGGCGTTTGCTGAATGCTCTGGTACCTAAAAAAACCACCAGAATATAGAGCGCCGCCGCTGTGATGATAACCGCATTCATCAGCCACTCCGGGGAGGGAAGCTTCTGGTTTAGGGCCTCGTCCTTATAGGAGGCCTTGATATAGTACTGAAGGACACAAACCCCATCATTTCGGGGAATCTGGTAATAAAACCGATCGCCAAAGAGGTTCTGGCCTCTCTGGGCATACTCCCGGGCCTCTGCCAGCATTTTCTGATCCATATCGGTATCAAGCACCTGACCATCGTGTCCAATTAGCGCATAGCGGCTCCCCTCCGGGACGAGAGACGCATCAAAAGGCTCTGCGGCCTGGATGGCCTCCTTCTGATCCCTGATCGCGTTCTCCACAGTATTGGCCGGGACGAACTGATCCGATGTGATAATCTCGGCAAAAGCGCCGGCCGCCAGCACAAAAAACACCACAAAGGATAAGACGAGCAGACAGGCATAGGTCAGAATAATCCGGCTGATCTTTTTAGGGTGCTCTCTCATTGCCATTTATACCCAATCCCCCAGACGGTCTCGATGGGGGCACAGCCATAAACACTCAGCTTTGCCCGGATATTTTTGACATGCTCCGCGATGGCAGAGCTGTCTCCCTCGCCCTCATAGCCGTACACCGCCTCGTAAATCTGCTCCTTGGAAAAGACCTGGCCATGGCTTCTGGCCAGAAATTCACAGATGGCATACTCGCTTTTGGTCAGAGATACCTTCTGCTCTCCGATTATCATCTCATGGGCGCCGAGGTTAAACCTTATGCCATCCAGGCTCAGTACGCTTCGCTTCTCACGCTTTTCACGCCGCAGATGGGCGGCCACCCTGGCCCTCAGCTCGCCGTTGCCAAAGGGCTTTGTGATGTAATCATCACCGCCGATCCCCAGACCGTACATAATATCCTTTTCCATGGTTTTGGCTGTCAGAAAAAGGATGGGGCAGTCCACATTTTCCCGAATCTTCCGGCAGAGGGTAAAGCCATCGGTTCCAGGCATCATCACATCCAAAAGGATGAGATCAAAGGCTTCCAGTCCGTTCATGGAAAGCGCCGCCGGGTCCGACAGGGTTCTCACCTGATGACCATCCTTTTCCAGCACACGCTTCACCAGATTTAAAATGCCTTTTTCATCATCGACTGCCAATATTCTTGCCATGGTATCCCTCCTGTTTTTTCCATATTTCTACCACCAGTATAGCCTTTTGTGCCCCGGCGCACAAGGATTAATTATTCGCTGGCGCTTCTCCCCTCCCAACGCTTAAACCAGAGCAGGCAGAGCACAAAAAGAAACAATGTGGCGCAGCCGGCAGCCCGCCAGCCCAAGGTGGTTTCGTTCTGGATAAACGCGAGTCCTTCCACCGCCGGGGCTGTCAGGGCTTTTATAACCGCCATGTCGCAGAAGCGCACGCCCCAGCCCCAGGGAATAAAATACCAGATTCCTTCCCCGAGACCTGTCAGCATCAGTGCCGCTGCCAGCGAACCGGCAACTCCCACAGAAATCGACGCGCCTTTGCCAAAGCGAAGGCTGATCCAGAGGTGGAGTAAATATAAAAATAAATTGGAAGCAAACAGAGCGCCTGCCAGCTTCAGATAGAGCAGTGCCGGCACAGCCTGCTGGCCCGGCAGCAGGGCAAAGCCTGCTCCGTAAAGGCCGACAGACGCCACCAGCGCGCCAAGTCCCAGAACAGAGAGGAAAGCAAACTTGCTCAAAAACGGCACCAGCCTGGACGGCAGCACGCCGAGCATGTTCTGGAAACCACCGGCCTGCTCCTCCTGAGAGGCGGCCATGCCGCAGACAATCCCGATAAGCATCGGAAAAGCCAGGGCCAGCGCCTCGAAATAGAAGGTCACCAAAACCTCAGTGCTCCATGCCGACAGGGCGCTGTAAAAAAGAAACAGGCCTACCCCCACAAGGGGGATGATCAGGTGCAGCCACAACAGGGGCGTGTGTTTTATTTTAAGGGTTTCGGCCTTTAGAGACCTGAAAAAGCTTTTCATTTATGCAGCCTCCTTTTTGCTGAACCAGCGCACGCAGAGAAGTGTCAGGGCTGCGCACAGCGCCAGAGACAGCACGACCGCCACTGGGACCACGCTCATGTCAAGCAGAGGACTTCCGGGCTCCACCAGCAGGTTATTCGGCCTGATGCCCAGTACCGGACACATCGCCCTGGAGGTCCAGGAGTATGGCATCATAAACCAAAAGCCCTGCTCCGCCAGCAGGACACCGCCGACGGTCCCCACACCGACATTGAGCAGCACTGCCCCCAAAAAGCCAAGCTTTTTAGCGAGTATAAAGCAAAGGGGAATTTCCCACACACTGGTCAGAAAGACCACCGCCATCCCCAATATCATGGGTAAAATAGTATCTGAAAGCGGCAGGGTTGTCCCCTGCCAGACAAAACCTTTGATGCCTGTGCCCAAAATAATCCCCAGAAGCACCACGCCGCAGGACATCAGAGCATAAAAAGCGGCGACGCCCATTTTAGCCAGCCAGGAAGCCCTGAGATCAACAGGTACGGTGTACAGGTTCTGGTATTTAAGCTTTTTATTCCCGTCCTTCTGGTTGGAGAGCGCCGCGAACAGCGCAATACAACCCGGGTAGATCAGCGTATACCACCAGTTAAAGGCATTGATCTGATAGTAGCCAAAACCAAAGGTAAAACTCAAAAGTATGAGCCCCAGGGGCCCCAGAAAAATCAGCTTGCGGCTAAAAGTGCGTTTGAATTTCAAATTTTCTGCCTTCATCAGATTTAGCATGATATGTCTCCCCCCTCCTGCGCGCGGCTGTTTTTAACGACCTGCATAAACAGAGCCTCCAGGTTCTCGCCTTTATGAATTTTTGACTGGTAGCCCAGCACGCCGTCGCTGATAATGCCGATATCATCAGCCATGAGCTCAACCTCTGAAAGGATATGGCTCGACAGTATCACCGTGATCCCATGCTTTGGAAAGGAACGGATCAGCTCACGCAGCTCCTGGATTCCGATAGGGTCCAGGCCATTAGTCGGCTCATCCAGAATCAGCAGCTTCGGGTTTCCCAGCAGCGCCAGGGCGATCCCCAGCCGCTGTTTCATCCCCATGGAAAACTGCCCGGCGCGCTTGCTGCCAGTGTTCTTAAGGTCGACAATTTTCAGCACCTGCCCGATCCGCTTTTCAGGAAGACCCAGCAGAGTTGTGCGGACTTTCAGGTTCTCCTCAGCCGTCAGATTGTCATAAAGAGGCGGCAACTCGATCAGGACACCCATGTTTTCAAGATCCTTTCTGGACCAGCTGTGCCCGTTAAAAATGATCTCTCCAGCAGTGGGGCGCAGCATACCGGTCATCATTTTAAGTGTGGTGGACTTGCCCGCCCCATTGGGGCCCAGAAGGCCGTAAATCGTATTTTTTCTTACCCTGAGGTTTAGCTTTCTGACAGCCTCTGTTTTCTTAAAGCTCTTGCTCAGAGCCCGTGTTTCCAACAAATATTCAGTCATGTTATCGCTCCTTACTTCTTTTGATGGCTCTAGTATATAATGCAATTTTCAGGATTTTATAAGGATTTTGAAAATTTTATGGTATAATTGAAAAAACATCTTTTTAACCCATCACCGGAGGATTTTGATGACTCAAATTAAAACTGAAATCCACGCGCTGCTGCCGGAAATCATCCTGCTGAGGCGGCAGCTCCACCAGAACCCTGAGCTGAGCCTTGAGGAATACCAGACCGCGGACTGCATCGAGGCCCACCTGGACGCCCTGTCCATCCCACACCGCCGTGTCGCGCCCACCGGTGTGGTCGCTGACCTCATCGTCAATCCAGATTATCCCACCACTGCCATCCGGGCCGAAATCGATGCGCTGCCCATCGCTGATGAAAAGGCAGTGCCTTACGCCTCCCGGACGCCAGGTGTATCCCACGCCTGCGGCCATGACGGGATCACTGCCCTTACCCTGGGGCTGGCCCGGCTTTTAAGCGCGCACAGGGACGCGCTGTCCACCAATATCCGTTTTCTTTTTGAGCCAGCCGAGGAAACCGGCCGCGGCGCCAGACTGCTGATTGATGGCGGGGCGCTGGAATCGCCAAAGCCTGACCAGCTCATCATCTTTCATTTCGCCAACTCTGAGCCCTTTGGCATGGAAATACAGCAGGAGGCTTCGACGGCCACGGTCGCGGGCCTCAAAATTGAGGTTACAGGCTCCTCAGGCCACTGGGCAGAATCCTCTCTGGGCAACAGCGCTGTCAGCGCGGCTGCCTCATTGTTATGTGATATTGAGGGGCTCAACACCACAGCCGTCACTCAGAAACCTTTCATTATCGGCTTTGGAACCATCAGCGGCGGCGTCAAATCCAACGTTATTCCTGACACCTGCGCCATGGAGGGGACCTTGCGCGCTTTTACAGAATCGGACTTCGATCTCCTTTTCTCAGCCATCCGGCGCATGGCTGAACGCACCGAAAAGCGGACCGGCACCCAGATCCGTGTCAGCCTGTCCCACAGGACACCTGCTGTCATCAACGATCCCCGGCTTATCCAAAAGGGCTGTGCTGCGGGCAGAGCGGTCTTTGGCAGCCGCTGTGTCCTCTCCAGCTCACCTTTTCTGGTCGGCGACAATGCGGGCTGGTATTTTAAGGATATTCCGGGCCTGCGCATTGTTTTTTTTGCCGCCCAGGACACTGCGCCCAATTATCCTATCCACCACCCCAGGTTTGACTTTAACGAGGGCATCTTTGGCCCAGCGCTGGAAATGCTTTATGGAATGCTGCTCTCGTTTTAGACGACCGTCCGTTTCGTACGGTCGTGACACACACTAACCAAGGAGAATATAATATATGCGTAAAACAGAAAAAAGCTGGGTTAAGGGTGCGGCCATTCTCGCCGCTGCCGGTATCTTTGTAAGACTGATCGGCATCCTTTTCCGTATTCCCATCAGCAACCTGGTGGGCAGCTACGGCAATGGCATTTTCTCAAATGTCTTCAGTATTTACAGCCTCCTGCTGATGGTATCCACAGTCGGCTTTCCGGTGGCTGTCTCCAAAATGATTTCAGAAAATGTGGCCATCGGAGACTTCAGGGCTGTCACCAATGTTTTCAAGGTCTCTCTGCTCACCCTCTTTGTGCTGGGCGGGCTTTCCAGCCTTTTCCTTTTTTTGGGGGCCAGCTGGCTCATCAGGGTAACCAACTGGCCGCCTGAAAGTATCTATGCCATTCAGGGCATTGCCTTCTCCCCGCTGATCGTGGCGGTCTGTTCTGTCTACCGGGGCTACTTTCAGGGCTTTCAGAATATGCTGCCCACAGCCATCTCCCAGGTAATCGAGCAGGTTGTCCGCATTGTGCTGGGGGTCTTTTTATGCTGGTACTGTGTGGTCATGCTGCAAAACGTCAGCCTTGGCGTTGGCGGTGCTTACCTTGGAACCACCATCAGCAGTCTGGCGGCCTGCCTGCTTTTAATCGTCTGGCATTTTTATTTTACCCGAAAGCACAAAGCACTGCTGCTCAAAACCAGCCGCAGGACTCCCCTGTCCCGCAAAAGGATTCTGAAACGCCTGGTGCTCATCGCTGTTCCGGTTACCCTGACCTCTGCCATGATCACCTTTTTCTCCTTTGCCGACGCCATGATGTATGTCGGCCGGCTGGCGCTGGCCGGGTTTGATTCCTACGCAGCCACTGCCCTCATGGGGGATTTCTCCTATGCCGATACCTTTGTCAACATTCCTTTAAGCATCAGCGCCACCTTCGCCGCGGCCATGATCCCCGCCATCTCGGAATCCTTTGCCCTCAAAGACCAGGCCGGGATCAACGAGCGCATCAACACTGCTATCCGCCTGGTTGTGCTGGTGGCCCTGCCCTGCTGTATCGGCCTGTCTGTGCTCTCAGACGGTATCTTCACGCTGATCTTCCCCGGCTCTGAGCACGGCGCGGCCATCATGGAGGTCTATGCCTTCGCGACCATTTTTATCATGCTGTCCAATACCTTCCAGAGTATTTTACAGTCCATTGACCGCTTTATCATCCCGCTCATTGCACTGTTGGGAGCCTCTGTGGTGCGCATTGGATGCAGCTATGTGTTCATGGCCATCCCCGCGCTCAATATCTACGGGGTTGTCCTGAGCACAATGCTGACCTTTATCTTTTTAATGGTTGTCAATTTTCTGTTTATCCGCCGCTACACCCGTGTTCGCCTGAGCTATATAAACACCCTGGTCAAGCCTTTTATCGCCTCGGCCATCATGGGCATGTCGGCTCTTGGCTGCTACAATTTTCTGCTGCCCCATACTGGCAATACCGTCTCGGTTCTGGCCGCCATTGCTGCGGCCGCGGTCATCTATTTCTTTTTGATCATTTTCTTCGGTATCCTCAGCGAGGATGAGCTGGAGCTGCTGCCAGGCAAACGGCTTTTACTGCCCCTGGTCAGAAAGATACAGAAGCTGGCGCCCAAAACGTCGTAATGCAGGCATTAAAAAAGCGCGTTCCATACAGGAGCGCGCTTTTTTTAGCGTTCTGCCATCATCCTGTCCGCATCGGTTATCTCACGGAGCACTCTTGCCGGGTTGCCGGCTGCCACCACATTATCCGGTATATCCCTTGTCACCACAGAGCCGGAGCCAATCACGACATTGCTGCCAATGGTTACTCCCGGGTTGATGGTGGTATTGCCGCCAATCCACACATTGTCCCCGATGGCCACAGGGCTTCCGCCCTCCTGAAGGGTATTGCGCTCATCACTGACCAACGGATGCCAGGCCGTAAAGATACAGACGCGGGGCGCCATAAAACAGTTATCTCCAATGGTGATCGGGCAGACATCCAGGAAAACAGCGTCAAAATTCACGTACAGGTTATCCCCGGCGGTGATGTTATAGCCGTAATCACACTTAAAACTTGGCTCAATCAAGGCGTTTTTGCCAAGGCGGCCAAAGAGCTGCTCAATAATCATCTGGCGGTGCAGCGGTTCGTATTCTGTGGTTAAATTAAATTGGCGGCAGAGCTCGTGGGCCCTCGTCCGCTCTGCGGTCAGCTCTGGCGTCTCGGCGCAGTAGAGCTGACCGGACAGCATTTTTTCTTTTTCGGTCATCATTTCCTCACCATATCTTTATTTGCTATGATAAATTATAACAAATAAATCTACTTTGGCCCAGCCCCTTGCTCTCTTATTAACAAAGGTGTATACTTATCTCAGCATTGATTAAGTGAGGTAAATTTTGTATGAACATACGTATCCGGCAAGCCAGGCCTGAGGATCTGTCCTCAATCGCTGCCCTGGAAGCGGCCTGTTTTCCGGCTGCCGAAGCAGCGGACTCCGCCGCCTTTGAACAACGCATCAAAACCTTTCCCGAAAGCTTTTTTGTTGCGGAGGTCGAAGGACAGATCATCGGCATGATTAACGGCTGCGTCACCGATGACGAAACCATTTCAGACATCCTTTTCGAGGACAGCTCCCGCCACAATCCTCATGGCCGTTACCAGAGCATTTTTGGCCTTGACGTCCTGCCCGGCTGGCAGCACAAGGGCATCGCGACCATCTTAATGACCTATTTAATTCATAAAGCCATGGATTCCGGCAGAGAGGGCCTGATCCTAACCTGCAAGGAAAGGCTGATCCCCTTTTACGAAAGCTTCGGGTATCAGAATCTCGGCGTTTCAGCCTCGACTCATGGCGGCGCTGTCTGGTATGATATGCTTCTGGCCTTTTAACAGCCCTACGGGGCTGTTTTTTTATTTTTTTCCAAATTCGTCCTGTTTTTACCACTTTCAACACCGCTGTACTTTCTGTCTCTAGTATAATTAAGATAGATTATTTACGGAGGAAAGCACATGTATACTGACAATAAAATCTGGATTGCAAAGGGCGAACAGCCTGTTTATCTCCTGCCCAAAATGGCCAACCGGCACGGCCTGGTGGCCGGCGCCACCGGTACTGGCAAAACCATTACCCTGAAGGTGCTGGCCGAATCCTTCAGCGATCTCGGTGTCCCGGTCTTTCTGGCAGACGTAAAGGGCGACCTCTCCGGCACCTGCGAGCCCGGAACCGACAGTGAGGATATGCAAAAACGCATTGAAAAATTTGGGCTGGGGGAGCAGTTTGGCTATAAGCCGTACCCGGTCCGTTTCTGGGACCTGCTCGGCAAACAGGGACACCCCATCCGCACCACCATTTCCCAGATGGGCCCTCTGCTGCTCTCGCGTCTCCTCAGCCTTAACGATACCCAGTCCGGCATTCTGAACATTGTGTTCCGGGTAGCCGACGCAAAAAACCTGCTGCTCATTGACATTAAGGATCTCAAGGCCATGCTGCAGTATGTGGGCAACAACGCCAAAGATCTAAAAATGGAATACGGCAACATCTCATCCCAGAGTGTCGGCGCCATTCTGCGCGCTATCCTGTCACTGGAGGACCAGGGCGCCGACCAGTTTTTCGGCGAGCCGGCCCTTGACATCATGGACTGGATTCAAACCGACGAAAACGGCCGGGGTACCATCAATATCCTGGACTGCGTCGAGCTCATCCAGACCCCTGCCCTCTACTCCACCTTCCTGCTCTGGCTCATGTCCGACCTCTTTGAGGTGCTGCCCGAAGCAGGCGACCTGGATGCGCCTAAGATGGTCTTTTTCTTTGATGAAGCCCATCTGCTTTTCAACGGCGCGCCCAAGGTACTCCTCGAGAAAATCGAACAGGTCGTCCGCCTGATCCGCTCAAAGGGCGTTGGCATCTACTTCATCTCACAAAGCCCCACAGACATGCCGGACAGCATCCTCTCACAGCTTGGCAACCGCATCCAGCACGCACTCCGGGCCTACTCCCCTTCCGAGCAAAAAGCCATCAAAACCGCGGCCGAAACCTTCAGGCCCAACCCGGCTTTTAAAACCGAGGAGGCCATCACCGACCTGGGCACCGGCGAAGCCCTGATCTCCTGTCTGGATGAGGAGGGCCGTCCCGCCGTGGTTGAGCGCTGCTTTATCCTTCCGCCGCAGAGCCACATGGGCCCCGCCGCCCAGGATACCCGGAACAGCCTGATTGAGCAGAGCCCCTTTAATGCCAAATACAGGGACACCATCGACCGCGAATCCGCCTATGAGGACCTCCAGCAGCAGGCCTCGGCCGCAGCCGCCCAGGAGGCCGCCCCGGCCGAGGCAGAAAAAAAGCCGGCCAGAGAAGCCGCGCAAAGACACCAGAAGTCCTCTTTTGAAAAGGCCGCTGACAGCGCGCTGTCCACCATTGGGCGCGAGGTTGGAAAAAGCCTGGTACGCGGGCTCTTCGACGTCCTTAAACGCTGATAAAAAACAAAACCAACGGCGCTGTACGCCGTTGGTTTTTTAGTTTAGAATAAATGTTTGATAGAGTTAAAAAGGTCTGACGGGCTTTTAATTTCACCCAGATCCACATTATCCTTGATATGGTTGATGAAGCCTGCAATCTGTTCATCCGGCAGATCTACACCCAAAACGGATTCGGCTGTTTTAACGGGATCTTCCTTAAACTCGTTAGCCAGATCCGGATCTGACTTAATGCGTTCCATCGCATCGCTGAATTTTTCCTGAATACTCATCTGATTCCTCCTGAAAACTTAATTATTCTTCTTTATTCTACTATATCACAATACCGTGTAATCTTCGATTACAATAACCGTATTAAAGAGGTCTTTTCGGTAAAATCCCACAAGCGTCTGACAGGGGCCCTTTTACTATTTCAAAAAATGACAAAAGGACGACCGTCCGAAACGGGCGGCCGTCCTCTTTTGTCTTAACGGTTCAGAATCTCCATAAATTCCTCTCCTGTGATGGTTTCTTTTTCGAGCAGATAACGGGCCAGCTCGTGGAGCTTTTCCTGATTATCCTTCAGGATACCAATGGCCTTCTCATGGGCACTGCCGATAATATCCATGACCTCCCGGTCTACCCGGGCGGCCGTCTCGGCAGAGCAGGCCAGCGAGGTATCGCCGCCGAGATAAGGGTTGTCCACTGTTTCCAGGGCCACCATTCCAAAATCCTTACTCATACCAAAGCGGGTAACCATGGCCCTGGCCAGCCGCGTAGCCTGCTCAATATCATTGGACGCACCGGAGGTCACCGAGTTAAAGATAATTTCCTCAGCGGCTCTGCCGCCAGTAAAGGTCGTAATTTTATTGTAGATCTCATCCCGGCTCATCAGGTTGTGTTCACCCTCATCCACCTGCATGGTGTAGCCCAGGGCTCCAGAAGTACGCGGGATAATGGTAATCTTGTGTACCGGCGCCGAATCGGTCTGCTTTGCCGCCACCAGGGCATGCCCCACCTCGTGGTAAGCCACGATTTCCTTTTCTTTGGGGGATATGGCTGCATTCTTGCGCTGGTAGCCCGCAATGACAACCTCAACACTTTCCTCGAGGTCGTTCTGCTTAACCCTATTGCGGCCACAGCGCACAGCACGCAGGGCGGCCTCGTTGATGATATTGGCCAGATCCGCGCCAGAGGCACCGGCAGTGGCCCGGGCAATGGCGTTATAGTCAATGTTCCCATCCATCTTGACATCCTGAGAATGAACCTTCAGAATCGCTTCACGGCCATTGAGATCAGGCAGCTCAACCGGGATACGCCGGTCAAAACGGCCCGGGCGCAGCAACGCCTGGTCAAGGGTTTCCGGACGGTTCGTCGCAGCCAGGATAACAACGCCTTTTTTGCCATCAAAGCCATCCATCTCTGACAACAGCTGGTTAAGGGTCTGCTCACGCTCGTCGTTTCCGGTAAAGCCCTTGCTGTCACGCTTCTTGCCTATGGTGTCAATCTCGTCAATAAAGACAATACACGGCGCCTTGTCGGTGGCCTGCTTAAACAGGTCCCGAACCTTGGCCGCGCCCATACCAACAAACATCTCCACAAATTCAGAGCCCGAGATCGAAAAGAACGGGACCTTCGCCTCACCCGCCACGGCTCTTGCCAGAAGGGTTTTACCGGTTCCCGGAGGGCCCACAAGCAGAGCGCCCTTTGGCAGGTTCGCGCCGATGTCGGCATATTTTTTAGGATTATGCAGAAAATCGACAATCTCTGTCAGGGCCTCCTTGGCCTCATCCTGGCCAGCCACATCCTTAAAGGTTTTGCCGGTTTCCGCCTCCACGTATATTTTCGCGTTGCTCTTGCCAAAGGTCATGGCATTGCCGCCCATTTTCTTCTGAAGCCTGTTGCCCATGAGCTGCCCGATTCCAAAGATCAGCAGGAAGGGAAGAATCCAGGTGAGCAGGAAGCTGATAATGGGGGATGTCCTCTGCTGTGCAATCTGGGTAAAGGAAATTTTGCCCTGGTCATTGCTGCCCTTGGCGGCAGACAAACGGTTGACCAGGTCGGGATCGTCCATTTTACCGGTGCTGTAAATCGTCTCTTTACCGCTGCCGTCCTTTGTCTTATACACAATTTCATCGTTATTTATTTCAACCGCATCAATGGTTCCACTGTCGATGGCGGATAAAAAGGTTCCGTAATCAACCTCGGTTACCTGCTCCTTCATCAGCGACGGGAATACCAGCACGTTGAGAAGCATGATGATCACCAGTCCGATCAGATAATAAAATATGAGGGGTTTTCTAGGGGGGTTTTTCTGTTCCATTTTTTCTCCTTTAATTATTTTTAAACACTCCAATAAAATTAAACAAATGTTGATTTTTGTACGTTGGTTGTATTATAATAAAGGAAACCACTTCTTTCAATAAACAATACATCGACTTTTGTACAAAATTGAACATATTACGTAAATTTGTTTGATTTTATAAAATTCAACTTAAAAGGAGCTTAATCCATGGGAAGTAAAGCGGAATACCGCAGCGCCATTCGTTCGCGCAAGCTCATAAAAACAGCTTTTATGGAGCTGGCTGCTGAAAAAGAAATTTCAAAAATTACAGTAAAGGACATTGCCGACAGGGCCGACATCAACCGGGGCACCTTTTACGCCCATTACCGCGACGTTTACGATGTCCTCGAGCAGATTGAAGACGAGGCCATCGAGAACCTCAGTCATTTCCTCGACAATCTCAACAATTCGGTTGAAAACATCGGAGATATGATGCACCCCATCGACTGCTATCTGAACAAAGACATCAAGCTCAGCCAGAGGCTTCTCAACTCCAGAGAATCTGAGATGTTCTTTAAAAAGCTTCACAAAGTCTTTAAGGAAAAGCTTTTATCCAATGAAGGCTATACAAAAATATTTGAGGGCGATCCCCTGTCCCAGGAGATCTGCACCACTTTTATCACCTACGGCTGCGCCGGTGTCCTCCAAAACTGTATGCAGCACCGGGAATTCTATTCACCCGAAACTGTCAATCAGGCTCTGAACCAGTTTATTGAGGGCGGCATCCTGGCCTTCGGCCAAAATAAAAAGACGATGGATTAATGTCCACCGCCTTTTTTATTTGATTAGTGATGATGTCCGCAGCTATGGCCATGCTGGCCGCAGCCGCCGTTTTCATGATGGTGGCCACAGCTCTCGCCGTGGGCGTGGTCATGGTGATCGCAGTGGACATTGGGGTTGTAGTCCAGGGTGCCGTTCATATAAGCCAGAACAGCCTGATCTGCGCTGCCGGCTACGCCGCCCTTAAACAGGATGCCCGCGTCCATCAGGGCATTCTGAGCTCCGCCGCCAATACCGCCACAGATTAACAGGTCAACGGATTCATCCTTTAAAAAGCCTGCCAGGCTCCCGTGTCCAACGCCATTGGTGTCCACGACCTGCGAGGCCAGAATCTGGTCTGCGTTAATATCATAAATCTTAAACTGGCTGGTATGCCCAAAATGCTGAAATACATGTCCATCTTCGTAAGTAACTGCAATTCTCAATTGTTATACCTCATTCCTCTTTTTCGGTTTTTTTAGGACAGGGTCCCTTTTCCTGATGACAGCCACATTGTCTTTTGCCGCATTGCCGCATTCTGCAGCCACATTCCCGGTCGGTACAGATATCATAGCTTCCGCCCTCAATTTTGAGCGTCGCGCCCGTAATCAGGTGCTCTGCCAGCTTTGACCGGGCGCTGTTATAAATGCGCTGGGCCGTTGTGCGGGCCACTGCCATCTGTTCTGCGCACGCTTCCTGGTTAAGGCCAACATGGTCAATGAGCCGGACAGTCTCGTATTCCTCCAGCGTCATCACCACCGGCTCAGACTGCTTTTCGCACGCGTCTGCACAGACAAATATTTTTCCCTCAGGCATTCCGCATATCCGCCTGCGTTTCGTTGGCCTTGGCATATCTATTCCTCCCTCAGTGGTTCATCTGTCCTTATTATACCGTTATTATGGGCATATGTCAATAATCTTTTCAATCAGTCCTTTATTCCGCGGCTTTCCAATCCATTTTCCAAAGCGCAGATGCCCTGTCATACTCCAGGTTATAGCCGTAAAAACGCGTTTCAGCCAGATAGGAGGCGTACTGAGCGTGATGATAGGCCTCAATGCGTTCTCTGGCTCCGGCATCCTCTGTCTGCTCATAGAAGGCCTTCATCGGCTCAACCGCCGCGGGGCCGCAGGCCGCCAGAGTATCCATGTCCAGCTCCTCCAGCTGACCCTTACCGTAAGCCGAAAGATTGTAAACAGCGGTCATCCGGTCCATATTCGCATAGCTGAGCACCACCACCATGGCCACCGCCACCGCCGCGCAGGTCTTCATAACCGCAAAGGCCCTGAACTGGCGGATGATCAGCAGGATAAAGAACAGGGCCAGCAGGAGCATGAACCAGCTGGTAAAAACCCGGAGCTGTGTCATGCCAAAGCGCCCAATGTACAAAAACATTTTGCTGAGCGCAGTCGCGATGAGCAACAGGGTGAGGACTGAAAGCGTCACATTCAGGCACTTGAGCAGTATGCGGATCGTTTTTTGAGCTTCTCGCAAAAAGAGCTGTCCTGCCCCCATTACAAAGAGGTTGATGACTGAAACCTGGCACAGCTCAAAGAAACCGCGTCTGGCATACTCGGCTGCGGTGATGCCGCCGCCCGGCAGGCTTCCCCAAAAAGCCGAAAAGTAGTAGCCGCCCTGGGCGGCATAGAACATAAAATAGACCAGGCATAAAAGGCCAAAAACCGTACAGCCCGTAACCGCTGGCAGCTTTTTCAGCTTTTGCTTCTGCGCTTCCAGACTCACAGCGTCAAACACTGTCTTTTCTTTTTTGCACGCGCCATAAAATAAACCAAAGAAATAAGCTGAAAGAACAAACGCCAACGCAATCCTCAAAATCTCCAAAAACATTTGGGGCACATTAAAAAACAAACGCCCAATCATCGCCTGGAAGGCCGCGTCGGCCTCAACCAGCAGATAAAGCACCACCAGGAAAATCGGCATGCCAAGGACAAGCCCCAGCAAAACAGCCTTCAGGGCGTGGCCTGTGCTGCTTCCGCTACCCATTTTTTTAAAGGTATGCCATTCCCTTGTATAGTTAAAGAGCGGCAATGCCAGAAACCCATTAAAAAGATCCGAAAGGAAAAAGCTTCCCCTGCCGATTCTTACACCCGCGGCGCACAGCACCCAATAGGCCAGCGCGGCGAAAAGGACAGGGAGCATCAGCACGTTCAGGCGCTGGTTCACAAAAAGCGTATAGCTCCCTCCCAGTGCCAGTGCCATTACAAGCCAATAAAGGCTTTCCCCTGTAAAGGCGAAGCCCTTTTTATGAAAATAAAAGCCGCCTCCCAAGGCAAACACCGCTGTGAACAGTGTTACAGTCATTCCCAGAAATCCGTAGTAACCGGGAATAAAGCAGCGCACAAAAACATAGGCCATGAACAGCGACATTGCCGCCAAAAGTTTTTCTTCGACAGACACCTGCTGAGTTTCCTGGCTTTTCAGATAAATTGTATTTTCTTTCACTGTAAGTCCTCCTGTGCAGAAGCTGCATGCACGTTTTGAGCTCTTAATTTCTCAAAACACTTCTTACATTGAGGACAGTATAACACGTTATTTTCTGTTTTTCAAGTTATTTTTATTGTTTTTCGATAATTATCAATTGATAAACGCCAAAAAGGACGACCGTCTATTTCGGACGGTCGTCCTTTTTATGCACTGCTATCCGGGTCTTCATCCGGTATATATTCCAGAAGATCACCCGGCTGACAGTCCAGCGCCCTGCACAGGGCATAAAGCGTTGTAAAGCGTACAGCCTTGGCTTTATTGTTTTTAAGAATCGACAGGTTAGCAGGGGTAATTCCAATTTTTTCTGCCAGTGTACCAGCTGATATTTTACGCTTTGCCATCATGACATCAATATTAACAACAATGGGCATCTCTGTCCCCCCTAAATCGTGTAGTCATTCTCATCTTTTAAGACCACTGCCAGCCGAACCACGTTTTTTACCACCCGCAGGATTAACCCGATAAAGGCTGCCGCCACAGCGAGTAAAAGCCATGGAAGATAGTAAAGCCCGGAAATCAGACAAACCAATCCAGCCGCAATACAGCACCAGGAAATCACCCGGAGGTGACGGACATTTTCAGCGTTAAAAATCTGATCCCTGCCAATGTTGTTCAAAAGCCGGTACAAATGGTACAAAAGCAGCGCCGCCGGTACGCAGCAGGCGTAAATTGTCATTAAAAAATAGGCATAAAAAGCCTCCAGCCCCAGCTCTGAGTAAAAGGCCAGAAGGCTTTTTAACCAAAAGGGCGCGCTGACGCCAAGGCCTATAAGCAAAGCCATAAAAAGCTTTACGCACAGCTTGGATAAAGTCAGGCTCTTTGTTTCATTCCACATAGCAGAACCTCCTCTTTATCCTTAAGATACCATATTTTTTATTGAGAGGCAAGACCTTTTTATTGTTTATCAATAAAGCTCTGGATTCTTAACGCGGCATTCTCCCGAATACAGAGCCAAAAAAGACTATAATCATATAAATGGAGGTTTTGATGCCTTTTCATTTTCTCCGGCACTGTATCCGGCAAATCCACCAGCAGCACCCCGGTTCTGGGCTCAATGGTGGCTGCCATGCCCTGAGGCATCAAATGAGTACAGTCTTCAATCCCATATTCCTTTTTCCCCAGTGATATTTTAAAGATGGTATCGTTCCAGATAAAGGGATTAACACACAGGGAGTCCCCTCTCTCGGCAGGCAGGTCCTCCGGCACAGTGCCGCGCTGATAGCTTCTCCAGCCCAGATAGCCGCCGGTCATCTCCGGTGTATTGGCAAAGGGAAGCTGCCTGAAATGGTTATGAGGGATCTGAAAGCCCGGCAGATAAGCGCACACCAGCTGCCTCTGGAGGCTGGTGCCGTCAAAAAATTCTCTCAGCAGCCGAAGCCCGTGAAAGCTTCCCTGACTGTGTCCTGCGATGATCACTGGCCGGCCGTTGTTTTCATGCTCAAGATAATAGCTGAAGGCATTGCGAATATCGGAATAGGCCATATCAAAGGCGGCCTGAACCGCGTCTGAGGGCTTTAGAAAAAAAGTCTTTACATGGGCCTGCCGGTACCTCGGCGCAAAAACTCTGGCGCAGCGGTTAAACGCACTGGCCTGCATCCGGATCGTCCCCTGATCCGTAAAAGCGTTAAGGGCCGTATCGTCAGTGTCACTGTTCCAGGGCTCATCATTGGCCCGGGCCCTCATCCGGTTCACCTCGGTTCGGTCCAGCATAATGCTGCAGCGCCCATGCCGCTGGCATAGATAAGTGGTCGGATGGATAAAAAAAACATCCGCTGTTTTATTAAAGTCTTCCTCGGATAAAAACGAGGGGACAAGGTCACTGGGAGAGGGCTTATGGGGAGAAGCCGCCCAGTTTTTCAATTGTCTGTAATCTGGTGCTTTAATACTGCTCAGTTTCATTGATTATTTCTCCTTGCTGTTACAACAATTGTACCCATTTTAAAAGACTGGTAACGTCTCAACTGCCGGCGGCATTTCAATCGGTTTTCTGTATAAAAAGCCTCAGCGCGTCAATGGGGATGGCCGGGCTGTACAGGTAGCCCTGATAATTTCTGCACCCCAGCGCCAGCAGCGCGTCTCGCTGCCCGGCGGTCTCCACGAACTCAGCCAGCACCTCAAATTTAAGCGAGTGCGACAGGTAGATGATCGAGGAGATAATATCACTGCTGCG
Organism: Eubacterium sp. BL-380-WT-2B; assembly: GCF_009696115.1. Taxonomy (NCBI): domain Bacteria; kingdom Bacillati; phylum Bacillota; class Clostridia; order Eubacteriales; family Eubacteriaceae; genus Eubacterium; species Eubacterium sp. BL-380-WT-2B. Next base: position 37,131 of record NZ_VUMP01000013.1, read on the forward strand.
CTTATTGCTCATCAGCTGCTTTACAAGCGAGCCATCAAGCTTGACAATATCAAACTGGTTATTCTGCAGATACATCAGTGAGCTGTGCCCCATTCCGAAGTCATCCATAATCAATGGCATGCCCATCTCGTGAAGCGCCATCAGCCGGTCTGTCATCGCCTGTGAGCTGGACAGCGCCATCTGCTCTGTCAGTTCAAGGCCCAGCTGCCAGGGCCCAAAGCTGTAACGATCCAGCAGGGCTTTCATCTGCTCGTAAATTTGGGGATTATCAAGCTGGCTTGCGGTCAGGTTGACGGAAATCATAAACCGGTCATCGACCAGGGGCCGGAGCCCTTCCAAATCGTCACAGGCCGTCTCTGTAATAATCCGGCCAAGCTCTTCAAGCAAGCCTGCTTCCTCAGCCAGGGCAATGACCAGCGGCGGGTAAAGAAATCCTGCCACAGGATGCTTCCACCTGAGCAGCGCCTCCGCACCGATCACCCTGCCCTCCGCGTTAACCTGGGGCTGATAATAAAGGTTGATGCTGCGGCTTCGGATATCCCGCCGCAGTTCACTGACAAGGCCCTTGGCCACTGTCGACAGTCTGCCTGTGCGTCTCAGTAAAACCGGCTTTTCACCGCTCTCCTCTGCCCTTCTGACCACATCGCTGAGCTCCTCAATCTGTCGGGTCAGGGTTTTGAGCTGCTGCTTCTGGGACAGGTACACAAAAGGCAGGTATATCAAAGTGCCCACCGTCAGGTTCAAAAGCTGGAGCAGACTCCCGGCAATGGAGCCAGTGGCCGCGTAGCCGCTCAGAAAAATCGGGCTTGTCCACTCTACTGTGCTTGTGATCATCGGTACCAGATCAAAATAAAAAGCACCATAGCTGATAAGCGTCAGTACCAGCGGCGTAATGATAAAGGGAATAAAATAAACAGGATTAAAGACCACAGGGATGCCAAAAAGGATCAGCTCATTCATATTAAACAGAACCGGAAAGGTCGCTATGGCCGAGAGCTCACGCACGCTTTTACGCCGTTCTCCGATAAAGATGGCAACCACTAGGCACAGCAACGCCCCGCAGCCGCCAAAAAAGATAAACGTGTCAAAAAAGGTCTTGGTCGCAATCCACGGGCCTTGGCTGAAAAAGGTTTTGGCGACGTCATCCAGCATATTGGCCCCGTGCACGCCAAAGAACCACAAAAAGTGCATAATAAACACAAAGAAAAGCGCGCTGCCCAGCCCCCTCCCCAAATGCTGAAAAAGCCCAAAAAGATAATTGGATACCAGCATCTGGAAATTGGGGATGCCAAAAACCATCACCATCAGATTATTTAAAAGGGCAAACAGGAAAATAATCATCCCACCCGGCACCAGCGCTGCCAGAGCCTGGTTAAAATGATTGTCCGCCCCCTCAGAATAAGATTTAAAGGTGTTTAAAAAAAGCATGGATAATTTATCGTAGAGCAGACAGGTCACAATCGAGACCACCACCGCGTTAAAAAGCCAGGTGCTCTGAAAGATCTCAAAGGTAAATCCACTCTCAATATTATAGGCAAAGGCGATATAAGCGCAGAGGCTGATGAGGGGAAGAAGCCCTAAATTTTCGGTACTTGTCTGCTTTTCAAAACTGAGGCTGATCGTCAGCAGCAGAATCAGTGAGATAATACCAAGGGTCGCGTCGTTAATCAGCAGCAGCATATTTAAGAAAAAGCCATTCAAAAAGGTTTCTAAAAAAGCCTTGTAAGCCGGTATCGGCAGGCTTTTAAGCAGCAGCGCAAAGGACCCGGCCATAATCCACGGTATTGCCAGGATCATTCCGTCACGTACAGCGGTCAGTATGCGGTTTTCCTCAAGTCTGCTGAATAATTCTTCGATGCTGCCGCTCAGAATTTTTTTCACAACATTTTCTCTCTTTCATTTTTTATTTCCTCTATTCTATACTATTCCAGACATTTTTTAAAGCGAAAAGAAACGCTTTTCACAAATATCTGTGTTTTTCAAAAATTAATTATTGAATTTTTAAGAAATATCCGTTATAATATGTTCATAAATTAATTTTTGAAAGGAGTCATTCTCATGGACCCATATGAACAGATTCGGCTACTGGAGGATCAGCTCCAGACAAAAAAAGATTATATCTCCAAACTCGAGGCTCAGCTTGAGGCGCAGAACAGCCGCGGCGCCGGAAGAAAGCGCAAGCTGAACAGCAAGGATATTGAATTGATTAAGAACTACCGCGCAAAGGGCTGTACCTACGCAGAAATTGCGGAAAATTTTGGTCTGAGCGTCGGTTCGGTCTATAACTACTGCAACCATTAAGAAAACCCGGATATCCATTCCGGGTTTTCTTTTTATACTTCGTTTCTGGCTTCTTCATTTAACTGTAAGATTTCTGCAACCTGTTCATCTGTCAGCTTCTGTGGATGCAGATTTGGCCTGCCCAGATAGAAGCCCTGGACATAGTCCACGCCAAAGCGGATCAGCGCGCTCAGCTCACTGATGGTTTCCACCCCTTCGGCAATAATCTTGATTTTTCTTTCCTTGAAATAGGTCACCAGATTTTGCAGCAGCTTTTGCCGGTTAACATCCTCATCAATATTCTGAACAATCGACATATCAATTTTTACATAATCCGGCGTCATAAAAAGCAGGTTTGCGTCACTGTTGTAGCCTGTTCCAAAGTCATCCAGGGCTAAGCCCGCTCCCCAGTTCCGGATGTAACGCTGTTTTTTACGTGTAAAGCTTTCGTTTGTCCGCTCCTCCTCTGTCAGCTCGACAACAACCTGCCCCAGAATGGGCTGGTAAAGCTGTTCCAGCTCTTCCATCTCATCGCTGGAGAGCAGCTGATTTGAAATGGAGTTGATGAACATCCGAGCACCGCCAAAGGCTTCCTGATTTTCTTTGAGTGCCTTGAGGCTGTTAAACCAGGTCAGCCACTCAATCTGATGAAGCTTAGACTGTGACTTGGCAAGCGCCAGAATTTCCATCGGGGTCTTCAGCGTCGAAAGCCTGGAGCGCATAAGCGCCTCATAGCCGATGATCTGCCCATCACGTATATCAACAATGGGCTGGAAGTGGTAATCGACCAGATTTCCGTCAATAAATTTATTCAGTTCCTCTTTGTTTTCGAGAAGATAGGCGTTTTCGCTGTAGCTCTTGGAATCAAACTCGCAGAACTCACCCTTCACAGAATTCTTAATCTGATACATGGCAAAATCAGCGTATTTTAAAAGCGCCTCATAAGAGCATGAATCATCCGGATACCAGGCCACACCACCGGAGGCCCGTATTTTAAGCTCAGGGTCATTTAACAGCGGGAAGGCCGTGTTCAAAAGCCTCTGCCGTATCTCCGATATAATGGGACGTATCTGATCCTTGCTGTCATAGCCATAAATCAGAGCATAAAACTCATCGCCGGATATTCTTGCAAAAATCGCGTTGGGAGAAGCAAACTGCTTAAGTATATTCGCTGTGCTGCGTATATACTCATCCCCAAAATCATGACCATAGGTATCATTAATGTACTTCAGGTTATCCAGGTCAAGCATGAGAACCGCTGCCGTTTTAAGCGTCTCAGGCGCCCCAAAACGCTCGTTCAGCGCGGCGTAGAAAGCTCTCCGGTTCAGCAGGTTGGTCAGAATGTCATAGTCGCGTTCATGCTCTATTTTCAGCCGTTCCAGGGTCTCAATGGTCACATCCCGGATAACGCCGAGAATGTTCATATCGTCCTCTACCAGCTTAATTTCAATCCATTTGCTCTGCTTGTTCTGATCCATAATTTCAATAACCGTCACATTTGTCTGAGAATCAAAATCCTGGCTCAGTATCTTAAGGCTAAGCATGATGGTTTCAAAATTTTCTTTATTCAAACCGTCAGCCACTTCTTTCACATGGCTTAAATTCAGCATCTTAAAGAAGCTGTCCGTGCAGTAGACCTCATCTGTCACCTTATTAATTTCAAAAGCGGCGATCGGTATGCCTGCAATGGCGATGATGCGCGAGAGCTTGGAGGCGGAGCTGGCCACATCCTGACTCAGGGTCTCAATGGCGCCGGCCAGCTCATCAATCTCTGTAATATTTGTTTTATCGAGGTTTACCGGCATTCTGGGATTACTCTTTTTAACCTGCTGCACCAAAGTTGTAATGGGCTTGGTAAAATGGATACCAGCGAGCAGAATGCCAATCAGCCCAATGGCAAGTGAAATAACCAATGCGATCATAACCATCCGCATAACCATATCCGAAAAGGCAAACAGGTTTTTATTGGTGGTCACACCGACAAGGGCCCACTTATCTCCCGAAAAAGGCGTATTGCTGTTGTACAGGTTCAGGTATTGAACCGCGCCGAGCGCGTCCTCTGTGATTCGCTCATTCTTTTTTATCCCATAGATATTTTTATAATAGGGATCATCTTCAAAGGTTGTGTGGTCGGCATTTCCGGCAAGGCGTTTATAGGCTGTCCCCGTAGTTACCACATTTTGGAAGCTTCCATCCTGATTAGCATCCACCGCCAGCAGGTAGGAGGCGTTCTTATTGGAATCCAGCTCGGTGTTTGGGAGGATCTTCTGGAGATAGTCTGTTGAGACTTCAACACCCAGCACACCGTAGATCGTCCCGTTATCTGTTCTCAGCGGCACCGAATAGGTAATCACATCGCTTTCGTCTGAATTCAGTTTAAAAGGACGGCTCCAGTAGGCAAGGTCCGAATAGGCGAGATCAGGGTTCTCCGCAGCGGCCTTAAGCGGCTTGTAATAAAAAGCCGACGCGTCAGGGTCATCTCCCGAGAAGTTCAGCAGCGGCGCCCAGCCAGTTGCCATGGTCACATTCGTGGCCTTTGTGACATCGACTGGTGCCCGCTCCAGTGAAAGGTCTGAATTGTCCACAACGTCATTCCCCGGGTCTGAATCCCGGATGTACAGGGAGGTCTTCTGTACAGACTGCCCCGGCTCTAGCTCATAATTTGTGTCATTGCCTGTCAAAACAATAAAAGCACCTGTCACAAAATTTTTTCGGAGCAGATAAATCAGATTTCGGGTATTTGAAGAAATGATGGCTTCGGGCAGTGCCGGGTTTGTAGCGATATCCTGCACCGAAGCATTTTTTTCCTTCAGCACACTTTCGACAGTGCTGTTGATGCTCTTAACCGACTCATCCACATTGGACCAGCGTTGAATCATTTCGTTCTCAAGGTAATTTTTCCGGTTAATGACTCTTTCGTTGAGGATGTCCAAAGCGTTGTTATTTAATTGTTCAATTGTTCCACCCCACAGGATGACAAAGGAAAACAGGATTGCCTGTATCACCATGACAATAATCATTGGAGTGAAAATTTTTCGGATAATGGACCGGTTACCCCAATCCAAAAATTTATGCTTTGCCATTGAACACCTCGTTGAGCATTATTTTTGAGTTTCTTCCAGTTCTTTTTTCAGTTTTTCATACCATTGATTGAAGTTTTCATCGGTATTATAGGCTGCAACAGCGGCTTCCTTAGCAGTGCCGGAAGCAACGGCGGCTTTTACAGCTTCTGCATCAGCTATGGCTTTCTTTTTCATTGAAGCCTCGAGAATATTACGGGCATTCGTGCCGCCTTCAAAGGCCTTATTGGTGTAAAGCTCATTATTGTTAGTGATGTCCACAGCCACCGGAAGGGTTTTAGCAAGATTATCAGAAATGGCATTGCCGCCCGCTTCTTTCATTGCGGTCTCCAGCATTTCACGGGTATTCGCCTCTTTCTTTACAGGCAGATAGCCAGAAGTAATTGAAAAGTCAATGTTTCTTTTCGCCTCGGTCAGCCATTTCAGGAAAACAGTCGATGCATATTCTTTGCGTTCATCCGATTTAACGACGACCATACCGGCTCCTTGCTGTACCGCTACCTTTTCGCCGTCTTTAAATTCCGGCGCCTGCATTACTACTGTTTCGATCGGGTAGCTATCCGTATCGCTGACTGTTACCTTGGAAGGATAATAGGTTGCGCCTGAGGATGAGCCAACCAGCGCAACAATATCGCCGGTCTTGGCATCATCAGAAGCAAAACGTCCGTAAGAGGCAAAATACCCGTTAATAAAAGGTACATAATAGTTGTCCCAAAGCTTACGCATAACATTCTTATCCAGGTTAAAGGTTACCTCTCCGTTTTTAACCTCAAAAATTTCAACACCCAGCTGCTTAGAACCGATGATCATATAATTTGCCATGGCGTCACGGTTAAAGAAGGCTTTACCACCAGACCAGTCATAATACTTTTTGGCTGTTTCTGTCAATCCCTCAATGGTATTTAAGCTGTCCAGTGATGCTCCAGTGGCAGAAGCAAATTTATCCCAGTCAGTCTTGTTGATCATCATGACTTCCATTGACTTGGCAAATGGGAAAATTTTTAAATTTTCTTCACTGTCAAAACGGCCCTCTTCGATATAGCTCGGAATGTACTCCTCAATTTCCTTTTTAGTCAGATAGTTGTCCAGAGAAGCAACCATTCCAAGCTTGTCAACCTGATAGGCCGTATCGGCATAACCGGCAAAAATATCCGGCACCTCATCCGCACCAACCTTTTTGTTGGCTGAAGCCAGCACCGCGTCGGTCAGCTCGTTAACGTTTCCTTTATTAAAAGCTTCGACGGTAATACCCTTTTCCATACCGACGGTATCATTAAACTCTGCTACCATTTCGTCAAAGGACTCTTTCTGTGGACCGTTGTAATAATGCCATACTTCTAGCGATACCGGATCATCAGGACTCAGCTTAACCTTAGTCGCCGGCGAGGAACTGCACCCCGTCAATGTAACCGATAAAACAAGCAGAACGGCAAATGATAAAATGCCAATTTTCTTTTTCATACTCTTCCCCCTTTTCATTTAAGTATATTATAATGATTATATACCATAACAGACAAATTAGCCAGCTTAAAATAAAGTTAAGCTATTAATAAAATTCATAGTATAATAAAAAAAGCCTGGTTTCTTTTTGTGAGAGACCAGACTTTGAAAAACACATATTATATGGTGCGCCCGATTGGATTCGAACCAACGGCACATGGCTTCGGAGACCATTGCTCTATCCACCTGAGCTACGGGCGCATTTGCTACTGGTCTATTATACTATAAAGAAATTAAAATGCAAATACATTTTTCAAAAAAACTCTTGGCAAATAGAAAACACGCAATTCTTATTATAAAACAAACCATTGTCATTATCGATCTTTTTACCAAATCAAACGTTTTTTTACCAAAATAAAAAAGCCAGCTTTCACTGGCCTTCCATTATTCCTGATGTATTACCACACCAGTCCTTATTAATTTTACCGGATTTTCCAGACAATCGCCTACCGGGCAGCGCGATTCAATGAAATCCGCCAGTTTTTCCGCTTTTTTCTGTGATGCGTCGGTTGTCATATGCATGGTAAAACGAACTTCAGAAAACCCATTTCGCACCTCTTTGTTCAGCCCCATAAAACCATCTGGATCGAGGTCACCCTCCAGCTCGACGTAAAAGTCCTTTAAATCAATGTGCATGGCTCCCGCAAAAGCATATGCGCAGATGGTCTGGCAGGCTCCCAGAGCGCTCAATACTGCTTCCACAGGATTTAATCCTTTGTTGGTCCCACCCAGATCTTCTGGTTCGTCCAATAAAATTTTGAAATTCCGTGCGGTTGTCTCAACCTGCAAACCTTCTGGTAACTTTTTTGCTGTTGCCTTAAATATTGTATTCATTGCAAACCTCCTCATTTTTTTCTATTATATCCTACTAAAGGCTGCGTGTCGGTGACAAAGTCACTGAAGCGCTTTATGGCTAAATTTAGAATAAACTGTTATAATGAATTTAATAAAATTAACAATCGGAGGTTCATCATGTCTGAATCTATTTCCTTTCTCCCATTTTGGGATGCCCTGACCGATTCAGAAAAGGCCGCCATCAATCATAGCGTTTTTATCCAGAAATATGAAAAAGGAACTGTAATCCATCAATACAGCGGCAATTGTATCGGTCTCAATATTCTTCAAAAGGGACGCGCGCGCATTTTCATTACCTCGCCCGAAGGGGATGAAATTACTTTATGCCGCCTGCTCGAAGGCGAGGTCTGCATCCTCAGCGCTGCCTGCATGATCCATAATCTAAATTTTGATATTGATATCGCCTATGAGGAAGACACTGAAAGCTGTATCATCCCAAAGGATGTCTTTAAAGCCGTCAGCGATACAAACCCGAGTGTGAAGGATTTTACCCTCGGTATGGTCGCCAACAACTTTTCCATCATTATGGATCGCTTTAATCAGTTTGCCTTCTCCAGCATGCGAAACCGCTTATCCAACGCTCTTTTAGAGCACTACCGTCTGGAAAAAAGCAGGACGCTCCATTTAACGCATGATGCCTTGGCGCGGGATTTAGGGACGGCCCGTGAGGTTGTAACTCGTCTGCTCAACCAGTTTCAATCCGAAGGGCTCGTTCTCCTCTCCCGAGGAGAAATTACGCTTCTGGATCCGGAATCCCTTTCTTTAAGCTCTTAAATATTTATTTATACTATTATTTTCGTATTTAAAAAGCCGGCTTTTTGATCTGAACCCCAAAAGTTAGACAAAAGAATTAAATCAAGCAGCTTCGAGGGCTTGCTTCCTGTGAACAGCAGGAGGTAAGCCCTTTAGCTTGGCTTTGATACGACGGTTATTGTAGTAGTCAAGG
>NZ_VUMP01000014.1:0-41576 GCF_009696115.1 Eubacterium sp. BL-380-WT-2B
TGGACAGACAGATGACTTTTTTGACGCCTTCTTCGATGGCAGCGGTCAGCACGTTGTCAGTGCCGATAACGTTGGTCTTGACGGCCTCAATAGGAAAAAACTCGCAGGAGGGCACCTGTTTTAAGGCAGCGGCGTGGAAGACATAGTCCACGCCGTGCATGGCGTCCTTCACACTCCGCAGGTTCCTCACATCGCCGATATAGAATTTTATTTTTTCACTGATCTCTGGGCATTTGGCTTGATATTCATGGCGCATGTCGTCCTGTTTCTTTTCGTCTCTTGAGAAAATGCGGATTTCCTTGATTTCGGTTTTTAAAAAGCGGTTGAGCACGGCGTGGCCGAAGCTGCCGGTACCGCCCGTGATGAGTAGGGTTTCTCCTTCAAACATGGCTTACTCCTAAACTAAATTGTTGTTCTAGTTGTTCTAGTTGTTGTATTGAATAACATATGTCAAAATTTTTCTCTAAATATTTTCTGCCGTTATTTCCCATCACTACCCTCTTTTCTTTGTTTTGGGCTAACTGATGGATATTATTAATAAATACATCCATTTCATCAGAATAACCAGTAAGACCACATCGACTTTCTTTAATCATTTTTAAAATGTCTGTTACTCTGTCTGTTGCCGCTATAACTGGCATTCCTTGTTCCATGTAAGATAAAACCCTTGATGGATAGTTCGGAATAGTAAATCGATGGTCTAATAGAATTAGTCCAACATCGCATTCTTGAATAAGAGCTTCATAATCCTTTCGAGGTAAGTTATCGATCAGCCGAAAGTTTTTCGCTTTTGCTAAATTTAATTCTTTTTTTGCTTTTTCTTTTTCAGATCCTCGGCCAACTAATAAAAAGAAAATATTTTTTTCATCTTTAAGTCGAATAACCGCTTGCACCAAAAAATCAATGGCCTGAGGTTTTCCCATATTTCCACCGAAGACAAAAACAACTGCCTCTTGCGGAATTTGATATTTTTTTCTATAACTTAAATTTTTATTTTTAACAAATACTCGTTCTTTAATCTTCTTGGTATTAGGAAAAATTTTCACTTTAGAACTATCTATATACGGATTATGTTTGATAAGGTATTCTCGATTCGCTTCAGACATACAACCAATATAAGTGGCTGTTTGATAAAGTGATCTTTCTTTTCTTTGAAAAAAAGCATGAATTAAACCATTCTTTTTATATAATCCTAGATCAACACCATTTTGAGGAAAAATATCTTTTAACATTAAATACGATGGACAATCATAGTAATACATACACGACCGAACGGTCTGATATAATGTTACCGGAGGTGATTCAAATAGAATAAAATCAAAAACGTCATTAGTAATAATTTTTTGAATTCCTCTAGTCAATTTTTTGTTCATCGTTAAAGCAGCTATCCCTTTTTTAAAATAACTGACATTGTAGTAAGGCTTTACTTTTATTCTTAAAACAGGTATGCCTCTTTCTTTCTTCAAGCTATTCTCTTTTACTTGCGAATCAGCTACCGCTACCACCACTTGATGACCTTTTAATGTTAACTCCTCAGCTAGATCCGTATATATTGTTGATCCCTCATTTTCTTTTGGGAAAATTGTTGATATATATAAAATCCTCATATTTTATTCCCACCAATGGTAAACAGTCATTTTTTCTTTTTCTTTAAAATTACAGCTATGGTAAAAATTAATAGCATCTACATTATCCAACTGTGTTCCTACTTTTAAGGTTTTTGTGCTTAGTTGACTCAAGTAACTTTCCAGATATTTAAGCATATTTCTTCCAACATGCTTTCCTTTCTGTTGTTTATCCACTGCGATCAGTTCAATCACTGCGCTTTCTTCTTCCATTCTAAACAGAATGAAACCATAAATTTTTTCATTGAATTGAGCTTTTAAAAAATATTTATCTTCTTGTTTAAAAGCATTCTTAGCCCAATGGTAATAGACGAGCTCTCCTTTTCTTTCTTTTAAAAAAGGGTCGTTTGTAAATTTTGAAATAGTGAATGCTTCTTTTGAAATTGTCAGTATGTCTTCATTTCTTTGCTGCCTATTATTTACAAAAAAATTTAACTTTAACGAATCGATTGTTTCCTGTTTAGTTTTTATTCTTTTTATGAATTGAATATTTGTATCTACTAAAAAGGCATTTGTGTTCTTGCCTATTAAATAGTTGTTATAGGCTTGATTTCCATGATTGTTCAGGGATACGAAGTGATAATCTCTGACTTCCTGCATCATTGTCATGAAATCTTTTTGATTGATTTCTCTGTTCAAATCAACCCGGCAAGATGAAACGCCAAAATACTCGCTGTCCCATTCCAGCTTTTTTACTGTAAAAGGATTTTGTGTGTTCAGCATTTTTGTTTCTCCATCGGTTTATCTATTACAAACACACTATCTTTTTTAAGAATGGTTGTGATTGTTTTTAAAAAAACTTTGATATCTAATCTGAGTGTCAAGTGGTCAATATAGTAAATATCGTTTTTAATACGCTCTTTCCATTCAATGGAGTTGCGGTAATAAGCTTGTGAATACCCTGAAATACCGGGTCTTACTTCTAATTTTCTTTTTTCATCACCAATGTATTCTTTTTGGTGTTCTGGTAAATCTGGTCTCGGCCCAATAAAGCTCATATCGCCTTTAAGCACGTTCAGCAGCTGTGGTGTCTCATCAATACTCGTTTTGCGGATAAACTTGCCAATCTTCGTCACTCTTGGGTCATCTTCACCATTGTATGTCGAGCCGTCTTCTAAACGGATATCTGGTGCGTTGACTTTCATCGACCTGAATTTATACATTTTAAAGGTTTTGCCGTCTTTTCCTAACCTCGGGGCATTGTAAAAAACCGGTCCGCGGTCTTCTGCCTTAATGGCGATGGCTGTTGGGATAAAAACGATGGCAAAGAAGGGAAGACCTACAATGGACAGGATTATGTCACAGCATCTTTTTCCATACTTTTTATAAATCATGACGCTATGGCCTCGCTTTGCATTTCTCTTTGAATGATCTCTTGTATATTTTTTATGATATAGTCCACTTCCTCATCACTCAGACAGGTATGCAGCGGCAGGGTGATCTCATTCTTATACATCGTATAGGCCCAGGGGTACTGCTTCATATCAAACCCCAGGTTTTTATAGGCGGTGTGCATGGGCAGTGGCTTATAGTGGACGTTTGTGGCAATGCCACGCTCTGCCAGCTCGGTGATCAGGGCGTTGCGGTAATCGCTATTTTTATCCTTTAGCCGCATAAGATAGAGATGGGCGCTGGAGTGCTTGTCTTTGGTGTCGTGGGGCATCACTTCGACGGGCAGGTCTGCAAATGCATCGTTATATCTTTGAATGATTTCTTTTCTGCGTTTGATAATCGCGTCGTACCGTTCGAGCTGTTTCAGGCCCAAGGCGGCCTGCAGATCGGTCATATTGCATTTATAACCGGGATAGATGATGTCGTATTCCCAGGCGCCTTTTTGTGTTTTTGCCAGGGCGTCTTTGGACTGCCCGTGGAGGGACCAGAGCATGAACTGGTGATAGATGGTTTCATCGTCAATGCCTTTGGTGGGTTTCCAGGTCACGGCTCCGCCTTCGGCGGTGGTCAGGTTCTTGACGGCATGGAAGGAGAAGGTGGTGAAGTCGGCGACTTCCCCGCTCATTCTGCCTCTGTACTGTGCTCCTAAGGAGTGGGCGCCGTCGGCGATGACGGCTACCCGGCCGATGGCTTTCTGAAGGTCGTTTTTTCCGGGCTTAAACAGGCTTCTTTTGGCCTCAACGGCTTCAAAGATTTCGTCGTAATCGCACATGACGCCGCCGATGTCCACGGGGATCACGGCTTTGGTTCGCCTGGTAATGGCTTTTTCGATGGCTTTGGGATTGACGTGAAAAGCGTTCGGAGTACTGTCTACCAGCACGAGCTTTGCCCCCACATGCGCCACCACGCTGGCGGAGGCGGTATAGGTATAGGCAGGCACAATGACCTCATCGCCTGGCCCAACGCCGAGGATTCTCAGGGTCAGCTCCAGGGCGGTGGTGGCTGCGCTGAGGCAGGCGGTCTTTTGGGTATGGCAGTATTCTGAAAGCTTTTTTTCAAAGGCCTTTGTTCGGGGGCCGGTAGTGATCCAGCCGGATTTAAGGGCTGCGATGACTTCATCAATATCTTCCTGTCGGATATCAGGCGGTGAAAATGGTATGTTCATTTCAAGATTTCCTTATGCTTAAATTTAAAACTCGTAGCACTCATGATCAAAAATGATCCTTTAATCTTTACTTTCGTCGCATTGTGTTTATCTTTTCTATAATACATAGAAAAAACCAAACACAATGCGACGCGAAATAAAAACAGGTGGTGCTAAACCTGTACTTCTGGCCTTATAGACGAAAAGCACACCTATAAATTTCTTCACAGGATTTAATTATAATTAGCTCAACCACTATGTTTATCAGGCAACACCCTGATAAAATTTGTAATAAAACCCTTTTCCCAGATTCCTCGCGCTGTTCAGCGCTGTACTCCCCCGGTGGCCTTCTTTACAGACGAAGTTTTTTCCGCCGTAGAAGTTGGCGCTGGGGTTCTGGTACTCGGTGTTGTGCCTGGCGATGGGGGCATCGCAGTGGTAGCATCGTGTGCTGGCGTAGTAGGGCTTGCTGGTCATGGCGACCAGGCCTTTTCGCCAGGCTTTGTACTGGACGTATCGCGCGATGCGCCTTCCGATAAAGTCGTAGGGTGTTTTGCCCAGGTAGGGCTTTTTCGCCTGATTGAAGCTTTCTTTGAGCTCGGGCAGGACGATGAGTTTGGCGCCCTGTTTAATGGCGTAATCGACGATCTTTCGGCTTACCTCATGGGCGTAGTGGTCGGTGATGCGGGTGATTTTTTCATAATATTTCGCATTTGGACGATGCTCTTGCGGAACGCTGAGGGCAGCGTTCCCTACAGTGTGCGTCATATCGTTCCCAGCAATGCCGCGTTTGGTATACCCTAGAAGCAGCTTCCTACGGTGGGCCAGTTCTTTTCCGCCTTTAATGAAATATGGGGTGGTGGCACGACCGTCTGCTTCGATGGTGGTACAAACTGCGAGGCTGTCGGAACCGGTTAAGGCCACGGCGACAAACTTTTCGTTTTGTTTTACGCGCTCTTTGGCGGTCCGGCTGTCTTCCACGATCTCCTTGACGGGGATGTGGAGCATGACTTTTTTCTTTTTGATGACAATGGTCGGGCTCATAAGCTCGGCGTTTTCTGGAAAGGGTCTACCCGTATAACGGTGCTTGACCCAGGCCCAGGTTTTGCCGGTGTAGAGCTTGAGCAGTATGCTTTTTTCGTCAAAGTCTTTGTACATGCCTTTGTAGTAGAGCACGGACATATGCAGACACTTTGGCGGGCTGGGCTTTCCGCTTTTTATCGGGCCTTCCTGCCACGCCTTGAGCTTTCCCATATAACTCCTATACATGCTGATGGCCGCGTTGATGGCGGCGCGTCTAAAGTACAGGGGGATTTTCTCAAAGGGCAGGGGCGTTTCGGGCGGGGTGCCGTCTCGCTGTTTTATGGTCTGCAGCTCTAAATGGCGCAGTAAATTTTGATTGGAGAGACTGAGTGCTTCGGGCTGCTTCTCGAGCAGCTCATAGTAGAATGCCAGGACAGCGTCAAAGAGAGACTGGGTTTGTTTAAACCAGTCTAAATGCTTGTAATTCAGCTGTATTTTGTACGTCGTGATGGCGTATCCCGCACTCATTTTAGGGCCTCCATTTGTTCGCAGACTATTCAAAGTCTGCGAGTCTTTTTTTTATTTCACTTTTTTATAATTTAACTGCGATACCTATTATAACATTAGGTAATGAAAAAAGCATCAACTTTTTTAAAAAAATTAAATATTTTTCTTCAAAGTCAATTTATGTCTATATTTTAACAATAAAAGTGTTTTTCGTCAAATTTTCGTTTCTTATTTATAAAAGACTGATGTGGTCAAAACATGGTTAGAATAAAGCTTGAATATCTTGATTTTGAGCCATTTTCTTTATATTTTCATTTTTAATTTCAAATCCTTCTCTGGTCAAGGATATGGTCAAATTTTTCCAAGGTGGTTGCTAGGACTTTGACACAGCGTTTTGTTCGCAGACTTTGAATAGTCTACGAGTCTTTTTCTTTTTATAATGAGTATATCTCAACCGTCCCAAGAATTCAGGACCGCGTACACTTTAAAGCTTTCATCAATATTCTTCAACAAAAAAACCTCTCTGCAAAACCGGGATTACCCGGTGCGCAGAGAGGTTTACGATTTCGATTTAATTTAACACATAAGCATCCAGATTACGGCGTCCAAAGCTGATGGCTTCGGCGTAGCTGTCAAAGAAGATGTCAATGACATTGCCTTTTACAGCACCGCCACTGTCTTCTACGGTAAATACAGTGTCAAAATATGGAATATAGATTCTGGTGCCAATGGGATAATTGGACAGATCGGCTGCGATGGTATGGCCGGATGTGGGCCATGCGCCGGAAGCTGTCGCGTTACCGGTTGCCACATAAGCGGTACAGTTTGCGGTAAAATGGGTCGCATTACTCAGATCAATCCCATTGCTTTCTTCTGCAGGCTGTTCAGGTTCTGGCTCAGGTGCCGGGGCGGGCTCTGGCGTTGGGGCTGGAGCAGGTTCCGGTGCAGGAGCAGGCTGTTCTGCGGGAGCTTCTGGCTGTGTGGCCTCGGGTGTGGGTTCAGGTGTCGGAGTTGGCGCCGGTTCTGCGGCTTTTGTTCCAACCTCTACGACTTCGGTCACCGGCTCTTTAATGGTTTCCTTAGAAACAACTGAACGGGCAGTTTCCTTGCCATTTTCGTAGGTTACATTTTCGGTGATCTTGGCTGTGCCGTTGACACCAGCGGTTTTTACATTGGTTTTTCCCTGTTCCAGCTCTGGGTTTTCGACCTTCTGGCTGGAAAAGGCAATGGATTCTTCACGGGTTTCCTGTTTTACTTCGGTGGTTACCTTGCTGCCGACTTCAATGACTTCGGTCACTGGCTCCAGCACGGTCTGAGCCGATACGGTTTCACGGCTGACCAGAATGCCATCCTCGTAGATCAGCTTATCGGTAATTTTCTTGCTGCCGTTTACGCCTGCGGTTATGATATTCTGTTTTCCATCTTCAAGCTCAGGATTAACAGTCTGTTTAACCTCAAAGGGAATGGCCTCCATACGGCTTTCTTCCTTTTCCTCACGGCGGACGATTTTGACCTCTTTAACCTCTGTGGTCAAGGGGGTATCTGCTGATGGCACCACTACATCGCTCGCACCCAAGGTAATGTTCTGATCCTTTAACAGGTCTCCGACCGTGTCGGCTGTGGAATCATAGGTATGGCCGTTTCCGTCCACGTTTAAGGTTCCCTTGGCGTTCTTTTTAATGGTAACATTGTCGACATCTTTCACCTTGGTATCAAGGGGGACGCTGACAGTGTACTCACTGGTATCGACAGGATAGCCCTTTTGCTTGAGCACTTCGCCGATCTGGGACTGACGCTGGCTGGCCAGTGTCTGGGTCTGGACGCTGCCGTTTCCGGTGTTTTCGTCCAGTGATACTTCAATGTTCTTGGTCATTGTAAAGGCACAGGCAATGCCCATGGCAACGGTCAATACGATTAAGAAAATCATACCAACGATCTTTTTCCAATGACTGCTCATGAATTCACTCATAAATAATTGCTTCCTTTCATTTTCTTGTGTTCTTCTTTTGGAAAAACGGTTGAAAGTATAATAGAAAAAATAATAATTTCACTATAAATTTTATCAAAATTCAACTAAAGTGTCAATAAATCTTAATATTGTAACAATTTCAAAAAATTTGGTCGACTTTGTAAAGATGACCTGAAAAACAGGCAAAATAAGAAAAACCACCGAAAACGGTGGTTTTTGTAACGTTACGTTATGATTGATTATGTTTTTTGACCTTTTTAATGCGGAAGTTCTCTTCCCTGTCTTTTTCTTCGATGCTTTCTTCGATGTATTTAATTTGATCCTTAAGCTTTGGAATCTGAATTTTATCCAGAGCATTGGCACTTTTCTGTGTTTTTTTGATCTCAATGGACAGCTTGAAGGCTGTACTCTCGATTTCTGCCAATTTATAGGATAGATGCTTAACCTCGTTAAATTTCTCGATGGCCACATCCAGGGCCGGATTATTTTCATGGAAGCCATAGGGCAGGCTGAAATTTTTATTCTTGTCCACGTTATCCACGATCTCTGGAATATCGACGCCCATGACGCTTCGGGTACGAACGTCAAAGTCTTCTTCCTGCGGGATGGATAAGGCATATTCCTCAACGTGGTTGAGGCCCATGCTGATGGTTACCTGCTGTAATGCAATATAAGCTTCCTTAAAAATTTCGGTGATTTGCTGTTCGATCTCCTCGGACTGCTTGACCAGCTTCATGATTTCCTGAATCAGGACGGTCCGCTTTTTATCGAGCAGGTTATACCCTTTGGTTGAAAAGGCCAGGCTTGACTTCGACTTGATTAAATTTGCCTTAGTCGGCGTGATTTTAATGGCCATAAATGATCACCTACGCATTCTTCTTTGGCAGATATTTTTCGATCAGTTTTGGACTCAGACGGTCAAGCTCTGTGACTGGCAGAATGGTTAACAGCTTCCAGCCAAGGTCCAGACTTTCATAAATGGTCCGGTTTTCATCAAAGTCCTGGCTCAGGAATTCATCTTCAAAGGCGCGGCCAAACTCCATATACAGCTTGTCAGTTTCGGAAAGGTCATCCTCACCCATAATCTGGGACAGGTCACGGACTTCCTGCACTCTGGAATAAGCGGCAAACAGCTGGTTGGCCAGATCCTGATGGTCTTCACGGGTGTACCCCTCCCCGATACCGTCCTTCATAAGACGGGAGAGGGATGGCAGGACATCAATCGGCGGATAAATACTCCGCTGGAACAAATCACGTCCCAACACGATCTGGCCTTCGGTAATATAACCCGTTAAGTCAGGAATCGGGTGGGTGATATCATCATTCGGCATGGTCAGAATCGGCAAGAAGGTGATCGAACCCTTGCTGCTCTTTAACATACCAGCGCGTTCGTATAGTGCCGCCAGGTCGGAGTACATGTAGCCAGGGTAGCCCTTACGGCTTGGTACTTCTTCACGGGCGGAGGAAATTTCACGTAAGCCCTCGCAGTAAGCGGTAATATCGCTCATGACAACCAGAATGTGCATGTCTTTCTGGAAAGCCAGATATTCGGCAACCGTCAGCGCACACCGCGGCGCGGTGTTTCTTTCTGCTACCGGGTCATCGGCATAGTTGACAAACATGACAACCCGGTCCATGACATTGGCTTCCTCGAAGGTTTTGCGGAAGAACTTTTCATCATCGTGCTTAACACCAATGGCGGCAAACACAATGGCGAACTGTTCGTCCACGTCGTCACTCAGCTTTGCCTGACGCACGATCTGTGCGGCCAGCTCGTTATGTGACAGGCCGTTTCCGGAGAAGATCGGCAGCTTCTGGCCACGGATAAGGGTCATCAGCACGTCGATAGCGGAGATACCCGTCTGAATAAAGTTACGCGGGTATTCACGGCTCATGGGGTTGATGGGCGCCCCGTTGATATTGGATTCAATGGTACTGAAGATATCCGCACCGTTATCAATGGGCTCTCCAATCCCGTTAAACACACGGCCCATGAGGTCCATGGACATCGGGATTTTAAAGGCGTCGCCTGTAAAGCGGGTAACGCTGTTTTCTGCTGCCAGGCCGGCTGTGGACTGGAACACCTGGACGGTGATGGTCGTGCCATCAATTTTGATGACCTTCCCCTTTTTCACTTCGCCGGTGGCCTGGTCCTGAATGTTTACAACCTCGCCGTAAAAAACATCCTCAACGTCTGTGATCAGAATAAGAGGCCCGTTAATGTTGTCTATTTTTAGATATTCTCTCTGCATACTGTGCCTCCTTAATCCTGATATCTGCGCATGAGATCATCGTAGTATTCATCAATATCCTGTCTCAGGACATCAATACCACTAAAATCATCATTCGGAATATTGTATTTCATCTTGATGACATCATCAAAGATTTTTTCATTGTACAGCACAGATGTCGGTATCCCCTGCTTCAGGCCAACCAGCCCTTTTTCATAGAGATAATCCATAATCTTTAACATGCGGTACTGTTTTTCAAGCGGTACATAGGTATCGGTATCGTCAAAGGTATTTTGCTGCAGGAAGCCGACTCGGATGAGCTTGGCGATACTGAGTACCCAGCGCTGGTCATCTGGCAGCGCGTCTTCACCGATGAGCATAACCATTTCCTGAAGCTTGTTTTCCTGAAACAGAAGATCCAGCATTTTATTCCGAAGCTGGATGCTGTCCTCCGCCACGTTATCTTCATACCAGTCCGTCAGCAGCTTCACATAGCCGGAATAGCTTTCCATCCAGTTGATGGCAGGATAGTGGCGGGCGTAAGCCAGGTTCTTATCCAGCGCCAGGAAGGTGTTGACATAGCGCTTGGTATTTTCGGTAACAGGTTCTGAGAAGTCCCCGCCAGCCGGTGATACGGCGCCGACAATACTGATGGAGCCCTCCTCCCCGCACAAGGTGTCTACAGAGCCTGCGCGTTCGTAAAACTCTGCGATACGGGATGAGAGATAGGCCGGATAACCTTCTTCAGCCGGCATTTCTTCCAGACGGCCGGAGATTTCACGCAGGGCTTCTGCCCAACGGGAGGTGGAGTCTGCCATCATGGCCACGTCATAGCCCATATCTCTGAAATATTCTGCCATGGTAATGCCCGTATAAATACTGGCTTCACGGGCCGCAACCGGCATGTTTGAGGTGTTGGCGATCATAACCGTACGTTCCATGATGGATTCGCCGGATTTCGGGTCGATGAGGCCTGGGAAATCTTCGATAACCTCGGTCATTTCATTACCACGTTCGCCGCAGCCGATATAAATAATAATATCCGCATCAGACCATTTGGCCAGCTGATGCTGGGTTGTGGTCTTACCTGTACCAAAACCACCAGGGATGGCTGCTGTACCGCCCTTGGCAATGGGGAAGAAAAAGTCAATGATACGCTGGCCGGTGACCAGTGGTTTTTCCGGCTCTCTTCTGAACCTGGTCGGACGCGGTGTTCTTACCGGCCATTCCTGGTACATTTTGAGCTCGTGCCGTCTCTTTCTTTCATCCTCAACAACAACCAATACTGTTTCGATATTGTAACTGCCGTCTTCTCTGGCTTCCACAACAGTGCCCTTTACGTTCGGCGGCACCATGAGGCGGTGCTCAATCATCAGGGTTTCCTGTACAGTCCCAAAGATCTGTCCGGGTTTTACGGTATCGCCAACACTCAGTCTGGCTTTGTAATCCCACATTTTTTCTTCATCAATGGACATCAGGCCGATCCCTTCCGGAATAAAAACCGGTGAGATTTCCTGAATTTTTTCCAGCGGACGCTGGATACCATCGAACATATTTTTTAGCATCCCCGGTCCAAGCTTTACGCTTAAAGGCATCCCGGTTGACAGGATTTCCTCGCCGGGCATCAGGCCTTCGGTTTCTTCATATACCTGGATCGTTCCGATGTCGCCGTCCAGTACAATGACTTCACCGATCAGCTTTTTCTTGCCAACCATGACCATTTCACGCATTTTGAAGGCGGTCATATTGGTTCCTGTAACAACGGGTCCGTTGATGCCTGAAATAACGCCTTTTACTTCATTCTTTACTTCATTACTCAATTAACCCACCTGCTTTTCCATTACTTCATTTAAGTGCATACCGATTGTCTTGTAGTTGGTACGAACAAGATTTTCAACGGTAAAGTCACAATTTATACGATTGTCTGTGTCTCTGACTACAATGCCCCCAATGGTGCCTGCAGGTAATGCATCAAATGTGATGGTGTAATCGGGCAGAACCTTTGAGGCGTTTTGTTTGACAAACGCACTGTCCGGGTCATTTACAAAAATAATGATATCCCTGCGGTCTCTCAAAATGCTCGGAACCTTTTCCAGACATTTTACAAGGTAACCGCGGTAGATTTCTGTGCCGACATAATTTCTGGCTTCATCCAGCACCGCCTGTTTAAAATCCTCCAAAATACGGCTTTTTTCTTCCAAAAGCTCTGTTTTTGCAGTGTTTTTACCCTGGGCGATGATTTTGTTCTTATCACGGAAAATAACGTGGTAACCGCGTTCTTCGATACTGCGTTTTTCTTCCTTGATTTTTTCACCAGAAGCCTTCACCATTTCCAGCTTTTTATCCTTCGCTGTATTGATGGTCTGCTTGCCCCATTCGCGTTGTTTCCTTAGGAGATATTGTGTAAAGACACCAAGTTTTTCTTCAACTGATATCATGTGTTCACTTCCTTACAATCCTACGGATTCTTTAATATATTGGGTGATGATTCCCTGCTCTCTCTGATAACCATAGCGGTCCGGTATGACCGTGATCAAAGGGAAGAGAACCTTTTTTTTGGTATCCAGTACGAGATCCTCGATCATTAAATAAGCCTTTTCGGTCAGAAAAATAATGCCGATTTCCCTGTTCTTCAGGGCTTCTTTAAACGTACTTTCAATGGTTTCCTGATCTCTGACGTAGGCGCCTTCGATTCCAGCTAATTTCATGCCTAAATAGGAATCACGATTTTCGCTGATCACAAAAGATTTCATTTTGTCATATCCTTAAAGGCTTAGAGACTACCGATGATCATGATAGAGATAATTAATCCGTAAATGGCAACCCCTTCAGCCAGGCCTACGTAGATCAGAGTTTTACCAAGAATCTTTTCATTTTCGGATACAGCGCCAAGAGCGGCGGAACCAACGACACCAACAGCGTAACCTGCACCCACACAGGCCAAACCGGTAGACAGTGCGGCGCCAATGTAACCCAGACCAGCGTCGGACATGCCGGCAGGATTGGTAGCAGCAGCAACAGCAGATGGAGCAAACATAATTAAAGCAGCAGCCATAGTCGGGATAAATCCGGCTAAATTAAATCTTAAAAACTTTTTCAGGCGGCTCTGTTCAGAGGTGCAGTCCTTATAAATAAAATAAACACCACCGGCAATGGTTGCCAGAACTAAAAGACCAGCTAAAATTGTAATAATTGTTAAAATACTCATTTTAAACTCCTTTTTCTTCGTGTATCCCATCAGGGATAGAAATATTGATCATGTTATTTTGATTAAAGTGTGTTTCTGATTTCACTGCTCAGAGGGACGAATTCTTCCCCGTCGCCTGTATAATACTTACTGAACAGTTCATAGAACTGTAATCTCAGGCACTGGATAAAGTCGATCAGACCTTCCAGCACGATGATTAAAACATTACCAATGATCAGAACAATCACACCGCCGAAACCGCCGCCCACCATTGTGGCCAGAGTTTCAAATGCCATAAACAGTCCAACGTGAGTCAGCGCGAAGGCCCCGACTCTGATAAACGACAGGGTGTTGCTGAGCATGGCCAGCAGCATTTCAAAAAGCTCAAATCCGCTTTCCACATAATAATCCCCTGCGGATGTATCGTATAATTTTCTTTTTCTGATGGTATTGGCGATAGGCTCACGCAGCAGCACCAAGATGACCAACGCGACTGCAAGAACTGCCAAAAACGGTGTAAAGGCACTGCCGCCCGGGATGATCCCCGTAGCGCAGAGCGCGCACAACAAGATGCTGATATAAAGGACAAAGCCGGCAATACCATTCTTGCCAAAGAGTCCTTCTTTAATGTCCCCCGCTCGCAGCTTGTTGATGATGCTGTACAGATAAGCAATAAACAGCATAACCACACCGATCACAACTGCCGTCAAAAGCACCGTATTGATGTTTTCAAAAGGTCTGACCCAAAGTGTCGGCAGAATCGACTCATTACCAAATATACTTCCGTATATGAAGCCAAAAATAATGGAACTGCATGCCATCCGTGCAATAACATGCCCCAATTCTACTCCCCGTTTGCCTAAGATATAGCCGGCCAGTAATAGGACAAGACCTTGGCCTACATCCCCAAACATATACCCAAAGCAAAATAAATATGTGATACTGAGAAATGGGGTGGGATCTAACTCGTTATATGCTGGCACCCCGTACATTTTTACCAGTGTCTCAAAGGGCCTGAAAACCCAGTTGTTTTTCATTTTTGTCGGCGGTTTATTGGCCGCGTCGGGATCGGTGAACATGACAATCATATTGTCATACTGCGCAGCGATCTTTTCCAGGGCCGCTCTGTCTTTTTTGGAGACCCAGCCGGAAAAATAGAAGTTTTCATCGCTGAAAGCCATGTACTTTTTAATGATATTCAAGTTTGCATAAAGTGTGAGCACATTAAAAACTTCTTCTGCTTCCACTCTGTTTTCATCGCGGTGTTTTCTAAGCAGCGTTTCATTTTCGAAAATTGTTTTTTCCAGTTTTACTTTCTCAAGCCCCAGGTCTGTTAAAATATCTCCCGGTACTTTTACATAAGCATCGTCATAGCCTTCAACCAGCTTGAAATTCAACGCCTTTAAAATACGGTTGGTCTCCACCTCAAAATCCTTAGGTGAAATAATCAGAAAGACCTCTTCGTTCTGGCTGGTGTCCCCCACATGGAACACAATGGAAGTAACCGTGTTGTAAATACTCTTTAACCTGGCCGCGTTGTCTTTAGAGACAGAGCCGATGGTATAGGTGAAGTATTCCATGTTGTTTAAATCTTCCATCTTTACATCAATATTTTTGATGTATTCGTAGGCTTCAATACTCGTGTTAACTTTTTTAAGTTCTTCCCGCGCTTTTCCAAGATTTTCAAATTCCGTATCCAGATAGTTTTGGAAACGATCGGCTTTTTCAAGAATTTCACCAAGGTCGTATTCCTTTTTGGACAGGGCTTTTGTATCCAGGGTCAGCTTATTGTCGTAAAGCTC
Source organism: Eubacterium sp. BL-380-WT-2B (assembly GCF_009696115.1). Taxonomy (NCBI): domain Bacteria; kingdom Bacillati; phylum Bacillota; class Clostridia; order Eubacteriales; family Eubacteriaceae; genus Eubacterium; species Eubacterium sp. BL-380-WT-2B. The sequence continues at coordinate 14,881 of NZ_VUMP01000014.1, forward strand.
ATTTAATTTTTGTACCTTCTGCACAAAAATCTTCTCATCCACCATGTTCTCGCCAGGAACGAGCTGGGCAAATCCCAGCAGCTCACCGATGTTTTCTTCGCAGACTGGCAAAGTAAAACGCCCGGTATCAATTTCGTTCATGGCATCAACAATCTGGATATCATTGAAAAGAAAAATGTCTTTAGCGAAACGGTCGACGTAGTTTATTTTGCCTACAACGTTCATCATCATAACATTTTCTATAGCCATATAATACTTCCTTTCACATCTTATTCAAAAGATCTGATTAAAAATTTTTCTGTTTCTAATGCAGACATACGGTAGCGCTTGCTTTCGATAATGGAGGTAATATCCTCAATTTCGTATTCAATGAGCCGTATGAATGCAACGACTTTTCCCAGGCCAGCTTCTGTTCCGTTAAACAGCTTCAGATAGGCATAGTACATAAATCGCTCACGTCTTCTTTCCATATACAGGTCCAGTGTTTTCGAATGATTAAACAGAAAAGCATATTCACTGTAGGATTTCATGACTTCATGGAGGGCATCCATGTTTTTGATCTCACTCATATGCTGAATATCTTTCTCTTTAATCTTAAGACCGCCGCGCAGCGCATAGGCCAGCAGCTCCTCACGGGAAAGGTGGTAGAACTTCTTCCCACGATAAAACCAAACCAGGTTTAAAAGATCAATGCCCTCACGCGTTGTCTTGATAAGGTCCTTGTTCTTCTTCTGATCCAGCTTGTTCAGGTTGTTCTTCAGCTTATCGTAGTAATAGCGTTCCAGCCCTTTTTCAATGGGAAAGAGGTCATCCTCTACGGTTACCTGCTTGTAGATTTCGAGAAGACGATAATAATCTGTGCCGACCAGGGCTTTTTTAAAGCTGTCCCAATCTTTTGTTTTTACCAATTTGTCAAAGGGTATGTTTGTGTACTTTTCTGAATAGACCAGAAACCCGGCGAGCTCTTCAAGATTATCTCCACGGGCAATCCCGCGGATCAAAACACGAAGGCTTTCAATATCTGAACGGATCAGCAAAGTTTTTACAAAGGTCTTTTCTTCTCCCTGCAGATAATGCATCAGCTTCTCAATTTCATAAATCTTCATCCGGGTGAGGGGCACTTCCAGTTCCAGGCGGTGAAGATGGTCCGTGTGAACCTCCTCCAGAAATGGCCCGTAATAGGTATTGTCCTTCAGGTAATAAAAAAGGTCATCCAGCGAAGGGGCTTTAATCAGCGCCTCGTAATCCTGAGTTCCAAGCATCTTTGACTTCATTGCCAATAATTTCGTGTTCACACACGCATGATTACTATTCGCCATTAATCTTCACTACTTTTCTTTAAATTTTTCAAGAATCAGATCGACTGAAACAGTTCGTCCAAAACTCTTTTAGCACTTTCTTTTTTTGCACTTTCATACTGCTCTCGCAATGATTTAATCGAGCTAGACATTTCTTTTATGGCGTTATCTTTCTCTTCTTCAGCTTTCCTGATTTCAACGTCATAATTGTTTTTACTTTCTTCTTTTGCAGCGGTGATAACATTCGTCTCTTCTTCTTTTAATTCGTCTTTGGTATCGGATACGATTTTTTCCGCACGGGCTGTGGCGCTGGCTTTAATTTTTTTGGCCCGGTTGTCCAGATCGATAATCTGATGAAGCACTTCATTTATCATCCTAATAACGACCTCCTTCTTCAAAAATTAATTCTAGTCTGAACCCATTATAGCACTTTGTGTATACAAAGCAACCACTATTTTTATTTTTGAAATGGTTTAAATTACATATTTTAGACAAAAGCTCATAATTGTAGTATCTTTAGTCACTAATCAGTAATAATAGCGTGGCTTTTTATAAATAATGGATTCCCAGAATGAAATTATATTCACTCCGTTGATATTTTATACCCTTTTACACCAAAAATCCACGATAATTTAAATTTATCTTCCTATTAAATATATATAAGCAAGTGTGATGGCAACACTGCGTAAAAACAAATTGGCTTTTATTCTTTTTGTACAATCATGGAATGCGCTAAAATCAACCACAATTTTCATCCATCACTTTAACCTCAAAAAGCCCCCGGAGCTTTAGCCGGGAGCCGCTAAAAAGTAAATTAGGGAGGCTGATTTTAATTGTTTAACAGCAAGCACCTCGTTAGACACAAATTACACGCATCCGGCATTCCCCGTTTTTTAATATCTACTTTTAAAATTCCATCTTTAATTTATAAGGACTCAAAGCCGTATTTTTTAAAAACAGCTTTCGCTTCATCACTTTTTAAAAAGCTTTCAAAATTTTTAGCTGCATCCTGCTGGGTACTGCCCTTAAGAACAGCCATTGGATAAACGACGGTTCTGTAACTGCTTTCTGGAACTTTGCTGACAATGGTAACCTTTTCCGGGACTGATTTTGCGTCTGTTTCGTAGACCAGCCCTGCATCCACTTCTCCATTTTCTACATAGGTCAATACCTGTGTAACATCTTTACCGTAAACCGCTTTTGCCTTAACGTTGTCTAAAAGGTTAAGGCTGGTCAGCGCTTCCTCCGCATATTGGCCGGCGGGTACTACGCTCGGTTCGCCTAAAGCTACCCGGGCAGCTTTATCTGTACCAAGATCCTCAATGGCCGTAATCTCCGCATTGCCCTTTGGCGCAATTAAAACCAGATTGTTTTTCAGCAAATCTTCACGGGTTCCATCTGCCAGAAGCCCCTCCTGTTCCAAAGCGTCCATCTGCTTTTGTGCAGCAGAAATAAAAACATCCACCGGCTCACCATTCTCAATCTGTTTCTGAAGATCACCGGAACCGCCATAATTAAAAGTTAGTGTCTGCCCTTTGCTGGCCTCCTCGTACATTGGTGTCAGCTCCTCCATGGCATTTTTTAAACTGGCAGCTGCCGAAATGGTCAGGTTGATATTGTCTGTGCTGTCCCCTGTTTGTGCATTGTTTTGTGTGCTGCAAGCGGTAAAGCTAAAAACTAAGGCTCCTGCCAAAAAAGTAACAATCAATCTTTTTACATTTTTCATGCTTTTTATCCTTTCATTAATATGATATTTTGGGGTGAAATTTTTAAATATTTTGGATATTCACGCCCAGGTTCTTTTCCAAAGTGAACACGTTCAAAATCCCAGCACAGCGGATGGTTCACCTCCTTTCCATAAGGTTTGAATAAAACAGACACCTTAAATTGGGATTCGATAACATTCATAATCTCTATTTGAATGGTATTTTCACCTGGTTGTTCTGCCGGTTCAAAAAAATGCGCCCGGATGCCCGCATGGGTCATATCCTGCGAAAGCAGAACATCCGAGCAAAACACACAACCCCAGTCCACCGCCTCAAAGCAATGATCTTGCAAGGGGATTATCCTTGAAACATTCTTACAACCAGTTAATTTCGTAGCAGATACACAGCTCGGGTTTGCAAAAACATTTCGTAACGCACCAAATTGGTCGATTTTTCCTTCATTGATTACTGCAACACGCTCACAAATGGCAAAGACTTCATCTCTCGAATGTGAGACAAATAGCGTGGTCCCTTCATAGTCTTTCAAAATTTTTGAAACCTCACACTGCAGCTCCCACTTTAAAAAGGTGTCCAAAGCAGAGAAGGGTTCATCCAGCATGAGGACTTTCGGGCTGCGCGCAAAAATTCTTGCCAACGCCACTCGCTGCTGCTGTCCGCCCGAAAGCTGTGCCGGGTAACGGTTCTCTAATTTATTAATTTGAAAACGCTCGAGCATCTGCTCCAGGATTTTCTGTGTATCGTCCGCGCCTTTTTTCATCCCGGCTATAATATTCTGGCTTACTGTCATATTCGGAAATAGTGCATAATTTTGAAAAAGATAGCCAGCGTTCCTTTTTTGGGGCGACAGGTTGATTTTCTTTTCAGCGTCAAAGTAGGTAATACCATCGACTATGATTCTTCCTTTATCCGGCTTTTCAATCCCTGCAATACATCGCAGGGTCATACTTTTCCCCGACCCGGAAGCACCCAGCAGACCGGTCACCCCCTCACCGCTTTCAAATTGTACTTTCAGATTAAACCCTTTAAATCGCTTTTCAATATCTACCAATATACTCATGCTCCGCCTGTCTTTCTTCCCTGCCGGGCCAGCCAGATATTCATGCCGCCGATGGAAAGCAGCGAGATGGCGACGATAACTGCGACCCACTGCATGGCTAAACGCATATCTCCGGCCGCCGTTGCCGTGTAGATGATCAGAGGAACGGTTTGTGTTTTGCCAGGAATGTTCCCTGCAATCATAAGTGTCGCCCCAAATTCGCCAATAGCCCGGGCAAAGGCCAGTACCATACCAGCTCCAATCCCCGGAAAGCAAACCGGAACTCTGATCTGCCAGAAAATGTAGCGCTCCGAAAGCCCCAGCGTCCTCCCGGCATCAATGAGGTTCTGATCCATCTGTTCAAAAGCAGCCTTTGTCGTGCGGTACATGAGCGGAAAAGAAACAACAATGGCGGCGACAACCGCTCCGCTCCACGAAAAAACAACGCGTATCCCAAACTGCAGCAGTGCCTGCCCCAAAGGGCTATTTTTGCCAAAAATCATCAGCAGGAAAAAACCAATAACTGTCGGAGGCAAAACCAGCGGAAGCGTCAGGATGCCATCGGTCAGCCACTGGGCCTTTTCTGGAAGACGGATAACCAGCCGGGCTGCCTGAATCCCGAGGACGACAGTGACAGCTGTTGCCAGAAGGGCTGTTTTTAATGAAATCAGGAGGGGTGAGTAACCCTCTGCCATACAATCACCTCCATTATTTAAAAGCTTTTATACATTGTCCGATGCCCTCACCTCAATCAGCTCCGCGGCGATACTGATCGCTATTTCTGCCGGTGTTTTAGCTTTGATTGCCTTTCCGATCGGCGTATAAACCATATTCAGTCTTTCCTGTGTAAAGCCATCAATCCTCATGAGCTTTTCATTAACAACCGCTGTCTTTTTCCTGCTGCCGATAACACCTATATAATGAGCTTTTGTTTTAAGGACCTGCGCCTCGACCAGATAATCATTCTGATGCCCTCTGGTCATTATGACCACATAATCTGAAGGGCCAATCTTTAAAAACGTGCTGATATTTTTAAAATCACTGACAAAGACCTCGTCCGCGTCTGGAAAGGCCTCCTTGTTAGCAAACGCCTCCCGATCATCAATAACCACGCATTTAAAATCCAGATGGCTGAGCACTGGCACAAGCTCTTTAGCGATATGCCCTCCGCCAAACACATAAACCCGTTCGTTTAGCAACAATGGCCGAGAAAAGAAACAGATTTTATTCTTCTTAAGTAAACGACTTTCTTTTTGAAACAACTCGAGGTTATAAGGCATTGTTTCTTTTATCCTTTCATTGACTACAGCCATCTCAAACACCGCAGGCTTTTCCCAACTGGTGAGAAGCCAGGCATCCTCATTGGATTTATATGCTCTGCCAAGCTCTTCTATCAGATTTTCTGTCTGTGGGTTATCCGGAGATAAATACTGAAAATACAACATGGCGTTTCCGCCGCATACCATACCGAGGTCACCAGCTTCATTTGGCCTCAGTATGTATTCCTTCATAAAAGAAGTCCTGGTTTCATACAGTTTCTTTGCTTCCTGCTGAGCATCGTATTCCATGGCACCACCACCCACGGTACCAATGGTGGTGCCATCCTTATAAACAGCCATCCAGGCACCCGTCCCTCTGGGCGCAGAACCATGAAAATGAATAATCGTAACGACAGCCAGGGGTTCATTTGTCTTTTTTGATAGCTTAAGTGCTCTGTAAAAATCTTTCATGTCATCCTCTACTTTCCAAAACCACAGTTTGGGTAGGTGCAGACTTCACAGTTCAGACACAGGCCACCCTCACCCAGAGAGGATAAATCCTCCTGCACCAGCTTTTCCCCTGCCACTACCCTTGGGAGCACCAGATCAAACACCGTTCTTTTGGCGTACATCACGCATCCCGGCAGCCCCATGATGGGTATTTCTCCCTCATAAGCCAGTAAGAACATCGCCCCCGGCAATACCGGCGCCCCGTAGCTGACAATCTCAGCGCCTGTCTTTTTTATGGCGTTGGGTGTAATATCGTCCGGATCCACGCTCATTCCTCCGGTACAGATGACCATCTCGGCGCCTTTTTCAATGAATTCACTGATTTTTTCTGAAACTAACGCCTCATCATCGGGAAGAATCTCCTGTGCCATAACCTCGACGCCACATTCCTCCAGCTTATCTTTGATCACAGGACCAAAAGCATCCTCAATCCGCCCCGCGTAAAGTTCACTCCCAGTATTGATGACAGCCGCCTTCTTTCTTTTAAAAGGGAGCAGCTCGAGAATGGGCTCTCCGCCCCCCAGGGCTACAGCGCAGTCCAGCTTATCCTTCTCAATAGCCAGTGGAATAATCCGGGTTCCTGCCAGCTTGTCCCCCCTTTTAACTGGAAAATTCCCATGCCGGGTAGCGATCATGAGCTCACCCAGGGCATTGAGCGCTTTCAGCTTTTCGCTGTTCACCTTCAGCAATCCGTCAATCTCTGCGATCACCTCAATTTTTCCTTCTTTTACCTCCGAAGGGGACATATGCTCACCTGCGCATAACCGGTACAGAACCTCGGCCCCGGCATTCTCATGAACCATGCCTGGATCGTTTTTCCAAATATAGACATGCTCCTTTCCCATGGATAAAAGCACTGGGATATCTTTTTCCTGAATCACATGGCCCTTCCGAAACCTCGGGCCTTTAAACTCATCTTTTATGATTTGTGTCATGTCGTGGCATAATATCAGCCCCACGGCCTCTGTTGTTTTTACACTTTCCATTTTACTGCCTCATTTAATTTTATTTTGAACACACAGGCTGGGGACAGATCTTTCCGTCTCTGCAGCACACTGCGTAGATGTCCATCAGCGATTCATTAAATTTCGCTGTTTTCAGCTGCTTTAATACGGCCTCTATATCCGATGCCTTAATACTTATTGAAATACCGCAGCCCGCTGAAATCTCCCTTAACGTTGGAATAATCGTAATTTCAAAAAGACCTTTTAAAATTCCTTCAGCGGTCATCGCTGCATGGGTATTGGCAAAGGCCAGTAAGTAATCATCCTGTCTTTTCATGATCACAGCGCAATGACCTTTGAGGCGGCAAACATCTTTTCTGTAATGTCATACATATTGCTGATTTCACCAAGTTTCAGGTCACCCTTGAGCTTATAATAGTCAAGGCAGGTTCCGCAGACCAGTATTTTCACCCCCCGGTCCTCCAGAGCCTGTAAATGGGAAACAACCTGCTCATCCAGGGTAGGCAGCTTAACACCGCTGTTCATAAACAAGATGCTCTCCGGCACATCATCGGCCTGGGAAAGAGTATAAAAAAACATTTTTACCAAAGCGCTCCCCAGCTCATAGTCACCCTCACCAATATAGTCCTTTCCCATAAAGACAACCCACTTGCCTGTTCCCCGGATGGCGGCGATGCTATCTGGCAATACAATCATTTCTGTCTCTGGTATTTCCCGGCCATCTGTAATAAACCGAACTTCAAAACGTTCTCCGCTGCCGCTTACCACAGCATCATAACTTTGACTCACAGCCAGTTTTTTCAGGTTTTCAACCGCAATGGCGTTGTCAACGGTTATGATAAAGCTGTCATGGTTTGCTTCAATTTCTTTTTTTGCCATGATAACTGGCATAGGGCACGCCTTACCCGTGGCATCAATTATTTTAGTCATTGTGCTTCCTCCTTTATTCTTTTATAATCAGGGCCTTGTCCTGCCTGTCTATAAGTTGTCCCACAAGGGCGCAGTCTGTTTTCAGCTCAACCTTCAGCGTTTTTAAAAGATTCTCTGACTCAGAGGGCGCCACACTGATCAGCAGACCGCCGGAAGTCTGAGGGTCAAAAATAATATCCTCCATCCCGCCACTCACCGATGATCTGTAATCTGGTCCGAAGTATTCTCTGTTCCGATATGTGCCGCCAGGCACAATCCCCATCTCCGCCAGTTCGATGACTCCAGGCAGAAGTGGAATGGCCGAAGCCTCAAGCTCCATACTCAGATGACTGGCCTTGGCCATCTCGATTCCATGGCCACCCAGGCTGAAACCCGTAATATCGGTACAGCCGTGCACCTCATCGTATAAGCCCATAACCTCACAGGCCGTCTTATTCAGCGTCGTCATGGACAAAATCGCGGCTTCGCGTGATTCAGGCGTCGCAATACCGCCCTTGATCGCGGATACGATAATCCCAGTTCCGACAGGCTTGGTAAGAATGAGCTTATCCCCCTCCTGTGCATGGCAGTTCCCATGAAGGTGCAGGCAGTCCGTTATGCCCGTCACGGACAGGCCGTATTTTGGCTCTGGATCATCGACTGAGTGTCCGCCTACCAAAACAGCGCCGGCTTCCTGTATCTTATCCGCGCCGCCTCTCAGAATTTCAGACAAAATTTTCTTGTCTTCCCTTTCTGGAAAACAGACAATATTCATCGCAGTCAGCGGCTTTCCGCCCATGGCGTAAATATCGCTCAGGGCATTGGTCGCGGCAATTTGTCCAAAGAGATAGGGATCATCCACAATGGGCGGAAAAAAATCCAGGGTCTGGAGCAGTATCTGCTTGTCATTAATCCTGTAAGCCGCAGCATCATCCGAGTTTTCCAGCCCGATGATCAGGCTGTCACAGTCTTTTAGTTCAAGGTCTTTCAAGACCTTTGACAGTGCTCCTGGTCCAAGCTTCGCGGCACATCCACAATTTCTGACCATTTCGGTCAGGCGTTTCGGTTTGTTTTCTGACATGACATTTGTCCTTTCATTCTGCTGTAATTTTTTGAAGTGCCTCCAAAGCGCAGGCCACTTCATCCAGTGTATTGAAATGGCTGAAGGAAAAACGCAGTGTTCCCTGTGGGTATGTTTCCAAGGACCTGTGCGCAAGTGGGGCGCAGTGCATTCCCACCCGTGTCATAATGCCGTAATCCCTGTCCAGCTCAAAGGCTACCTGCGCATTGTCCTTTGTCAGACAATCTACCGAAACCAGGGCACAGCGGTTCCGGTGATCCGCAGTTCCGACAAGTTGCAGGCCATCAATAGCTTCGATACCACGGATAAAAGCTTTTGTTAACTGTTCTTCAATCATAAGCAGCTCGTTTTTATCAACGGAGTTCAGATAATCCAGTGCGCTGCTGAGTCCATAGATTCCCGGGAGATTCAGCGTCCCGGCCTCAAAGCGATCTGGCAAAAAGTCTGGCATATCAAGCTGGTCTGATACACTTCCTGTCCCTCCGTCTAACAGTGGGGCCATCTGCTCTGCCAATTCGTCTGTCACCAGAAAGCCACCAATACCCTGCGGACCCATCAGTCCTTTGTGCCCGGTAAAGCACAGAGCGCTGATATTGGCTCTTTTCATGCTGACATTGTGCAGACCTGCTGTCTGGGCCGTATCCACAATAAAATGCAGACCGTGGCTTTTACATATCCGTCCAACAGACTCAATGGGCAAAATATTCCCGCTTACATTGGAGCCGTGCGTCATAACAACAGCCCTGGTTTCTGGCTTTATCATTTTTTCAATACACGTTACTTCTAAGTTACCCAGATTGTCACATGGAATCACATCGCAGGTAAGGCCTGTCTGCTTCAGATGTTCCAGTGGTCTCACCACGGCGTTATGCTCCAGACCCGAAATAAGCACATGGTCTCCCTGTCTCAGAAAACCCTTGAGCACCATGTTGACCGCCTGCGTGACATTCGCTGTGAAAATTACGTTTTTGTTATCCTCGGCGTCAAACAGGCAGCGCAGCTTCTCACGGGTTTCGTAAACCCTTCTTGATACCGCATATGCCCGTTCATAGCTCCCTCGTCCCACATTACAGCCGATATTCTCCAGATAGTCTGCCATCTCAGACGCCACTCCCGGAGCTTTTGGCCAGCTGGTACTGGCATTGTCAAAATAAATTCCTTTCATTCTGCACGCTCCTTAAGCTTTCATTGCCCTGTTGCACCGCTTCTACTCCTTCAATAAATACATGACCGCTTCCAGAACCCCGCCGCTGATATTCCGGGCCTTATCCGAGATTGTATAGCAATAGGCTATATCTCCCCGTGGATCAACGTCAGCAATTTTCAGCCCTTTTTTAACACTCGTACCGTCGGCAATCATACCGCGCAGCACGCCGTCGAGCTTGGATATAACCGGGGTTTCTCCTATAAGGGCAAGACATTCGTCCTTTTTTACCAGATCCCCGATGTCATGGCACAGCCGGATCGTTCCAGAATCTGGCGCGTGGATCACCCGTTCGTGTGTATAGCCGCCAATGTTTCCGGGAATACCGGTATTTCTTGCCGCCATTCCCTCATACAGAATTCTTCCAAGGTGGTGACCCCTGTTGGTCTCAATCACGGCGTCAACATCCTCTTTCGCAGTAAATCCAGGGCCGAGAGCAATAACAGCTTTTGCCATATCCCGAGTAGTTCCAAGATTCTTTTTGGCGAGTATGGCATCGACCACTGCATCTGGACGAACCATACGAATCATATCACCCTTTGGATCGACACAGACGGGTATCTCACCCTTTTTCAGGCAATAGCACACCTCCTCAATGGACTCACAACGCCTTGCCGCCATATCCTCCACAACAGCCATACCATCCTGAATGGCCTGGGCAAACGCGACAGTCCGCCGGATAACAGTAGGGGCTTCAATATCCAGGGCAATCACTCTGAAGCCCGCCTTATAAAGCCGGTATATGGTTCCAGTGGCAATGTCTCCGGCTCCGCGCACAATAATCGTTTCACTAATTTTCATTCTCAGCCCATTCCTTTTCATAATATTCCAGTAAACGCTGATAGTCCTCAGGGGTGTCAGCGTCCATGACGCAGGTTCTGTCTCCCTGAATTTTTATCAGGACCTCGGGGTGCTTTTTTATAATCCCCCGGCCGCCGGCATCGCCCGAGACTTTCAACAGTTCCTTAAACCAACATTTTCCAAAAGCCACGGGGTGGCCTTTCTGTCCCCTGTATTCCGGCATTATTATGCTCATCGGATTTTTCGTAATCACCTGTTCTATTTTACCTGCCAGTTCCTTGCTGACCAGGGGCTGGTCACCGAGAAACACAAGAATGCCCTGACACTCTGGGTAATGTCTCGCGAGATAAGCGACTGCTATTTTTAAAGAAGTCGACTGTCCAAGCTCTGGCTGATCATTAACTAAATAAATAACCCCTTTACGCGTCTCGATACCGTTAAGAACAGCTTCTCGTGTTACAATAACGATTACACTCTCAAAGTTCTCAAAGCTTTCTGCCACACTATCAATGGTTTTTTCCAGGATTCTTTTTCTGCCTATGGGCAAGAGAAGCTTTTCACTGCCCATGCGGCGCGACAGTCCTGCTCCAAGAATAACAGCTCCTAACATAAATACCAGGTCCTTTCACACAAAGACGCAGCAATACAACCGTCAAAATAAGGTTTTGCCGCTTCACAAAGCATCTCCGCTTTCTTTTCATTTCCTTTATCTGCCTTATTGACAAGCAAAAATTTGGGAATTTCAAAGTTTCTCAGTTTCTCACTCACAAACCAGTCCATACTCTCCCTGAAAAAATCGAGGTCAAAGCGTTTTCCCTTCAATTTCTGAGGGCAGCGGTGCAGATTCGCATCGCTTATGGATTCGTTTAAAAGCTCACAGCCAATCACATGGATCAGTTTTGTTGTGTTTTTGGGAATAACAGGTTCCCACTCTCTGTATATTTTATAGGGCTTTCCTCCAGCTCCGTCTCCTTCATTCAGAAAAATCCAGTCCGGCAGCTCTTTAAAAAGACAGTCCAGCAGTTCGGGTGCCGCCCCCTTCACCTTATGATCCTCAATACAGCGTTCTGCAAAATAATACAGATCACGGTCCTGTTTCACCAAGCAGTTCAACAGCCACATATACGACGCTGTTATGATGACCTCCCCGTCAAAGGCGTCTGGATAGCGCATTTTTGTGGTGGTGGTTAAAAGGGTTCTGCCCTTATCCCTAAGCTCACTTGCCAGACAGGTAAGCAGAGACGTCTTACCACCGCCTCCGGTGACCGTAACAAAGTCAGGCTGTTCGATACCGAACAGCGCTGACAGTTTCATGTTCTCATTTTGCACACAAAGTTTTTTATTCATTTTCCTTCTTAATGGTAGCCAGGTAGCGGTAAACGGTCGGTACCGAAACGCCGAGCATGTCCGCCACGTGCCAGATAGTCCCTTTAACCATAAAGGTTCCAAGTCCCTGAAGTCTTTCAACCACTTCAATTTTTTCCTGCTTGCCCATTTTCCTGAGGTCTCCGTGATTGCTTGGCAGCACACGGCTCATGTTATTGATGACCAGCTCTTTGACATTAATATTGAAGTTTTCTTCAGTCTCTTCATCTTTTCTGAGTGGTTCAACTGTAATGAGCGATTCCAGGATATCCCGGGCTTCCGCAAATTTCTGACAATCCATATTCAGACAGAGCAGACCGATCAGCTCGCCGTCATCATCCTTAATAAAATACGTTGCCGAACGTATAATGTTGCCTCTCGGAGACATTCCCCGATAGTTTACACGGTATGGCGCTTCTTTGTAGGCCTCATTCTTAATAAGCTTAAGGCCATAGTCCGTAACCGGTGCCCCTAATTCACGTCCACTGATATCGCCATTTCGGATTGCCACAATCGATGACTGACAGTCCGAGAGGTCGTGCAGTACCACCTCTGTGTTTTCTCCTAAATAATCTGCTAAAAAGTCTACCAGTACTTTGTAGGATTCAAGATCTTTTGCCATAATTATTCTCCTTCTGAACTTTGATTCATATAAACAAAGAACGCTTATAATCATTGTTTAAAAATGTTATATCCCTATTATCGCAGATTTTGGAGAAAAGTTCAATAATAATTTATTATTGTGTCGATTTTTTTAAAGATCTTCACTTTCAAAGGGCGTATTCTTTGGCAAAATTAAGTTTAAAAGGATTGCAGACAGGGTTGAAACCACAACGGCCGACTCTCCGAAAAGACTGTCGATCCAGGCTGGAAGCTGCTCCATCGCGCCAGGCACCTGGGAAATGCCAATGCCAAGTGCAACTGACAGGCCTACAATGGTAGCATTTCTCTGAGTCAGTTCGCTCTGCATAAAAAGCTTAACCCCGGTCATGGTAATGGTCGCAAAAACTGAAATTGTCGCGCCTCCCAGTACACAGTACGGGATGGTCATCATTAAAGCTGAAAATTTGGGGAAAAGGCCAGCCAGCACAATAAAGCCCGCTGCAAATCCGATGACTACACGGTTAATAACCCGGTTCGTCACAACAATACCGACATTTTGGCCAAAGGTAGACGTTGGAAGCCCACCGAAAATTGAACCGATCATGCTGGAGACACCATTGCCCATCAGTCCTCTTGACAACTCGTCTGTCGTAGGTTCACGATCCATGGCACCCACACTGAGTGCGGAAAACTGGCCGATGGATTCCACCGAGTTGACAACAAACAAAATTGACATGGATATAATCGCAGGCAAATGAAATTCATATCCAAAATGCCCTACCGCCGGCAGCATAAACCAGCTGGCCTCCTGTACAGTCGTGAAATCAATCATTCCACAGAACAGGGCGATGACATAACCGATGATCATCGACAAAAGAATGGACGCCAGGCGGGCAAAGCCTTTGGTAAAGTTATTAAAGAAAATAACCAGTACCAGTGTGATCATGGCGATAATCCAGTTCATTGGAGAGCCAAAATTTTCACTTCCTGCTCCCCCTGCCATATATTTAATGGCGGTAGGGTATAATGACAGACCAATGGTAAAAACCACAGTACCGGTAACTACCGGTGGGAAAAGCTTGCGGAGCTTTTTAATGAAAATACCAATCAGTATCCCCACAACGCCGCCAATAACCTGCGAGCCCAATATAGTCGCAATATTATAATCGCTGACAATACCAATCATGGTTGGAAGATAGGCAAAGCTGACCCCCATAATAACTGGAAGACCAGAGCCCACCTTCCTGAAGGGTGGAAACAGCTGAATAAGCGTGGCGATACCGGAGATGATAAGCGCCGCCTGAATAAGAATCCGTGTATCGGCCGGCGATAAGCCGCCCGTACCGGCCACAATAATGGCTGGAGTGACACAGCCAACAATCATCGCTGCAACATGCTGCAGTGCCAACGGGATCGCTTCTTTAATTTTCGGCATTCCCTTAAGTTGATAAATGACATTATCTTTATCGTTATTCATGATTTTCTCCTCATGACCTTAGAGGACCGTTAAGGGCAGCCCTCCAAGAACACTTTGTGCACGGTGTGTTAACGCATCGTTATTTTGCTGCAATGGCTTCAATCTCAAAAGAAGCCCCTTTTGGCAGTGCTGCAACCTGAACGCAGGAACGCGCCGGATACTCGCCTGTAAAATACTGCGCGTAAATATCATTAACCGCGGCAAAGTCATTCATGTCTGTTAAAAAGACTGTTGTTTTCACAACGTTTTCAAAAGAAACACCGGCTTCGGTTAAAATGGTTTTTAAATTTTCAAAACCTGTTTTAGCCTGGGCCTCCACACCTTCTGCCAGAATACCGGTTTCCGGATCCAGACCCAGCTGGCCTGAAATATAAATAGTTTCTCCTGCGGCATTGGCATGTGAATAAGGTCCGACAGCGGCTGGTGCTTTCGCTGCATTGATAACTGTTTTACTCATAATATTCTCCTTCTTATTACTTGTTAAAAATTTAACTTATTTATTTGATAATCGTTCCTGTTTTTCCCTGGATACCGTCTTTTGCCTTTTCAAGCAGAGTGATCAACGCAAAACGGTCTGAACCCGATTTTGCAAATTCCATTGCCGCCTGAACCTTCGGCAGCATGGAGCCAGGAGCAAACTGTCCCTCATCAGCGTATTTTTGAGCTTCTTCAACACTGATTTCAGACAGCCATTCTTCATTCGGCTTGCCGAAATTAATGGCAACCTTTTCGACAGCTGTTAAAATAATCAGACAGTCTGCGCCGATTTCCTTTGCCAGCAGACAGCTTCCAAAATCCTTGTCCACTACAGCGGCAGCACCTTTTAAATGATTTCCCTGAGCGTAAACAGGGATTCCGCCGCCCCCGGCTGCCACAACGACCTGCCCGGCCTCTGCCAGAGTTTTAACGGTTTCAATTTCAATTATCTCAACGGGTTTGGGGGAGGCGACAACACGCCGATAGCCCCGGCCCGCATCCTCCACAACATCATAATTTCTTTCGCGAACCATTTCGTCCGCTTCTTCTTTTGTCATGAAACGTCCAATGGGTTTTGTTGGATGGCTGAAGGCTTCATCGTCAGGATCGACGCGCATCTGGGTAATAATGCTTGAAACCGGTTTGTGAATTCCCCGGTCAAGGAGCTCCTCCCTCAACGCATTCTGAAGATCATAGCCAATATATCCCTGGCTCATCGCCACACAAACAGATAAAGGCGCCACCGGATTTCCAGGGTCTGCCTTTGCCAGCTCACCCATGGCCAGATTGATCATACCAACCTGCGGCCCGTTTCCGTGAGAAATAACGACTTCATTTCCTTCCTCTATTAAATCCGCAATGGCTTTGGCTGTATTTTTAACCGCCGCCATTTGTTCTGGTAAATTGTTGCCTAAAGCGTTTCCACCTAGGGCGATCACAATTTTCTTGCTCATGGTTTTCTCCTTTAAATGAAAAATGGATGGATGGCTGAGCAAAGGGCCCGGCCATCCTCAAATTTATTTTTCGGCTCGCTTTTATTTGGTAAAGAAGCGGTCAATACCTCTTTCTTCCAGAGCCTTTAAGGTTGCCTGAGGATCTTTTTCCTTTGCCAGGAAGATCATAGCGGCAATAATATACGGCTTGTAGCTTGCTTCTTTATATAATTCTGTACGATAGCGGTCGAATACAGAGGCTTCAACTTCGCCTTCTTCACAGCTAACGCCAGTAATGTCAGCTGGGAGGCAGTGCATATAAAGCGCTTTGCCGTTTTTGGTTGTTTTCATCAACTCTTCGGTGCATTCCCAGTCTTTATGATTTGCATTCTGAGCGAGCAGTTCTTTTTCTAAGCGATCGATGCCTTCCTGGTCACCGTTGCCGTATAAGATGGTCCGTTCTTCCATTGCGGAGAAGGGTGCCCAGCTCTTGGGATAAACAACGTCAGCGTCTTTAAAAGCTTCTGCCATGCTGTTGGTCTTTGTAAAAGATCCACCGCTTTCAGCTGCATTCTTTTTAGCCACTTCTTCTACGTCAGACATAATTTCATATCCTTCCGGATGTGCCAGAGTAACGTCCATGCCCAGACGGGTCATCAGACCGACAATCCCCTGCGGTACAGATAACGGTTTTCCATAGGATGGGGAGTAGGCCCAGGTCATCGCGACTTTTTTACCCTTAAGGTTTTCAATACCGCCAAAATAATGGATTAGATGGAGGGCGTCGGCCATTGCCTGTGTTGGATGGTCAATGTCGCACTGCAGGTTGACTAAGGTTGGTTTCTGTTCCAGAATACCGTCTTTGTGGCCCTCAGTCACAGCATCGACCACTTCATGCATATAGGCGTTCCCTTTGCCAATGTACATATCATCCCGAATACCGATAACATCTGCCATAAAGGAGATCATATTGGCAGTTTCACGCACAGTCTCTCCGTGGGCTACCTGAGACTTACCTTCATCTAAATCCTGTACTTCCAGACCTAAGAGGTTGCAGGCAGAGGCAAAGCTGAAACGGGTACGGGTTGAATTATCACGGAACAGGGAAATTCCCAGACCACTCTCAAAAATTTTAGTAGAAATATTATTTTCACGCATATATCTTAAAGCGTCAGCCACGGTGAACACAGCTTCCAGCTCTTCCGGTGTTTTTTCCCAGGTCAGGAAAAAGTCATTTTCGTACATTTCTTTAAAATTCAACGCATTCAGTTTATCGATATAGGTTTGTAAAGTTTTATCCATTTTTTAATCTCCTTGATTTTTATAAATTAATGCTTATAGTTTAAAGCTCAGGATAAAAGTAACAACATCGCAAATTATCCTTTATCCACAGCCGAAGTTTTTTATTTGGTGTAAACAGTCGGTAAAGCAGCGTAAACAGCGGCACAGGTCACAAGATCCTGTTTCCAGGTTTTTTCGTTTGGTGCATGAGCCTGCGCTTCTGCTCCAGGGCCAAAACCAATTACCGGAATACCGTTACGTCCCATGATGGACACACCATTCGTTGAGAAAGTCCATTTATCTGTCAGCGGACGGGCTTTCCGTTCTGCCACTGTCTCAGAAGAGCCGATGCGTTCTTCACCGTACATTCCCTTGTAAGCTTCTTCCAATGCTTTAGTAACCTTGTGGTCTTCCGGAATAACCCATGTTGGGAAATAGCATTCGATCGGATAAACACATCCGGTGTAAGAAGGACGGTCATATTCATACATCGAAACCTTCACATCATTCCCGTATTTTTTTACATTTGGCAGATTGCGGATTTCTTCCAGACAGCTTTCCCAGGTTTCCCCGGCAGTCATACGGCGGTCCAGAGAAACCGAACAGCCATCCGCTACTGCACAGCGGCTTGGTGAGCTAAAGAAGATTTCCGAAGTGGTGACAGTACCACGGCCTAAGAAGCGGGCTTCCTTCCACTCCGGATTGTATTTTTCATCCAGCATTTTAACCAGACCCTTGATTTCCGTACCTTCTTCAGCATCATTTTCATTAAGGGCACGGACATCCTGGAGAATATCCGCCATTTTATAAATGGCGTTGTCGCCACGCTCCGGAGCTGATCCGTGACAAGAGACACCCGCAACGTCGATCCGGATTTCCATGCGGCCACGCTGTCCACGGTAAATACCGCCATCTGTCGGCTCGGTAGAAACGACAAATTCGGGACGGACCTTGTCTTCATTGATGATATACTGCCAGCACAGACCATCGCAATCCTCTTCCTGAACTGTACCGGTCACCAGCACGCTGTATTTATCATTCAGCATACCCAGGTCTTTCATAATTTTAGCGCCATATACAGCGGACACAATCCCGCCAAGCTGATCAGAGGTTCCACGCCCCCCGATTTCGCTATCCGATTCAAAGCCTTCATAGGGATCGAAATCCCAGTTATCCATATTGCCAACGCCAACGGTGTCTATATGAGCGTCAAAACCGATCAGGGTATCGCCGGTTCCCATATATCCCAAGACATTCCCCTGTGGGTCAATTTCCACTTTGTCAAAACCGAGCTTACGCATTTCTTCAGCAATGGTATTAATATGCTTTTCCTCATCACAGCTTTCACCCGGGTTTTTAACAATATTGCGGAGGAATTTTGTCATATCCTCTTCATAACCCTGTGCCGCTTTTTTGATTGCTTCAAAATCCATTTTTATTTGCCTCCTGATTAATTTAAATTGATGGGTGTGCGCCATTCCAGACAATAGCGCGGTAATTTTCGGGATCTGTATCCCCTTCAGTTGAGAACATGATGATCTTAGAACTATGGTCCAGACCCATGCTCTCTCTCAGATCTTTATAGTCATCGCTTTCCATTAAAGTTGCAATTAAGCCCATGGATACCGCTCCGGACTCACCGGAGGTTACAGGCGTATCCCCTTTCACCGGCGCCGCCAGCATTCTCATACCTTTTGCCGCCACCCAGTCCGGGCAGGAAACGAAAAAGGAACTGTTATTTTTCAAAATTTCCCATGATATGGTGTTCGGCTCACCGCAGGCCAAACCGGCCATGATCGTTTGCATATCTCCATCCACAAAACGGATCTTACCGTCTCCAGCAGAGGCCGATTTATATAAGCAGGCTGCTTCATCCGCTTCAACTACAACCGTTGTAGGGCAGTTTCCCGGGAACAGGTTTGCGAAAAATCCTTGTACTGCTCCGGCCAGGGATCCAACACCTGCCTGAATAAAAATATGTGTCGGACGTTCACAGCCAGCAGTCTTTAACTGCTCAGCTGCTTCCAGCGCCATTGTCCCGTAGCCCTGCATGATCCAGGCGGGAATTTCTTCATAGCCATCCCATGCCGTATCCTGAACAACCACGCCGTTTTCTGTTTTTTCTGCTTCAGCCGCCGCTATACGGACACATTCGTCATAGTTTACATCTGTAATGGACGCCTCCGCGTTCTCTTTTAAAATGTTTTCCAATCGAATCGGGCTGGAGCCTTTCGGCATATAGACGACTGCCTCTTGTCCGAGTTTATTAGCCGCCCACGCAACGCCACGTCCATGGTTACCGTCAGTAGCTGTAAAAAAAGTGGCCTGTCCAAATTCTTCTTTCAGTTTATCGGACGTCAGATAATCATAGTCCAGCTCAGAGACATCTCTGCCCAGCTTTTGTGCAATATACCTCGCCATCGCAAAGGAACCACCTAAAACCTTAAAGGCATTGAGACCAAAACGGTAAGATTCATCTTTCACAAACAAACTTCCGATGCCCAGATACTCTGACATTTTGTCAAGCTTTACAAGCGGTGTCTGTGAATACTGCGGAAAGCTTTCATGAAAAGCTTTCGCCTTCTTAACCGATTCGATGGACATCACCGATAATTCCTTATCGTCCGTTTTTGGCATCTCATTGGATACCCATTTGATTTTTTCCATTGTTCTCTCCTGTTAAAGTGTAATACTAAA
This sequence comes from Eubacterium sp. BL-380-WT-2B, assembly GCF_009696115.1. Lineage (NCBI taxonomy): Bacteria > Bacillati > Bacillota > Clostridia > Eubacteriales > Eubacteriaceae > Eubacterium > Eubacterium sp. BL-380-WT-2B. Next base: position 34,503 of record NZ_VUMP01000014.1, read on the forward strand.
TTGTTTTCAGGGCCGTGATGGTCTTCGCCTATTTCTTTTCTGATGGATCAGAACTGCTCTGATCTATATAGCTGTACAGCGTGTACTTGGATATTCCAAAGTAAGCTGTCAGCTTTTCGCTTGCTTTGGTGATCAGTAAAGCTCCGGCATCATTTAAAAATTTAAGCGCCTTGATCTTATCCTCTTTGTTCATTAAGGCCACCGGCTTTCCAACCAGTCGAACAGACTGTTCAAGCAGATCGTCCAGTAAGTCATTAACATTTGTAGGAATGTTCTCCACTTCTTCCTCTTTTTCTTTTTGGGTTCCGATAAGAGACTGAAGTGAGTTCTCCACCATCAATAAGCCTGTAATGTCATAATTAATCGAAAAGATACCAATAACCTTATTGCCTTTATCTCTGATATAAACCGTACTCGATTTTAAAATTTTGCCATCTGCCGTTTTTGTCATATAATCCAGATGATCCTGTAAATCTTCGGGGCTTTTTTTCAGAGCTTCCAGCACCACATGGGAGGGCCCGTCTCCCAGCTTGCGGTTGGTAACATGTCCATTCTCTATATAGACAACCGTGCTCTCTTTATTTTCAGTTGTAAGATCATGCACTACCACTTCACAGTTGCTGCCAAACTGGGTAGCAATGCCATGGGCCAAATTTTTTAATAAATTCAGTGTTTCTCCTTGCATCTTAATTAATTCCTTCGCATATCGACTTTTTCAATTAACCAAACAGTTTATCAGGTTACCTGACAATTTGTTTGATTTATGTGTCTATCATAACACCATTTTTGAAGAAGCGCAACCCCTGTTTTTAAAAAAAATAAAAATTTATTATATTGCCAAAATAGATTTAATAATTTTTTTTAAAAAGGCTTGCTTTTTGTTTTAAAACATGATAAATTATCGTTAGGATAATAAAGTATTATTGTCTCGCAAGTCTATTAAAAGGTTGCTGCATCTCATATAAAAACCTTCGCATATTCAATGTTTTGCAGTATTCATCCGTGATATAGAAAAACACACCATTTTCTATATCCATTCAAAATAATAATAATCAAGGAGAAAACAATGATTTTAATTGGAAATGGTCGGTTAATTACCCGAGATGAAAAGAACACGTATTTAGATAATGGTTGTGTCGCGGTGGAAGGTAATGAAATTGTAAACGTTGCTTCTACGGAAGAAATGAAAACACAATATCCCGATGCTGAATTTATTGATGCCAAAGGCGGTGTCATCATGCCAGGGCTGATCAACACCCATAACCATATTTACAGCACCTTTGCAAGAGGACTTTCCATTGAAGGCTTTAATCCTCAAAATTTCATGGATATTTTAGATGGCCAATGGTGGACCATTGACCGCAACCTGACAAACGAAGACAATAAATACAGCGCATACGATACTTATATCGACTGTATCAAGCAGGGTGTTACCACTGTGGTCGATCACCACGCCAGCTATGGCGAGATTAAGGACAGCCTCTTCACAATTGCTGATGTCGCCAAAGAGCTGGGCGTACGTACCAGCCTTTGCTACGAGGTTTCTGACAGAGACGGTGCCGATAAAATGAAAGCCGCCGTTAAAGAAAATATTGATTTTATCAAAGCCGCCCACGAAGACAAAACCGGCATGGTCCACGGCATGCTCGGCCTGCACGCCGCCTTTACCCTGACCGACGAAACGCTGGATTACTGCAATGCCGAAAAACCGGATTACGCCGGTTATCATGTACATGTCGCTGAGGGGCTGGACGATGTTTATGACTCTTTAGAAAAATATGGTAAACGTGTAGTCAACCGCCTATTTGATAAAAATATTTTAGGCGAAAACACCATTGCTGTTCATTGCATTCATATCAATGGCGAAGAAATGGCAATTCTCAAAGATACCAACACCATGGTCGTACATAACCCAGAGTCCAATATGGGAAACGCTGTCGGCTGTCCACCAGTGCTGGAGCTTGTAAAACGCGGTATTCTCATCGGTCTCGGAACAGATGGCTACACCAATGATATGATCGAATCCTACAAGGTCGCCAATATCCTTCACAAACATTTCAATTGTGATCCAAATGTGGCCTGGGGCGAAATCCCCCAGATGCTGTTTAACAATAACCCAGCCATCGCAAAACGCCTTTTTGGCAAAACATTAGGTGTGCTTGCCCCGGGAGCCGCTGCCGACATCATCATAACAGATTACAACCCAACCACCCCGATGAACGCTGACAATTATAATTCACATATTCTATTTGGTATGTGCGGCCGCTCCGTCATTACCACTATGATTAACGGCAAGGTTCTTATGAAAGACCGTGAGCTGCTGAACATTGATGAAGAAGCTATTCTGGCAAAATCACGCGAAGCCGCTAAAAAATTAGCTGATCGCATTAATCACAGATAACATCACTGCCCTGTTATAAAATAAAAATATGTTCCACCATAAAAAGGAGTATCAAAATGAGTGATAAAATGTACCCTATCCCCTTTGGCGAGATGATCAACTGGATCTTAAGTGAATACAAAAAAGAAAAAAGTATTTTTGGTGTTCACAAACTTTACAAAAAAAACGACCAGCAGACGCTCTCAATTTTTGGCGAGATGCTGGAAACCCCCTTTGGCCCCGCTGCAGGTCCGCACAACCAGCTGGCACAGAACATCATCGCCGCTTATGTTGGCGGTGCCCGTTTCTTTGAATTAAAAACTGTACAGCCCGTAGACGGCGAAGACCTTGCCGCGCTTGTTTCCAAGCCCTGTATCACAGCCGGCGATGAATGCTACAACTGTGAATGGTCTACCGAGCTGCGCGTGGAAGAAGCCTATGATGAATATGTAAAGGCCTGGTTTGCCATCAAGCTTTTAGCCAAGGAAATGGGCTTCGGAAGCCCAGACGGCTTTATCTTTAACATGAGTGTCGGCTATGATTTTGCCGGTGTTCAGACTGAAAAAATCGATCATTATATCGAGGGGATGAAAAATGCTGAAAACTCTGCCGTGTGGCAAGAATGTATGGATTACACCCTGGCTCATTTAGATCAGTTTGATAACATTGACGCTGGTTATGTCAGAAATATTACTCCGGTTGTCAGCCGCTCCATCACCCTTTCTACCCTCCACGGCTGTCCACCCGATGAAATTGAACGAATCGCCAGCTACCTGATTAACGAAAAAGGTTTGAATACTTTTGTCAAGTGTAATCCCACCATGTTAGGCTACGAATCCGCCCGTGAAATTCTGGACAGCATGGGTTATGACTACATGGATTTTGACGACTATCACTTCTTACATGACCTTCAGTTCAAGGACGCTGTCCCCATGTTTACCCGCCTGAAAAAAGAAGCCGCCGATAAAGGCGTTGCCTTTGGGGTAAAAATCACAAATACCTTCCCACAAAAGGTTATTGATGGTGTTTTGCCAAGCGAAGATATGTACATGTCAGGCCGGTCCCTGTTCCCATGTTCAATCGAACTGGCAAACCGCCTGGCAAAAGCCTTTGACGGCGATCTGCGTATTTCTTACTCTGGCGGTGCAGATATCTTTAACATTAAAGACATCTTTAAAGCAGGTGTCTGGCCGATCACCCTGGCCACCACCCTGTTAAAACCCGGTGGATACAACCGACTTGACCAAATGGCAGAGGATCTTGTCTCTTATAATTTCAAGGAAGTACAAAATCTAAAGCCTTCGGCTTTATCCATGCTCGCAAAACGTGCCCGAACCAACCCTCATAATGTAAAAGGCGCCATAAAACCTTTGCCATCCAGAAAATTTGACAAAAAAGTACCGTTGGTTGACTGTTTTACAGCCCCCTGTTCTGAAGCCTGCCCAATTTCTCAGGATATCCCGGATTATATTGAACTTCTGGGCGAAAACAGGCCTCTGGAAGCGCTTAAAGTTATCACTGCGAAGAATCCACTTCCGTTTATCACCGGTACCATCTGTAACCACCGCTGCATGGACAACTGTACACGTAATTTCTATGAGGCCCCTCTGTGTATCCGTGATGTGAAGCTTAACGCTGCCGAGCTGGGTTATGACGATTTACTCAAAGAGATCAAACCCATTGAAAAACGTACAGATGCCAAGGTGGCCATTATCGGTGGCGGCCCTGCCGGTATCTCCGCCGCTTACTTTCTGGCAAGAAATGGGATCTCTGCTACAATCTTTGAACGCAATGAAAGTCTGGGGGGGATTGTACGCCATGTAGTTCCTGAGTTCCGTGTCGATGCCGAAATCGTAGAAAATGATGTAAATCTCATGGAAGCCTACGGTGTAGAAGTCGTTACAAACAAAGAAATCAGCTCTGTAGAAGAACTGAAAAGCAAGGGCTTTAAATATGTTATCGCCGCTACCGGCGCCTGGGGGCCAAGCCCGTATAAACTGGAGGGTGAACAGGCAATCAACGTACTCGACTTTTTACAAAGCTTCAGAAAAGATGCTTCCAGCCTGAAACTTGGAAAGGACGTTGTAGTGATCGGTGGTGGCAATACCGCCATGGATGCCGCCAGAGCTGCCAAAAAAGCCCCAGGTGTTGAAAATGTCCATCTGGTATACCGCAGAACAAAACGTTATATGCCAGCCGACGAAGAAGAGCTTGCAATGGCATTGGAAGACGGCGTGAAATTCTATGAGCTTCTCTCCCCTGAAAAATTTGACGGCAGCCTCCTTTCCTGCCGTAAGATGGTGCTCGGCGCACCGGATTCGTCTGGCAGAAGAAGTCCTGAAAACACCGATGAATTCATGGATATTCCAGCTAATACTGTCATCGCCTCGGTTGGCGCAAAAATTGACAAAGAATGGTTTGCTCAGAATAAAATCGCTCTGACAGACCGTGACCGTGTCGAAGTAAACAAAGACACGCTGGAAGCCCGTGACAATATATTTGTAGCCGGTGACGCTCAATTAGGCGCTGCCACCGTTGTACAGGCCATTGCAGACGCGCGCAAGGTTACCGATACCATTGTAAAAGCCGAAGCGCTCGAACCTGCTTCCACCTATTCTAAAAATACCGGCAATTATGAAAGAGCTCTGGCTAAACGGGGTATTCTGGCCGAACCAAAATGTGAATCAACAGAATGCAGCCGTTGTCTGGAATGCTCAACTGTCTGTGAATCCTGTATGGATGTGTGTCCAAACCGTGCAAATCTGGCCCTTTTTGTACCGCACCATAAGATGCGTCAGATTGTCCATGTTGACAGAATGTGTAACGAATGTGGTAACTGCCAGACCTTCTGTCCATATGACAGTGCACCTTACAAAGATAAGTTTACCCTCTATCACACCCTTTCCGACTTTGAAGACAGCAGTAACAGTGGTTTTCTGGTCACAGGTGACCATTGTGTTAAGGTCCGCCTTGAAGGCAATGTTATTGATGCCTCTATCGGTGACAATACACTGCCTCAGGGTATCAATGATATTATTAAAGCGGTAGTCAATAATTACAGCTATCTCCTTTAAAAACTTTATATCAGGGACGTCTTATAAGACGTCCCTACTCTTGTTTCATACGCAAATTTCCATTGTAAAATGAGGTGTTATTATGAAAAAAACAATCATCAAGGGCGGTATTCTTTTTTCTTCCACAGATACGGTTAACGCCGATATTTTGGTGGAAAATGATAAAATCGCCCAAATAGGCCAAAAGATCGAAGACTCAGAAGCCAAAATCATCGAGGCTGCTGGGAAGTACATTTTCCCAGGCTTTATCGATCCACACACACATCTGGATATGGACACCGGTACTGCCCACACAGCAGATGATTTTGTCTCTGCGACAAAAGGCGCTGTTTCCGGCGGTACCACCACCATCATTGATTTTGCCACTCAGGATAAAGGCCAAAGCCTGACAGAGGCTTTGAAAAACTGGCATGGGCTGGCGGATAACCGTTCCTCCTGCCATTATGGCTTTCATATGGCCATTACCGACTGGAATGAAACGATACGCAGTGAGCTGAAAACAATGAAGGATTCAGGGGTAACCTCCTTTAAGCTCTATATGGCCTATGATAATCTACGCTCCAATGACCGTGAAATTTTTGAGATTTTAGAAGCTGTTAAAACCTTTGGCGGGCTTGTCTCCATGCACTGTGAAAACGGCGATCTTGTCAACGCACTGATTGCCGAACAAAAACGGCAGGGCCGCACGAGCCCTGCCGCCCATCCCCTTTCCAGGCCCGATTTTGTAGAAGCAGAGGCTGTCAATCGCTTTTTAGCCATCGCAGAAGCTGCTGAATCTGCTGTTTATGTGGTACACCTCAGTACTGAGCGGGGGCTTGCAGAGTGCCTGAATGCCCGCCGGCGCGGGCAAAAAGTCTTTATTGAAACCTGTCCGCAATATCTGCTGCTTGATGACAGCTGTTATGAACTGGAAGGTTTCGAGAGTGCAAAATATGTTTTTGCGCCTCCGGCACGAAAACCATCGGACGAAAAAGCGCTTTGGGAGGCTGTTGGTTCTGGAATTGTTGATACCATCGGCAGTGATCATTGCAGCTTTAATATGAAAGGCGGAAAGGATCTTGGTAAAAATGACTTCAGTAAAATTCCAAACGGCATGCCCGGTGTAGAAACACGACCGGTACTGATGTATACCTTTGGCGTGTGTAAAAACAAAATGACCCTAAATCAGATGGCGGCCCAGCTCTCAGAAACACCAGCTAAAATTTTTGGCATGTATCCGCAGAAGGGAGCCTTAAAACCTGGAAGTGATGCCGATATTGTTATCTGGGATCCGGAATATAAGGGCACTATTACTCAGAAAGACCAATACCAAAATGTTGACTATACACCCTATGAAGGTGTCAAAACCAAGGGCCGAGCAGAAGTTGTCCTGTTAAACGGAGAAATCATAGTCGAAAAAGGCCGGGTTATTGCCGAAAACAAAGGGCAGTATATTCCACGTGGGATCTGTCAGCTTTAAACAAAACCATAAAGCAGAAAAAAAGCCAACATTTTGAAGTGAACCCCATTTGTTAGACATGTGGTATAATACTAACAAGTGGGGTGATTTTATATGCCAAAAGGAATACCAAACAAGAAATACACCGGTGAATTAAAGCAGAAGCTGGTTGAATTAGTGCG
>NZ_VUMP01000015.1:0-12887 GCF_009696115.1 Eubacterium sp. BL-380-WT-2B
TTTAGAAGGTGAGTTGATCCCGAAGCCTTCCTTGAATTTGGTCACCACGGACTGTACCAGGCTGCTGGCCGCGTTGTTGGCGTCTTCCTGCCTGGAGTTAATGCCAGAGACCAGGTTGTCAATGGCGCTGGCGCCAATACCATACATTTGCGAAGGTAAATCGCCCATGATGGAAAGAATCGCACTCTTTAATCCGTTAAACTTTGTCACAGAAGTACTGTACATCCGGTCTAAAACCGCGGTGATCTGCGACAACATGCACTGCCACTGCTGCGCCACAAGACCTGTGAAAGTATTGGTCAGGCTGTTTACAGTGTTGTAAGTTACATTAAATTTCCCTTGGACTCCCTGCTGCAGCTTGTCCACGATGCCGTGAACGTTTTGCTTAATCAAAGTCCACTGGTTGGAAAGCTGCTTGCCTTCCGCGGCGGTCTCTTCCACAGGGACGGGTGCCACACTGGTCATGGTGGTTTTGACGTCCACGTTGGCGTCGGCGCTCAGACCGGATACGCCAGCTGCGATGGCGCTCTTTAAACTGGGCAGTTCGCTTTCAAACCCCGCACCGATGCCTCGAACGATGTTGACGCCGATCACATCCCGGAAGAGCGTTGATGGTGAGTGGATGCCTAAGGCGTCTTTCACCCCGTCAAGCAGGCCATTCGCGAAACCGGTGACCTTTTCCTTGATCCAGCCCACAGCCCCGTTGATGCCGTTCCAGATCCCCTCGACAATATTTCGGCCGATTTCCTGGACCTTCTGGGGCAGCGAGGTGATGGTCTCGATCACGCCGTTGACCAGGTTGAGGGCAGCCTCTTTGGCAGAATTGTACAGGTTCGAGCCCCAGGATACCACGTTGGAGATCGTCTGCTCTAACCACGCCATCACCCGACCGGGCAGCTCCTTAAACCACTCGATGACCGCATTAATCGCGTCAATGGCCGCCTGGCGCATCTGAAGCTTCATGTTGATGCCCCAGGTGAGGGCCCGCCTTAAGGCATTGACCAGCCACTCATTTATCCGGCCGGGCAGTTCGGAGAACCACTGGCCCACGCTGGCAATCCACTGCGGCACAGTCTGGGTAAAAAAGTTCCAGACGTTCACGCCCCACTGGACCAGTGTTCCGAGCGCGTAACCCAGAGCGTACCCGATCAGGTAAGGCAGTTGATTGAACCACTCACCGACGCTGGCAATCCAGGCTGGAATGGTTTCTGTAAAGAAGGCGACAATGCTGTTCCAACCGTTTTGGAAGGCGTTTTTGATGTTCGCCCAGAGATTGTTAACCCACTCCCGGAAACCTTCGTTGTTGTCATAGAGTAGCTTCAAAGCCCCGGCGATTGGATTGACAATAAATAGCCCGATCCCCGCCCAATTGCTTTTAAACCACTCAATGAGGCTGTTAAAAGCGTTTGGGATGGTCTCGGTAAAGAAGGAGACAATCCCATTCCAGATGTTGATAACACCGTTTCGAAAATCTTCGTTGGTGTTCCAGAGGTAGATGATGGCTCCGACCAATGCCGCAACAGCAATAATTACAAGTCCTATTGGGCCACCAAGCGCTGATATACCAGCACCTAACGCACCGAGAATTCCTTCTGCTTCTTTGACCTTTCCGATAATACCAAATATTACAGTTGCTGCTTTAAAGGCGATAAAGGCTGAAGCAATGCTGGATATGATACCGCCTATTTCGTATCCGTTATCCAACAACCAGGATAACCCCTGAATTAGCTTAGGAATAATATTTTCCGCAGCATTTTTTAGCCCGGATTCAAACGCATCACCAACACCCGCAATGGCTTCTTTCAAAGTTGGCAGATCTGCGGCTGCAAGACTTTCATCAATGGCTTTTATAACCGACTCAATCCCACGAGCTACTGCGGCGCGCATATTATCAAAAACCGCGCCCCAGCTCATTCCTGCCTCTTTGGCGGCACCTGCAATGCTTAAAACACCGTTGGTGCCCTCTTCCATAGCTTTGGAGACCGTATCGATAAAATCCGAAGCACTGATTTTACCGTTAGACAAAGCGTCCTGGACTTCCGCTGAGGATTGCCCGGTTGCCTGGGCATACATGCCCACCGCGTCAATCCCAGCGTCAAACAATCGGTCAAGCTGATCCATCTCAACTTTGCCCTTGGTCCGCATCTTCGCCAGTGCGTCCGAGACGTTAGCAAACTGTTCCGAGCTACCATCGCCGTAAAAAGCTACCGCGTCGCCCCAGATACGCACCTGCTCGGTCGCCTGGTGGATATCCAGACCACGCGTCACAAAGTCCTGGGTCGCTTTGGCAGCCACATCCAGGCCGTAGGCTGTGCCTTTGGTGATACCTTTGAGCTCCTCCAGCGCCTTTCCGGCTGCTTCGGAGTTTCCCGTGATAGCGGTCATGGTCCGGTTGAACTGGTCCATGGTATCCATGCGGGAAAAGGCTTTGTCGATTGAGCCTCGAATCAGGCCGATTGCCGCTGATGCGACAGTCACCAGGCCGATTGCGCTGGCAATCTTTTTGATACCTTCGACGGCGCCTTTGGCACTGCTCGTAACTCCTTGAAATGATTTTTCAGCCGTATTTTTAAATTTAAATAGGTCTTTCTCTGCCCCTTTCGAGTCGACCCCGGTTTCGATTATAATTTTGCCATCGGCCAATGTCTTCACCACCTTTGTATTGCTGTGATTCCGTCATCGGCACATAATGGCACTACCTGACTTGTTTTCCGTTTATGATTTTTATTTCAAATGTTTTCTTACATTTTCGCCCTTTGCAGGCAATAAAAAGACCCCTGCACTCCGACTGCTCGTCGTATGTGAGAGGCATGCTATACCCGCAGTGTGGGCATTTTACTTTCTTTTCAATGTTTATCACCAACTTTCGGGTAATAAAAAACCACCATTGAAGGTGGCTTGTGTTTTTATAATATGATATCACCGTTTGCGTTTTGTTCTAATGTATCCTTCACATAATGGATTTGGTAATAATTAATGAATTTATTCGCAACAGGAATATTTTGACTAACAATCGAGACATTAATTGTTTTTATATCATCTTCGTCTTTTCCGTAATACGAAAAAACTAAAACTCCCGTTTTTTCCACTGTCTTTTTAGATTTAGTTCCAGATGCTGATCCAATGATTGCGCCAACAGGTCCGAATAAAATTGCACCTGCTACTCCGCGGCCTACGACGCTTTTTTGTTTTTCTTCAATATTATCTTCGGTGATTAAATCAATAGAGATTATTTTGTCCATATCGAGCCAAAAAACTTGAAGTTCTTCATCCTTTTTGAACATTTTAAAAATGATCTCAGTTATTTTTAATCTGTTCTCTTCGAACTTAAACGTAAAATGACTCTGGCTATTACTTTGAGGTAACCCACTGATGAGTTTTCCGCCAATATAAGTCTGTTCTTTTTCAACTTTCTTTCCCACTTCACTTACCCCCCATAATAATATAAACAAATTATACTATCATTCGCGGGATTGTGCAAGGAAAGCATCAATATTTCCGTCGCCCATCAAAATCTTGGTAAATTCATCCTCTTCCGCCTGATCCACCTCATTGAGGGGCAGATCCCATATGCGATGCAGCCGTTTGATTTCATTCTTCTGCTCCTGGGACATGCCTTTCTCGGGCTTCGCGCAGCGGTAACCCATGATCTTTTTCATCTGGGTGGTGTCGTTTAGGGACTCAAACATGGCCTTAAACTTCCACCAGTGCAGGTATTCGGTGGCGTACAGGTCAATGCCGTACTGCTCCAGAAAAGAGGCGTAAATATACTTAAAATCCCGTTCATAAGAATAGATGGGACGTTCCGGTTTTGTCGGCTCTTCCTGGGCCTTTTCAATGCTAAAATCCGGGTCGCAGCGGTAAAAGGCCAGTATTGCCTCCAGGGCGGCCTCAACATCCCGGGGGATGCCGCCGAAATATAAGACCAGGGCTTTTTCCTGCCGCTCCTCATAAGTCAGCTTCGGATCCAGCATGCAGGTCTCAAACTCAATGGAGGTGCGGAAATCCGTGTTCAATGGGTATTCCACGCCGTCCAGCCAGACCGTGACGGGTAAGTCCTCAATTAAGGGGTTCATTTCTTTTTCTTCTTTTTTGCAGGCCTGTTCATGGGCGCTTTGGCATTTTGCGGCTGGTAACGGCTCTGCTCGTAAGCATTGATCTGGCCGATGACAAAGTAGAGCACATCGGTCTCCTCGATGACGTCCTGTTTCCGGCTGCCAAAGATTTTATCATGGGCGCCTTTTCCAAGAAACGCATCCAGTGCCTTTTTAAAGAACTTAAAGGCGCGGTCAAGGGTTTCTTTTTCGTCGCTGTCCGCATTGGTCGCCTCCAGCGTTTTCTGTGCTTCTTTCAGCAGTTTGTCTTTTTTCTCAAAGAGCCCTTGGTTAAAGGGAATCTCAAAATGCTGGTCTTCTATATCAATTGGGATCGCGCTCTGGCTAAAGGTAAATCTACTCATTGTTTACTTCCTCACTTTCATTACTCAGGCCTGCGGGGCCACGGCTGCGGTTGCAGCGCTCAGTTTGGTACCCTCAAATTTTCCGGTACCCGTTGCTTCTACTTTTATAAACTTGCCCTGCTGTTCGGCCGCGAGAAGCAGGGTTTTATTCGTCGCTTCCGGGATATCACTATAGCTGCCACTCACGCTGTCAGCAACCTTCCACTGGTAAGTCGCAGTCGCATCAGCCGGGTCGATATTAGCGGTTAAGGTCTGCCCCACCTTGGCCGTCCCAGCGATTGAGACGGCCTTCAGCGGGGTTTTTACTCCCCCGCAGGTGTAAAGGTCCTGGTGGTGGTGTTAAACTCGCCGTCGATCAGGTCACCCACCTGGTTCAGGTTGCCGGAGAGTACCAGAGGCTGGGCCCCTTCACCGGAAATGTCCGAAATTTCAGTGGAGCATCGGAACTTGCGCGCCTTAAAGGTGTTGTCCTTGCTGGCGACCGGCTCAAAGAGTTCCACGCGCACGTAGTCCACTTCGGCGTCCGCGCCGGTCTTCTGATTGCGCCCAATCTCATAGAGCTTCATGAGGGCCCGTTCATCTTTAATCATGTCCGCTTCAAAAGGGAATTGCCCCTGGTAGCCCGTAGTGGTGGATGAGGTCGATTTATCATTAATATAGGCCTTGGTATCCACCTGGGCGTTGGGGCTTTCGTTGAGACTGTTAAAGCCTGTGCCCATCAGGGCGTATTCTTCAGAATCGGTTCCGATATTTAAATAATCCGCGATATTGTACCGCATGAGTTTTTCCATTGCTGTTCCTCCTTACATGCCGGGCTGCTCTGGCGCCGGCTCAAAATATTTTAATACACACTGGATCTGGTAACGGGCAACGCTCGCGTCAGGATCCACGTCAAACAGATAGGGTGTCAGGGTGGCTTCCATACTCAGGGCGGTCCGCTCGCCGCCAAGGTCCGGCAGCTTCCTAAACATGGTCTGCTGGGTCAGCCACAGAGCGAAGTTGTCGTAAAAGCCAAGATTTTCAATGTTGATGATGGCGTCCCGGCCATAGTACTCCTTGCTGGCAAAGATAAAGCCAAACTGCTTTTCCGCATCACCATTAACATACGTCTTGACCACCGGATCCACGGGCATGCTCTCAACCACGTAGGTCTCCGGGTCTTCCCCGAGAAAGTCCACGCCGATCTGCTTCACGCCGGATTCAAATTCCGGCAGATAAGGGCAGGTCTTGATAAAGTCCCGCACCACCTCGATTAAGGGTTTCATTTTGCTTTTCCTCCAATCATGCCGGCCACGGCCCTCACAATGGCGTCACCCCGGGCGGCCCATGCTCGGGTAGCCCAATGGGAGCCCCGCATGGGTGCGCCGGCATATTTCAGTTTCTTGTTCGTCATTTTTTTCGGGGCTTTTGAAAAGAACCCTTCCAGCATCCCATCCTGCATAATTGGGATGTTCGGCCCCATGACCTTGCCGTAATACTGGTACCGCGCGTAAGGTCCCGGGTAGATCAGCTGTCCCCTTGACGGGACAATGCGGGCCGTATTCTTGAGATGCCCGGTATCCATGGGCACATAAGGGTCAGTCTTTGCCCGAAGCTCTGTTAAAAGCATCTTCTGGGCTTCACCGCCCTTTCCCAGCTTGCGCTTGGACAGAATCTTGTGGGCGCTGTCCATTTCCAGACGGATTTTTGTCCCTTTTGCCATTATTTACACCCCAGTTCAATGTGGGCGAGTAACTCAGGTCTGAAATCCAGGTTGTCCACTATCGAAAGGATGGTGACGGCCTGATCCTTTTCCAGAGCCCGCCGCAGGGCTTTACCTGTTTCGTTGTAGGTTTTAATCCCCCGCACCACAAAATCGGCTTTCTGCATGGTTATCGTGTCTTTACTGCTCTTTGGAATAAAGATGGTAATCACATCCGCTGCCTGAAGGCCGTTGTCCGTAACACTGGTTTTGCGCTCCCCCTGCCAATCCACGCCATAGACATGGTCGGTATCCGGGGGTCCTTCATCGTTCAGATGGACGATGGTGATATCGGCGTTGGGCTCAATCATCGGCTTTCACCCGGGTAAAACCCTCGGTAAAGCAGGCCTGTGTTGACCAGAAACGGGTAAGCGGCTTTGTAGCTGTCCTTTTCATAGGTCTGCTTGTTCGCATTTGCGTAGGTCACCGACTTTTTCCCGATGCTGGCGGATGCAATGCCAGCTTCTCCCGATTCATAGGCTTTTCGGGTTTCGGCTATTGCGCACATAGCGTTTTTAACCGCTTCGCTGATGGGTGCCTCTGGGTCAATCCGCCCAAAGGTCAGCCTGTCGAGGTCCGCGGTCGCTTTGACCGCAAGACCCTCGAATTCTGCTTGTTCCTTAATCTTCGTCCCATGAAAGACGTCTCGGTAATACTCAAAATCTGCGTAAATCATGTTTACGCCTCCTTCTTAACCGTTGGTGATCAGTCTCGCGATCGGAATCGCCTTCGGGTTGAACTTACATGCCCAGTTAGCGGTTGCGGCCAGCTGTGCATCGGTCGGGGACTGGGTCCAGCCGGACTTCGGCACGATGAAGCTAAAGCCATTGGGGTGGATGGTTTCGCGGATCCGGGTGTACAGGGTATCCTGACCACCGTTCTTCGCCGCTTCCCGTACAGGTTCTGCGGGCACATCCAGGCGACCGTTTGCGTGTCTCAATGCGCCTTCACCGAGCAGATAGGTCGTGTACTTCTTCAGCGCCTTGTTCGCGCCTTCTCCGCCCACGGTTTCAACCGGTACACTGTCGTCGATGATGACCGAGTATCCATTACAGGAAGCCAGCCCTACGGGTTTCTGGATGCCGTTGGCATCGGTCTGTTTCCAGTATTCCAGCACCTGAAGGTTTTCCAGGGTTTTTGCGACATTGGAGTGCATGATCGCCATGCGGAAAATGCTTTTATTATCACCACAAGCCTGGGTTGCCATGTCGTTGAGGTGGGTCGCGGTAATCAACGCCGGATCGGCGGTTGCGGATACGTCTTCGGCGGTATGGTTTTTCCAGTCAGCTGGTGTGGTGATGCCAAAGAGCGCATTTAAGATGTTAATGAGCACGGTTTGGCGGTATTTGTTCCAGTAACGGCCAATGGATCCCGCAATGTGGGCCATCGGGTCAGCGCCTGAAAGCTCAGCCACGAAGTTCCTGGCGGTAAAGCCGCGGGTACGGCCATAAACAATCCCAGTCTGTGCGTCACCAGAGGTTTCGCTGGTCGGGATGTCGGTCTGGCCATCGTAGTTCGCCGGATCGCCGGATAAGATGTTATAGAATGGGATCGTGTAAAGATTCCCATCGTTTTGAATCTGCGATGCAATGGTCGCATCCTCCACCATGACGCCGCTGTTTAAAAGCGCGGTAAGCTTTGGATCGGGTTCTTCGGCCCATGCCTGCATAAACAGTTCTTCGTCAAAGGGGTAGTTTAAAAAAGTTCCTGCCATAATTTAATCTCCTTACTCAGCCGTTTTAAATGTCTTGTAGACATCCGGCTGTTCGTTTTTGAATTTTAATTTTTCCATGTACGTCATATTCTTGAATTGATCCGCGGTGATACTCATGTCCCCAGGGTCACCCTTGGAGGGGGTCACAATCTGAGGAATGGTCTTCGGGTCGCGGAAGGCGGTCGGGACGCTGTTTTTCAGCTCAGACAGCCACGTATCCGCGTCTTTAAAGGTTCCGGAGGCTTCGTCATAGTCAAAGCCTTTTTCGTCGAATTCAGCCAATATGCCGCGTTTTGTGTAATCATCCGTAAAGGTTGTATCACCAAAGAAAGCGGCGCGGCGTTCTTCATAGGTGCGTTTGGCTTCTTTCTCCTCCCAGGCTGCGATGTCCGTGTCATACTTCTTTTGCAGCTCGTCCAGCTTGTTTCTTAAGCCCTCGGGGTCTGCTTTTTTGAATGCTTCAATCTCTGCGTCCTTCTTGTAAAGTTCGCCTTCCAGTGCGCTGATTTTTTCCTGCTTCGCGTCGGCCTTGGCCCGTTCTCTGCCAATGTCCGCGCTGTTCTCATCCAGAATCTGGTCAATCTGTTCTTTTTCAAGGCCCATGGCCTCAAGGGTTGATCGTTTCATGTGTTCCTTTCAAGCACTGCGCTTTTTTCGCGAGGGTCGCGTCCTCTGTGCTCCCTTAGTTTCGCGACTTAGGGACGGTCCCGGATTTGAGTATAAAAATAAGACGTTGACGCACGTCTTTGGCGAGATTTGGGATCACCTCCTGGATAAAATTTCAGGATTATCCTTTAAAACAGACATAAGGCCGTGTGTAAGACTGACAACCTGCTCCTCTTTTAAGTCAATGCTGTATTGCTCGTCAATGGCATGAATCACCTCGTGCAGCAGCGTTGCCTTCCTGTGTTTCTTTCGGTAATTTTTGTTGATATAAATCTCCTGTCGGTCATAAAAAACCTGGCCGTAACAGATGGTACCGCCGTCAATTAAGGCTTCATCTGGTGGCTGCTCTAAAATCTTATATTCTTTCCAGCCAATTTTTACTTTTTTTGGTAAATTCATTTTTCGCTGCCTTTCTCAAATGCCAGAAATGCCCGGCATGCTTCGCGGTTGGTGCATTCCAGCGAGTTTTTGTATGTTTTATAGGGGTCGCTTGCGTGTCCGCATATATCTGTTTCAATCACAAGGTTCTGCAGAGGGCAGTTCATTTTACAAAAATCATAGGGCATAAAATCTAATCGCATGGTTTTCTCCTTATTTGGTGCACTAAAAAACCACCTTCCGCTTTACCGGTTGGTGGTTAGTCTAAAACTTCAATACTTTTGATTTCGTTGAGGAAAAGCTCAATCAACCCAGGGAAAGATTTTCCGTTTTTCTCAGGGTCTCTGAGTGTAATACTGGCTTCCTCAGGCTCATTATCATAGGCGTCTGTAAACTCCGTGCAATGACCGATGAATACATCATCGTGGGCGATTGTCGCTTTTATCCGCTTCCCTACGCTGTCATACAGTTCTTTTTCCTTTGGACTAAGCATTCTCGACCTCCTTTGCGGGCACAATATGTGTGCCTTTATTTGAATAGTGAATGGCGCATCGGCGCGTTTCGGTTTTTTTACCAGTTTCTGGATCAACAACCACCCCAATCACGTGATCAAGGGTTATAAACTCTTTATGCGTCCATTTCTCTTTACTGTCACGCTTTATTTCTCCCGTACCCGCGTATTGATCAACAAGCCGTTGCGCTTCCTCAAGGGAAATCGTCAGGTAACTCTTACCTTTGGTGTAGTTGTTATGACCAATCAGATGCTTACCTTGTTTCCCTTCCAGAATCATTTTGGGATAGTCTTCACGGATTTTCTTTCGCGTTTGTTCATCCCGCTGGTATGCATTCACATTGGCTTCTTCGCTACCCTTATTATACTGCTGATTGGCTTTATCTACAACCTTTTTTCTGGCCTGTGTGGCCTTCTGACCAATCTTACGATCAAACCGGTACACCTGCTGCCGTTCGGGTTTCTGCCT
Source organism: Eubacterium sp. BL-380-WT-2B (assembly GCF_009696115.1). Taxonomy (NCBI): domain Bacteria; kingdom Bacillati; phylum Bacillota; class Clostridia; order Eubacteriales; family Eubacteriaceae; genus Eubacterium; species Eubacterium sp. BL-380-WT-2B. The sequence goes on from NZ_VUMP01000015.1 coordinate 9,939, forward strand.
CAGATCTGCGGCTTTGCTGAAGCTCTGGTATTCCTGCCGCTGCCGCTGGAGCTTGATACTGGCAGCGGTGAAGGCTTCCTTATCTCCAGCTGCGTCATAGCCGATCAGCTCCCGCTTGGTTTTCCGGATCGCGCGCTCAATGGCGCGCTGCCGTTGGTTGGCGGCGTAATAGTCGTACTCCCTGCCTTTGTAGGAAAAGGGCGGCGGGTCAATGTTGGCCAGTTCTTCGCCCGTCCAGGTGCGTTCGGAATAACCGGGCCAGAAGTTGTTATAGTCATGTCGGCAGTTCCAGCCTTTCAGCCCCGGGCCCGTACCAAAGCCGGTTACCTTCGCGAGGTTGGGATACTCTGTTGTCTCACCTTTCCGGGCATAGACCTTTCCCTGCCAGCTGGCGTGGTTCGCAGGACCGCTGCCGGTGTTTCTGGCCCCGGCGTGGGCCGTGACCTCAACGAAATTGCAGGCCATCTCTTCGCCCAGGGCATCGGTCAGCTTGCCGGACATCTGGTTAGCGCCGGTGAGGGTTGCCCGCCTTACAGCCACGTCCAGATGGTTGCTCCAGCCACTGGCATAGTCGACTGTTCTAAGCCCGCTGTCGGCCATGCGTTTCACGCTCTGCCTTATGGCGCTGTTGTAATCCAGAACCCCGCTCTGAACCTGCATCTGCACAAAGTCCATTTCTTTCTGAAAATACTGGGACAGCTCGGTAAAGACAATCTTGCCGTTGATCTTCTGCGCAAAACCCAGGGTACCGGTCATGTTGACCAGCTCGCCTTTTGTCTGGTCGATGGCGGAATCGATGATCTGACCGAGTTCCGGGTGGGTTTCCAGTGTTACGGGATCAATCCCCGCCTGGCTGGCAATGCCGTTTTCTACCCTTATGGCTTCAAGGCCCCATTCCTTAAACAGGTGGTCGATTTCTTCGTTTGAGATGTTTAAAGCCTGTTGAAGGGCTTCTTTGATGGCCTGGGTGCTCAACCCCATCTGTTCCGCTTTGATCAGCTGATACCGGGCGGTTTCGGTGATGGTGCCTGCGGTGGTGACCCGCCGGACAAAGTCCTGGATGATGAAAGCCTCCAGGTCCTGGAAAAGGCCGGTCAAGTGGTCGGCAATCTGGTCATATTGTTCTGGGGTCAGCATTATTCAGACCCCTCAATGATCTTTTTGGCTTCCTCCTTGCTGATGCCAATGGCAACGGAGATGAGGTTAATTGCCTGACCCAGCGTTAGCTCGCCTTTGCTGTACTGGCCGATGATCCCCAAAAGGGATTGAGTCTGGGCACCATTCAGAGTTTTGCCGGCGATCTCTTCCGCGGCTTCCACCTCATCGGAATGTTTGATTTCATCTGTATTCCCTCCGCTGTTGGGGTCGGATACGGTCAGGCCCTCGTCAACGGTTTCTTCGGTATCTGGCATCATTTTCAGGGCTTCTTTTTCAGTGACGCCGTACTTCTTCGCCAGATAAATTTCCGGTCTGAGAATCCCGCTGGCCACATCCTGCTGCATGGCCAGCAGCTCGGCCTGCTTGTCGATCACAATGGAGTCATCCCAGTTGAAGGTGACCTCTGGACCAACGGGCACGGTCTGGCCACTGAGGTTCATCCACACGCTCATGGCGTAGACCATGTGTTGTAAGGCGTCCTCCAGGGCCAGCTGGATATCTTTGACAGTGCTGTAAAGCCTTTGCTTTGAACTGATGATCTCCGTAGCGGTTTTATCCACGTTCTGGGGATCGCTGATGGTGCCGTAGGACAGGCCGCAGTTGAACTCGATTCGTTTGAGCAGGTTGTCAAGGCCGTTGAACAGGCTGGCGTCCCGGATGGCCGGGGAGAAGATGTTGTACCGGCTGTTCTCATCATCATCCATATCATGGACTCTGAAGAGCCGTTCTTTCCCCTCTGGCAGGCGCCACTTTTGTTTTACCTCATCGAAAGCAAACCAGTCTGCAGGTAGATCAAGGGCCAGTTCGGAGCCTTCGTACTCCCACAGCAGCCGGTCGTACTGTCGGTCGGCCTGTTCGATCTGCTCAAGGGCTTTCGCAAAGCAGGACACGCCCAGAGGACTGGTCTTGTCAATGGGATTGGTGCCCGGCATCTTAAAATAAGCAAAGAGTGGTGCCAGCACCGGGGCGATGACCTTTTCTTCCTCGACGGCTGCCCATTCTGGGACGTCTGTTAACGGGATCGGCCGCCCCAGATCAATGGTAACATCGGGGTCCTGGGTTTCGTTTTTAAAGGCGTAGTTGCGGATGGTGTACTGCTTGCCTTCTAGCCGGTGCTGTTCCAGCTTAGTGTAGACGGTATCGCCTTTGGTAAGCTTATCCACAAAGATGGCGCCGGTAATGTCTCCGTTGGTGTCGTAGTCTGTGGGAAAAAAGCTTTCTGCTGAGACGTAGTCCACGCTGATCCGGCCATTTTCGGGTACTGGCTTGAAGGCCAGACCTCCGCCGGCACAGCCCAGTTCACAGCAATGGCGCAGGTCCCGGACAACGGTCTGATAAGCTTCGTCCAATGTTTTGTTTTCCACCGAGCTCTCAAGCTCAGTGGTGACCAGTCTTGACAACTCACTGGCAATGATAGCCGGCAGGTTGAGGGTTTTCACTTTTTCCTTGCCGTTTTCGTCATACCGCCAGGGCGGATGGTTCTTGTAACAGCGTGTCCACAGGTCAATGGCAGCGGCCATTTTGTCGGACACGGCGATCGTGGTATTGATTTTGCTTTGAATATTCTGCCTTGTAAACAAGCGCCTGAACACCTCCTTGATTTTTGTGATTATGCTCATTGATGCACTCCTTATTCTGATTGCATGATATCTTTAGAACGTCTGCGGATAATTGTGTAACAGAAATACCGCACCGCGTCCATGGCATGGTCATATTCCTTAACCGGCTTGTCCTCGCCGCGGTCAACGGCTTTTTCGTCCCATGTGTAGGAGCTGAATTCTTTGATGGTGT
>NZ_VUMP01000016.1:0-10464 GCF_009696115.1 Eubacterium sp. BL-380-WT-2B
ACATCTATTGAACAGCGCAACCATTTTGCGCCACAGCAACTCGGACAGTGCGGGCAAGTAATTTGTTTCGAGCCATCGGTCGAATGCATTTAACTCTGCAATGTAATTCAAGGGGCCACCTCCTTTCCTGTGTTTTTGTCACGCATACTTTTAAAATGGCGGTTCGTCATCATCGGCCATCAACGAGAAGTCATCGCCTAAGTCTAAGCTGTTTAACCCGCCTGCGTCTGCCGGTGTCGGGCTGTCATTTTTACTGCCGATAAAATCAAACTCTTCGAGAACAACCTCTGTCGCATAGCGTTTGGTACCGTCCTGGGCTTTGTAATCACGTGTTTGCAGCCTTCCGGTCATGGCAATTTGCCGGCCTTTTCCGAGGTACTGGCAGATGGTCTCTGCCGGTTTGCCCCAGGCGACAACGTTAAAAAAATCAGCGGTTGGCTGCCCTTCTGCTTTATATCGCCGGTCAACGGCCAGCGAGAAGGTCGCCACGGACTTTCCGCTGCCAGTTGTTCTCAATTCTGGATCGCGGGCGAGTCTCCCGACCAGGATCACTTTGTTCATTCTTTGCCTCCTGTCTTTGGTGCTTTTTCAACGACACTGACCAGTTTGTCGTATTCGGGCTTGGTCATGTCTTTTAAATGTTCTTTTCCAAACTGGGCCATACAGGTTTTCTTGAGTTGGTTTTCGGTGACGCTGTGTTCGCCTGCGATGGCGAACAATCGCTTCAACTGTGCTTCGGTAATCTTTTTAACCGCAACGGCTGACGTGTTCTTAGCGTCATTCGCTTTGCCTGTATTGGTGGTGTCGCTGTCTTTGGTATCATCAATGCCAAACAAGCCGTTTAGGGCGTATTTCCGGGCATAACTGCTGCTGGAGCCGGTAATCTGGCTGCCGTCCATGCCTTTTTTGGTTTCTTCTTCCCGGGCATAGGCGGTATTGTCCACGAACGACCCGTCGACGATGTCGATCAACGTCGCTTTTGCTTCGATATAGTAGCGATCCCCAATCTGTACGAGTTTATCGGAAAGGGTGATGGTCGCTTCATTTTCCTTTAATAAGGGCTTTAGAGCTTCTAAAATATCTTCGCAGTTCCGATAATTGTAGTTGCCAAATTTATTAAACTGGCTCTTGGGCGCCTTTAAAGCGGATTGGATGTTCATCAGCTTTCGATATATTTCGGTCATTTTTATCACCTGGATCACTTAATCTGTAAATTCTGTTTTTCGACCAGATACGCGCCATTGATATGCACCCCTTTTTTAAGCTCTGCCTTGATGGCGTTTTTGTCTGGGGTAACAACGGTCTTAACGGTTGTCAGTTCGGGATGCATGGCTTTCAGCTCCAGCTCGTCATCAATAAAGACGCTTACGGAAGGGATAAATGAGAGCTTGTTTCGGGGTGTTTCCAGCTTCTTTTTGCCGATTGCCAGCATTTCTGAAGAGAGGTAGCCTCTCAGCCAGTCCGCTCTCTTTTCCGCAGATCCCCGGCGTTTTTTAAGGGCATCCTCTTCGGCTTTGATACCGGCAATGCTGGCGTTTAGCCCTTTAATCATGCAGGCGATGGCATCGACTTTATTTTCAAAGTCATCTTCAATCACCGCCAAGGCTTCCGCCATGCTTTCGGCGCTGCATTCTTCATTTTCAATGGCTTCCAACACGCCATTATAAATATCGGTTATTTCATAAAGTTTCATGTTTGTTCCTCCATTTTCTCCCGCACATACCGAAGCACAGTCTCAATATCTGCCGACAGGTGCGGGTTGCCTTTTAGCATCTTGATTTTATAGGCCTCAAGGCGTTTAGCCGCCTCAAGCACCTCTACGTTACGTTTCATCGTCCGCCTCCTCGTACATCACACACCCTAAACAGTAGGCCTCATTCCCGGCATACCGGCACGAGCGCCCGGTGTAAGGGCATCGCATGTTACTTATCTCCATTTCTGCATCTGGATATCCCGTCAATAAAGCCCTGGTAATATCAGGATGCTCGATCATTTTTTAGCGCCTCCAGTTCAGCTCGGAGTTCATCGTTGCGGTCTTGGAGGCATTTATTTTCAACTTCCTTCTCCGCCAATGCATTTAGCAGGCTTTTGCAATTCTGTTCACTTACGCATATTTGCTCTTTTAGAAATTTAATATAATCACTAATGTCTTTTAGCGTATCTTCGTAGCTTGTTTCTTTTTCCATTTGCATTTTTCCTCCAAAGGGTATATACTTTTATTAGTTAGTTTTCGTATTTGCCGGGATGACGCGCGAACGTCACCCGGCTTTTTTCATAAAAATTAAAACAGGTGCCGCAGATATACGCCACTGCGGTGCTGGCATGACACTCTAATCCATTAAAGCAATTCAGGCAGACCACCCGCTGCCGTGCCGGGATCGCCCGTAGGCAATGACAAAATCATTACTCATTTTTTTACGACTTAAATTGGAGTGAGCGGATTACCCGACGCTCCCCGGGACTGTTAATAAATAGCTTTACAAACCGATTTAGTTTTTTATTTCCGCGTTTTGAGCCCGCGGATCAGGCTTTGACTTAAAGGGTTTATATGGCGTCGCACAGCTCTTACTATGGCGGAATCCCTGTGTAGCTAAACATTGCTTTTTCTCCATTCCTGTGGTACAATAACCACGTAACATATTGTCTGGTCCCTAATGCGTGGCTTCGCTTTGGGACCTTTTTATTGTTCTAAAATCGGTTTAGGCTTTCTGCCCCGGTTCGGGGAAAGTTCATCTAAAAAACAGTTCTTTATGCAACTGTGCCCGATCTCCCGTTCTAATTTTGCCATCCGTTCAAACGCTTCCGGAAAATCCTTGCGGATCATGTTCCAGTAACCCATGCCGCCCTTTACACAGCCGATACAATTATTGTTCGGATAGCCCATGTCGTACATCTTCGGCCGCTTTAAACCGAGTTTTCTAGAAAGCTTGTGGCAATCTTCTTTTGTCATCCCTGCGTCGATTAACGGAAATTCGTGGATTATATCCGGTTCAGATTCTCGAAGCCGTTCTGCCCTGTGTTTTTCGGTGTAGTCATAGCCCCAAACATAGGTAAGCGGTTCATCCTGTTTCTTCTCCCACTCTTTGCGCGCCTGCTTTTTAAGGACGTTCGTACATTTTGCACCATACGGAGAGTTTAAGAATCGATATTTTTCCACAACCTTCTCGACACTTTGGTGTTCAGATTGGAGAATTTCGATCCTCTTTCCAAAAAATCCCTCGCAGTCCGATAGAAAACGCAGACTATCGGGATGCTGATTCTCAATGTGGCAGTAAATCAGCCGATCCACATCTTTCGCGAGATGCGCCGCAATAAAACTACTCACGCCGCAGCTATACCATGCTACTTTCATTTCCTACTCACTTCCTCCTTTGCAACCAATATCGCCACTCCAACAACCGTTCCAATTCCAATCCCGATCAACCCAAGCGCAAACCCATAAATCTTTGCGCCCGTCTGGCATAGCGAGATCAAAATCTCCAGCATTAATCCTTCCATAGCCACCCCTTCCGGACTGCCAGGCAGATGCCGCCGTAGACAGCAATGCCGAGGAGGACGAAGGGTAGGCCTGCGATACTTAGGTTCATGAGGCGGCCTCCTGATCCTTCTTACGCTTTTCCATCTCTTCCAAAATGATCCGGTATGCTTGGCTCGTCATAACATTTGGCGTTACGAGAATATAATTCGGGTCTTTAATCGGGTTCCTGTTGCAATCCTGTAAGTAAACAGCCATTTCTATGCCTCCTTTAACTGTTTTCGGTACGCCTGCAAGGCCATGTTGGCACCTGCAAGGGCGACCTTGTCCCATTTCGGGATGCTCTTTATTCTTTCTTGTTGCAGGTGGTATGCCTGCCATAATGCTTGTTTTTCCATTGTTTTCTCCTAAACCCAACCAGCACGATTAACGAGGCCGCAAGTAGTAAAAATATGCTTGACGCGAACTGAATACTTGTCGTCTGTTCAAAACCGTACGAGTTACTATATATACTGGAAAGGAGGATTTTTTGCGGCCCCGTTAATACTGCTGGCTGGGTGTGCTTGTGCTTAGATAAAATACTTCAATATACCCATTAGTCCGTCGGCAATTGTCTACGAAGCGAATCTAAACCAGAACTCGCCAAATCGATTGAAGCGTTTGTTCTTCTCAAATCTTCATTAATTTCACTTACCTTTTCCGAAATGAGATCGAGTCCTGTAAAAATATTATCAAGCTCCACTTCAACAGGTATTGAAATCACTTTTTCCTCTTCTGCTGGCAGTCCGTCGCTGCTGTTTTTTTCTATCTCCACTTCTTCAGTCTCAGAATCCGGGTCAACATCATCGCTTCCAACAACGCTCCATAAATAGACAAGCTCGTGTGCAAGTTCAGTAGCAACATCAGACCCCTCAACATCTTCCCATTTCATCTCTTTTTCAATACGGTTTAGTAGTAAAGTTTCTAATTTCTTTTGGTTTTTAGTCATTTCGATGATCTCCTATTTCGTTGAATTCTTTTTGTTTCGCTGTAAATATGGTACAATTAGATATATGTGTGTCGTATTTATTTAGGAGGTTTTATGCCAAAACGTATAAAAGTAACACATGAAGAGGATAGTGGTCGCAACACGAACTTTCATGATAATTTCACTGGTAATGACATGACTCGACAAGAATTTGTTAATGAAATTAAGAATGGTAACTATCCAAATTATCACATTCGTAATATCAACGGTATCGAAACTCCCGTTTCAAACCCTGATCCAAATAAAAACAACAATTTAGACTAAATTGATTCTTTAATACGGCACACATATTACCTCAATCTCGTCTTCGTTAATGATTTCCTCATCAGATATACAGGCAAGAAGAGCCTGATCTTCCTTTGAGAGGATTAGTAACTCTTTAATTGTTTTTCCAGCTATTTCCATGTCCTACCTCCTCTCTGGTTGGTTCTTTTTGTTTCGCTGTAAATGTGATATACTTTCCTTATCGGTATTAATGTACCGAAATTCAGGAAAGGAAATTTTTAATCTGTTATGCTAACTGAAAAATCAAAGAAAGTTCTTGATGACTTAATTGCGAACTACCAAAACGACCCGAAAGAATACAATGTCACTCGTATTAATGAAATATATTCTGATATGACAGAAAGTGAATTTGTAAACATACTTGATTTTTTAGCCAAAAACGAGTATATTTCTTACAAAATCTACACGGGCGGAGCTGCTGATATTGTTGTCACACACAAAGGACTAAATTATAAAGAATTTGAGTCTCAACCCCAAAACTCCCCTATATTTCATATTAACAATGCTTACGGTTCGGTTATCGGAACTCAACAAAACGTTACTCTAAACTACAAGTCATCATTATCTCAATTAAAGTCTGATGTTAATGAATGCAATTCCGAAGATAAAGAATCTTTGCAAAAGATAGTTTCACTACTAGAAATGATTCTTGATAATCAAGTTCCAGCAAACAAAGGAATCTTTTCGAAATTTTCGGCAGTAATGGAACGTAATTCGTGGTTTACTAGTGCGGTTTCTTCTACAATTATGAGTTGGCTTATGACTCAAATTTCGTGATGCCAAATGGCAAAAAAATCTTCAACTCAAGCTCTGCGCTATTTTGTCCAGAGCTTGTTAATTTATAATCTAAAACTCGTTTGAGTTCTTCGCCGTTTATCTTAATAATACTTCTTTCTTTATCGCGGATTATTTCTACCGTTTTAATTTCCATGTTCTATCTCCTTTCTGGTTGATCGGGGGTTTCAAGTTCTACCCTTGCAATAATCCAATTTGCTCATAATTCGGAACTCTTACGAATCCATCAATCAACCGGATACCATACTGCTCACAGATAAGTTGGGTATTACGGGCTACATCCACAGGCGCCGAGTCGTTTCTCTGCATGACAGAAGATAGTGCGTTGATCAGCTTTGCAATCTCACCGGGCCGATCCGTGAGCGGAGCTTTTCGCATCTCGGCCTCCATTAGGTTAAAAGCTTCGATGTATTTTAACTTCCATTGAATGGCTTTTTCTCCGGTAAATCCCATTCCAAGTAATGCAAAAGCATCGCGCGTACAAAGGTATTCCTTCTGTTCCCTTCCATAAGAATCTTTGTAAGTTGTTCGAATAAAAAGATCGGTCCAATTTTGGCCCGATGTCTTTTCCATCAGGTTTTCGATATCCCGAATGACTTTCTTATGCTCTTTTTCAAAATCTTCTGCAATCTGACGACTGCTGACTACGGTTGTTCCGTTTAGGTTTTTAATGTTTACCTTGTTGTTCATTTTTGAACTAGCTCCTTTCTGAGTAGTTGGGAAATTTTATGTCATGAACATGTATGAGCAGTATTAAATTTATCGCTCTGTTTATCAGGGAAATCCTCAAACAGAGCTTCGATTTTTTCTTTTGGAAAATGTTTGTTGCGAATTTTCAACACCTCACTTAACTTAAAATCTAGCTCACCAGAAATTTTATTTTTTACTGTTCTTTCTGTTACGCCAATCGTTTTAGCCAAGTCACTGTTTGTAATATCCTCATCGATCATTCTTTTTATGAGTGTTTTTCGCATATCATCACCTCCTTTGTCCAAATTTGGATTTCTTAAACTTATTATAAATCCAAATAAGGATCATGTCAAGAAATTTTAATCCAAATTTGGAAATATTTTTCTTGACTTTAGTCTCGATTTGGATATACTTAATGTAGGAGGTTCGTTATGGGACTGGAAAAAATAAAACAATTAAGCAAAATAAAGAATGTATCTCTCGATGAACTGTCAGATATTTCGGGGGTACCAAAAAGTACAATTAACAAAATAATTAATGGCATTACAGAAAACCCAGGATATAAAACAATTCTTTCTCTCGCACACGCTCTTTCGCTGTCAGCGGACGAGTTTATAGATCTTCTTGATCTTGGATTAGAGGAGCCAAAGTTTTCATCCTCGGATAAAGAATTGATATCAAAATACAAATCACTAGACTCCTTTGGACGAAGGGTGATAAACAGCGTTCTTGATATCGAACTTGACCGTTATAAACAATTCAAGCAACAGCAAACGGATCAACACAAAGCCGAACTCCAAGCCATCAAGGAAGAATATGAAAGCACTGCAATGAACCAACCGGATAACATCATCCAATTTTACGATGAAAAGCAAAATCATGAGCAACAAGTTGAGCTCAACTACCGCACTGGTGGCGCAGGCGCAGGTCTCGGGGTTGATGCCGATAATGTCGACATGATCCAAGTTAGCTATCCCGCTGATCGTGTTCCAGCCGGTGCAAATCACGTTATTCCTGTTACTGGTGATTCCATGGAGCCCACCTTTTCCGACGGAGACGTGCTGTTCTTTGACCTTGGCAATGACTGCCTGCAAATCGGGGATATCGGTATTTTTGTTCTGAATGGTGAAACACTTGTCAAGGAACTTGGCGAAAACGAATTGATCTCACACAATCCCAAGTATAAACCGATTAAAATTCATGAATGGGATTCTGTGCGGATTGAAGGTAAGGTTTTAGGAAAGATGTAAGATGGGTTTGTCGAATTGTAGGAAGATAAAATGTACTAAGTCTTCATTTTTCGTTATTTTGAAGAATTAGCCCTTATAAAGTCTTCATTTGTTGATATTTTGAAAAGTTCGTAAGATTGTTAAGGAAAAAATTAGAGAAGGCGTAAAATGAGCAATGCAGAAAAAGAAGAAATATTAAAAGTTATGGAAAATTTAATTGATTATCTAGAGAAATCAAAAAAGCCTAAGCGCTCGATCATGCTACAGAAATGGTTGAAATCCTATGCCTGGTATTTGAAGCACGAAGATGATTTTTCGCCAATGAATCTTTGTAAATATCCTAGGGGCACCATCATAAAAGTAAATTTTGGCTATCGCGTTAATCATGAATTTGGCGGCGTTCATTACGCTGTTACCTTGAATAAGATACAACCGCAATCTGACGATTTAGTTACAGTAGTTCCATTAACATCTGTAAAGAAGAACAAAGACCTGTCCAAACTGCGCTCCGGTGAGGTTTATCTGGGGGATGAAATCTACACAAAAATGATGTATAAGCTACGTGACCGGGGTATTGCTCTAAAGCAATCTTTTGATCATATTTCTGAAATTTATAACGGCATTGAACAAATTAATAATGATTTGATGACTCTTATTCAGTTCGATTACACAAAAGAGGCGATTCCCTTCAACGACCCTGAATGGCGCAAAAATTTTATTCAAACTGCGCAAAATAAAGAAAAATACGAAGCTGAATTTCTCAATTATAAAAAGGTAGTTGAACATGAATATGAACACTCGCTAAAAGTGTCAAACGAAATTGAGTTCATGAAATCTGGAAGTATTGCACTTGTAAATCAAATTATGACAATAAGTAAGATGAGAATACGTGATCCGATTAATACAAGATGCGCGTTAAGTGGCATCCGTCTTTCCAATGAAGGGCTTGATTTAATAGATTCTAAAATGAAAGAATTGTTTACTTACTAAACTTGACAAAAGAATACAGTTGAGGTATTATTATTATACAATATTGTCCTTTACGGACGACAAACCTTGATATTGTCCCTTGCGGACGACCATTTTAAGCGATGCCTCACTAAAATTTAGTGGGGCATTTTTGTTATAGTTTACCGGAACAGAAGTTATAACTTATATATTATATTCAGAAGTGTGCAAAATCAACCAATTTGCACACTTGAGGAACTGTTATTATGTTTTTCTATGCAGATTCAATGTTTTTGCACACATAAAAAAAACGCCCCTGTGCGCTAACACAAGGGCGATGACATATACAAAACCGAGAGGTCTCATATATATCCCTCAACAAGATAATTATATCAGACCTCCCGGTAAAACTCAATACCGGGTATTTTTATACCCTTTTTTAGGAGGTCTTTGATATGAAAAAGAGAGCGGGTCTCTATATCCGCGTTTCGACAGAAGAACAAGTGGACAACTTCTCTATTCCCGAACAGAAAAGGCGACTTGAAGCCTATTGCCAGAGCCATGACTGGGCGATTGCCGAGGAATATATTGACGGCGGCTTCTCCGGCGCTAAGCTGGACCGTCCGGCCATGCAAAAGATGATTAATGACACTAAGGCCGGTAATCTGGATGTGGTGGTATCCTTGAAGCTGGATCGGCTATCCCGTAGCCAGAAAGATACGCTGCACTTGATTGAAGATGTCTTTCTCCCCCACCACGTTGATTATGTGTCTGTGAATGAGAGTTTTGACACCGGCACCAGTTTTGGCCGGGCAATGGTCGGGATTCTTTCTGTTTTCGCCCAGCTTGAGCGTGAGCAGATTCTTGAGCGGATGCATACTGGCATGGAGGCGCGCGTTCGATCTGGTCTGATCCATGGCGGCCTGCCTTTTGGATATGATCGCAAAGAAAAAGGATTGGTCATTAATGAATCCCAGGCCGCAATTGTCCGGGAAATTTTTGATCATTGGTTAAAGGGATACAGCTACTCTGAAATCTGCCGAATCATGGCTCAAAAATATCCTGGTACATTAGCTTGGCATGCCATCACCTCAGTGATACAAATACTTAAAAATCCCGTCTACATTGGAAAGGTCAACTTTAATGGAGAAGTCCTGGACGGCCAACACCCTCCTATTCTTGATACAAATATATTCGAACAAGCGCAAGTCTTAATTCAAACGAAAACGCGCTGTCAAGGTAAACAAACGCATTATCTTCTCTCTGGAATTATCTGGTGCGCTAAATGCGGAGAACGCTACGGCGTTCGGTCATCAAGACAAAATGGAGTGTTATATTCCTACTACTGCTGTTGTCCTAATCGAAAAAGAATAGGCAAGGAATTTCAAAAAAAGTGTCGATCCAAAAGCTGGCCAACGCGTAAACTAGATGATATAATTATAAACACGATAAAGAAACTTGCTTTTGATCGGCAGTATTTTGAAGAACTCAACGCCCCGGTTAACAATAAGGTTGATAATTTAACCAGCCTCGATAAGGAAATAACAAAGTGTGATCTGCAGATTGAAAAACTTATGGATCTCTACACTCTTGACAACCTACCTTTGGATAAATTAAATCAGAGAATAAATGCTTTGTATGAAAAAAAGAAAAAATTGGAAGATGAGCTTACTAAGCTCAGAAAGTCAGGCATCCAAACTTATGAAGATTACAAGGAAATTTTCGATTCCGTTGAAACAATATTTCGATCTGGAGACATAAACCAGAAAAAAGCGCTGGTGCGCTCAATCATCAAGCGAATTGAGATCAACGACGATGACATCACTATTATATTTAACTTCCAAAACGGCTAGAAATGGCCGTTTTTTTAGTTTAGTGAATTTTACAGTTGATTTTAGTTAATGCAAAAAATCGCATAAAAAAAGCACGACAACATGCGTGCTCGATGAATCCCTATACTAATTATAGTAACTTAGCTAATGTGGTTTACTTTCTTTTTAAACTCCCGTACAACT
>NZ_VUMP01000017.1:0-7167 GCF_009696115.1 Eubacterium sp. BL-380-WT-2B
TCTGTTACAAGTACATCTGAAGGCATAATTCTAAAGAGATCCGGGATAACAAACCCAAAAGTCCTTTCATCTCCGGCTCGAAAATAGCGTTGGTTTCGATCAAAAATCTCTAAATAGCCAAAAAGCCCCTTTTCAGGATCTTGATCTTCTGGCGATTTCACCTGCGCAAGGCTGTTGACGCTAATGGCTTCCATAAAACGCGCATAGTCGATTGCAGAAATTTCGATATCGCCATCTTCTGGTGCGCCTTTGTCTGCTTCGATTGCGTAAATCGTGTAGCTTTCGCCGGCAATTCTTAGGTAATATTTTATGTTTTCCATCTTTCCTCCTTAATAACCCTTTGCTTCAAAACTTACACGGAAAATTTTGTTTGGAGCAGCGCCGTTGATCACGATTTTCACCTGGCTAAGCCCGACCTTCATGAGAATAAGTTGTCCAACCGTCCAAGTCGAGTCACCTATTTCGTAGATTCCATCTGTCAGGGAGACAAACTTATTCGGAAACGCTATGGGAAGCGTAATGGTCTGTGTCGCTGTCCCGGATGCGTTCGTCGTTAAGTCTCCATAACCAAAAATATAAATCTGTCCGCCGGGCAGCTTCCGATAACATCGGGCTTCTCCAAGGCTTTGGACCCAGCCGCTTTTTATCATATCCTCCGATGTATCAAAATAATGTGTATCCCAATCCGCACCATTAAAAGTACGAAAGGGCCTTTTAATTGTTGATCCCATAATTCCTCCTTATATCCATATATCATTTTTTTTAGGGTTGCTTGGTGTGGCCATTCCGGTATTCACTGTATTACCTGATGCTCCTGTAATTTTCGCATCGACCTCTGCCTCTGTATAATAACGGTCATCGTGTGTATGCGCTGATGGCGCAAACGTACTGGGTTTGCTGCCAATCTCATTCCACGCATATGAAGGCTTCACCGATGCTTTTGCCCAGCCATAGACATCTGATGCAGGCATCGATGCCGGAAAGTCGGTAATCTGACTTTTTGTATGCGTATGTGCTTTGGGTGTCCGGGCATCGCTGAGCCGAGCGTCATTGCCCTGGCACACTGTCCCGGCTGCCGTTCCGAAGTTCTTATTGAACGCATTGTTCTTGGTAAAGGCCGGCTCTGCGCCAATATCTGCTGGCGTTGGCTTGTTGCTTGCGGAATACTGCTTCACGTTGTCGACATTGCCAAGCCCCACATCGGTTTTGGTTGGCTTATTTCCTTTGTGAAATACATCAAAGCCGTTAAAGGTAAATTCTTTTCCAAATAGTTTCATGTTATCCCACCACCGTCACTCGGTACTGCCCGCTGGCTGGCGCGGTTGCGAACAGGAGCGTAATCTTATTTGCGTCCGTAATCTGGCAGTCGCACATCACCACGTTGAAGGGGCTGGCGGCTTCTTTCACCGTCACGGTCACGTCCTGGGTGCCCAGACTGTGGGTTACAACAATGCTGGTGGCGGTTCCGTCCCCAATGGCGGAGCTGTATTTTTTCGTCTGAGCGTTCCAGATGGCTTTTTCCGCGTCGGTTACGAAGCGGTGGGTGGCGTCGGGGGTGATCATGGACGCCGGGTGGGTTGGCGGATGGGTATAAACCGTATCCTGCGCCGGGATGCCAAGGGCGGTAATATCCGCCTTTACAACTGCTCCACCGTCCACGACATGTCCGTTTGCGTCTCGTCCGACTTTCCGGAAGCTGGCCGTCAAAGCGGTCAGCGCCGGGTGCACGTATTTATTGGCTCCGGCCTCAATACCATTGAGCTTTGTCAAAAGCGCGGCGGTGAAGTCGTTGGTGGACAGACCCTTTCCGGTTACTTTGTCCACCTTTCCGGCTAAAGCGTTGGTGACGGTGGTCGCAAAGTTGGGATCATCCCCCATGGCTGCGGCCAGTTCGTTTAAGGTATCCAAAGCGTCTGGTGCGCCGTTGATCAGGTCATTCACGGCCTTTGATATGGCCGCGTCCGCCTGTGCTTTGGTATAGCTGCTGTCCAGCTTGCTTTTGTCTGCGGCAGCCATAAGGCCGGGTTTACTGGCGGTTGCCACTGGAATAGGGTCTGCGCCGCCGGTCAGGTGCTCGCTGCCATGCACTGGGAATGGCTCGACGTTGATGAGCTGGATATAACGGGCCAGCAGGATATCGCCGGCCTCCAGTCCGAGTTTTAAGCTAAAAGCTGTGCTCGAGGTTTCGGTGATAATATTGCTTTCGATTTTTATACCGTTTAGAAAGACCTGTAAGGCCCCCACGCCGGTGTTGTATTTGCCGTTTGTCAGGGTAAAATCTTTTTGCCCGGCGGTGGCTACGTAGCGTTGCTCTTTTATAATAAACCGCGCCGGATCGGCTGCTGCGGACAGGGTACCGTCTTCTGTTATGGTCAGGTTGTCCCCGACTTTAATCCCGCCGAGTCTTGAAGCGGTGGCAATGGGCGGCGTAAAAGTGCTGGGCTTTCCGGTAATGTCAGCCCATGCGATGGTGTCCTGACCGCCGACTTGCAGCCAGGTATTCGCCGCGTTGTCAAGCCAGATCTTTTTGGTGTCGGTGGCGATATACAGGGCTTTTGAACCGGTTGCTGCGCCTTTGGCGGCATCGGCTCCCACGGTTATCTGGGTGGGCATAAAGCCGAGTTTCTCGGCAATTTTGGCTGCGGTCAGCTCGTTTAGAATCGTGGCGGCACTTTTGTCCTCCACGTTGCCCAGCCCCACGTCGCTTTTGTTAGTGCCGTGGGGATTGGTGCCGCTGCCCGGGTGGGTGTAGACACTTGTCTCGGTCCCGTTAATCTTAATGTTGCCGTTGGTCGTGGATTTCTCCACCTTGGTAGCGCCGGCCGCGATGCCGTTGAGTTTATTCAGCAGGACTGTTGTAAACTTTTCGCCGTCGTAAACCGCGCCTAAATCCACCCAGCCGTTTGCGTACCCCAGGAACCGGTTCGTGGTCGTATCGTAATAGATCAGGCCGTTGAGCGGGCTTGCCGGGGCGGTGCCCAGGCTCTGGATTCGCATGTTCAAAATTTCATTGCGGTTTAAATCAATACTGGTTAAATAAGGTATTGCCATCTCATACCTCCCTTCTCTAATTTAAAAACGCCTTTCCGGCAAACTGCGCCGAAAAGACGATCTCTACTGTGTTTTTATCCATATGTTTGACCTCGCCGATCACCACAGTTCCGGCGCTGTCGGTGATGGTGCAGGACGGAAATTTTCCGAGGTTGTGCTGCACGGTCCATTTCATGGCCGGGGTGGTCTGGGTATGGGTATAGGTTTTATCCCCGCCGACGCTGGTCCGGCTCTCGGTTTTAATCTCCTCGGAGGTAGACTTTACTACGTCGGTGATGGTTTTGACCGGGTCGCCAAAGGTTGGCTCTATTTTAATGCCGTCAGCCTCATAAGTCTCCTGTATCTCAACGATCTGGTTGTTGTCCAGATAATTAAGATCTTTGTCGTAGAAGGTGGTGATATCGCCCAGGTCCCACTTCTTTCGGTAGTCCCGGGTGATCACCTCAAACTCAAAGCTGTCGGTGGCCTGATACGCTTTCAGCTTGGCGGCGCCGCGATCCTCAAGGGCTGTACTCTCGCCCTGCTCGATATCTCTCGCGTCGATGAACACTTCTCTTCGGTCAACATCGGTCAGATCATCCCCTAAAATGATAATCTCCCGGTTTTCACCCTCGCCCTGGCCTGCCACGTAGGCGGTTGTCTTGGCCCCGACGGAGCTGTGGGTGTAGTTACGTTTTCGGACATTGCCGAACTTCTTGGCAAAGATATAGGGCTCTGCCCCAAGATCACCCAGATCATTGTCATAGCTCCGGTCGACTCCCTCCACCACTTCAAAATTAAAGGTCTGGGTGTCGGGGTTCATGGTAATCCGGGCCCCCAAACCGCTCTGCCTGCACAGGCTCTCGATCTCGTCGGACAATACTTTATACCGTGTCTGGAAGGTAATGCTGCCGCCGCGGTGCTGGCTTTCGCCGAGCCGGAGCCTTTCAATGGGGCGCTTGTCCACTGCATTTTCTTTAACCAATGCGTAAATAATGTCTTCAACCGGTGTGCTGTTAAACACCCGGTAACCCTCTCCTGCCGGCGGAACGGTCAAGCGGTCAGACAGCAGATACAAAAGGCTGAATCCTTTTATGGTCGCCTCCTTCGCGTAATACTCGTCGTCCTCGTTGTACCGGATCACGCCGCAGCGCTCTGGGTCTTCATCAAGGATGATCAGATTGCCGTCCGCGTAAAGCGTTGGGTCGGGCTTGGGGACATGGAATTCAAAATTTCCGTAGGACTGCCATTTGCGTACATAGATCAGGGACTTATAGCGGTCAACCTTTCCAAGAAAGTTCATCTCTTTGTCAAAGACGTTAATCTTTGCTAAATCCATATCATACCAACCACCTTGTCTGCTGGCTCATTTACCTGTATCGCAATGGGCCGCCATCCTAAAGACTGTTGTTTTTCAAACCATGCGTCAAACTGCGCCTGGAACTCCTTGAGCATGGTGCCCATCTCATTAAAATATTTTGGTCGGATGGCACCGCACAGTTCTTCCCGGTACCGTTCATCGGTTATGGTCAGCTGTCCGTCCTTGCTTACACGCACCTGCGCCAGGGACAACTCGTGCCGGATACTGTCCTGCTGCAGGCTCGGCGGAGCGGGGCTGCTGGCCGCTGTTCCGGGTTTTAAAGCGATTCGGCAGGTCTTTTCGCTGTAATCCAGCCGGATTATCACCCGGTCAATCCGGTCGTAATTGGCGTCCGGCGTGACCGTAATGCTTTTGGTTGAATCGTTGTAATTCCAAGCCCCTCTCAAAATCGAAAAGCCCTTTGCCACCTGCACCTTTCCAGCGCTGGCGGTCACGGCATAGTCCATCACCCCGGCGCTCGAAACCGCGATTCCAGAGTAAAACAGGTTGTCGTAGTACCTCAAAAGCTCATCCTGCCCGTATTCGGTTTCGCCATCAAAAAATCCATCATGTTCTGCCACTTTTTCACCACCTTTCGGGTATTAAAAAAGCACCCTTTCGAGTGCTGTTGCATTACTAAATCTTTTCTATTTCATATTCTCCAAGAAGAATACGAATAAGATAACTGTCCCAATCATCTTGAAACTCATACGCATCGGGGCCAGCTATGCCATTTTCTGTAAAATAATAAATTTCATTGCATAGTCTTTCGCCATCCGCGAATTTAATGTGAAATTTTTCTCCAATCCTAACACCTAGAAGATCCGCTACTTCTTTCATACTATTTTTCATCTTTCATCACGCTCCCAAATACCGCTCCCTGAACCGAATCTCCACACTTTGCGGTACCAGCTGGTTCTCGGTGGTATACTCCACCAGATTATCCCCAACCCGCAGTTGGAAGAAATCACTCCGCCAGTCAATGGCACTAAATGCGTTCTCCCGCACACCATCCCGCTCGATCTCAACGCTGTTGACACCAAAGGTGGTGTCGATATACAGGGTGTCGTCGCTGGTTAACTCCCGCTTTACGCGGATGTACTCCCCGGTTTGCAAAAGCCTTACGGTCGGGTTATACGCCGGGCCTTTAAAGATAATCTGCACGGGCGTTTCAACGTGGCCGCTGTTGATAATATTGACTCTCGGTTCTCCGCGCCTTTTTAAATGGAACGGCAGCTTGAAGGGGAATTTCAGGCCGCCGATCCAGGTGGAGATTTCGGTATTAGATTCTGTAATGGTTTTGAAAAACGGTTCGGGGCAGACAAGCTCAACATGCATCTTCAAAGGCTCGTACAAATTATTCTGGTTATCCTTAAGGCTCTCCACTTCATAATCAATGGTTTTGAGCACCCCGCAATAGTCCACCAAAAGCGTTCCTGTCTGTTTTGGATTGAAGAAACGCAAGAGTTGATCCCGTGTTTCAGACGATTTTTCAACGTTTGGGCATTCAAATGTAACCGCAATGGGCCTCTTCCCGATCCGTTTGGATTCCACGTCATCCCCATCATAGTGGTTCCTCTCGTTTGTTTTAACTTCATATTCAAAGCCATCCAGACCCGTCGGTTTCTCTAAAAGCCTCAGATCGAAGCCCTTTCCCATCTCGACGGTCTGGTTTCCATTCTTAAACTGCAACTTTACTTTATATTTATCCAAAGGCAAGCTCCCTTCCTGCCCGCTTCAATGCGCGCGCTGTTTCGCTTGGTGATTCTGGCGTTTCTGCAAAATAGATGTTTTGAGTGATGCCATTATCGTTGTTGTTGGTCACATTGCTGATTGTAGTCTGATTGCTTCCGGCGTTGACACCCGGGTAGTTCTTTGCCAGGGCGATCTCATGTTTTACGGCTGAGGTTAACAGTCCGCTCCAGAAACTGCCGCCGCTGTTGGCATAGGGGTTGTCCTTCTTGCGCACCACCGCCTCACCTTCATGGACCATGGCCAGCATATCTTTTGGAATGTACCGGCTGCCAACCGCAAAACCTGGAAACAGCTTTAACGGGTCAATCTGCTCGCCGCCCATGATGACAGAGAAGTGCAGGTGAGGCCCGGTGGAGTTCCCGGTACTGCCGACCAGGCCGATGACCTGGCCCTGGGCAACGCTGGCGCCTTCGGAGGTTCCGATGGCGGACATATGGCCGTAAAGGGTTTTAAGCCCGCCGCCGTGGTCGATGATGACGCAGTTTCCATAGCCGCCGTTGGGTCCGGCCAGCTCAACCTTACCGGGCAGGGCCGCGTAGATGGGCTCACCCATGCCAGCACCGATGTCAATGCCCTGGTGATAGCTGCTGCCCACCCCGCCCGTATCATCACGGTACCCGAAATGGGAGGTGATGGTTTTGCTGTCGGTTGGGAACAGGATACCTCCGGAGCCAAACAGTGCGCCGGACAGGTTGCCGAGCTTAATCCCCAGCTTTTCAAAGAGCTTGGCGGCGCCATCGCCCATAAGCTGGATGGTTTTCAGGATGTCGAAATTTCCGCTTTCAAAAGCGGCTTTCATATCCGCGACCATTTTATCCACGAAGCGCATGAGCTCGTCACCCTGCAAGCCGTTGATCAGTCCTTCGATGAGGTAGGCCCCCATCTCAAACATCACTTTAGAAGGTGAGTTGATCCCGAAGCCTTCCTTGAATTTGGTCACCACGGACTGTACCAGGCTGCTGGCCGCGTTGTTGGCGTCTTCCTGCCTGGAGTTAATGCCAGAGACCAGGTTGTCAATGGCG
>NZ_VUMP01000018.1:0-6370 GCF_009696115.1 Eubacterium sp. BL-380-WT-2B
AAACTGAAGATCGCCGGACAAAACTTTAACGGCGCGGATCTGATCCGGGCTAAGCAGAACATTCTGGAAGAAAAGGCGGATGTTTATATTACACTGAGATATTTAGACATGATGTTTGGAGATTCCAGTGAGATTATCGATAAAAAAATAGCACGATTGGAGGCGTGGATGAATAAAGATGATCAAAATAACTGTACCAGAGATACCGCCAAGCAATAACCGGTTTATTGGACGTGATAAGAAGTGGGAATACCAGAAGATCAAAAAGCAATGGGACATGCTGATGCGAGCCAATATGCACGATTTTCCAAAAGAAGCGCTGTCAAACGCAGAAGTGCATATCCATTATGTCTTCGGTGACCGAAAGCGACGAGATCCCGACAACTATGCTGGGAAGATGATTCTGGACCCGTTGGTAAAATACGGCATTATCCAGGATGACTGTTTTGGCTGTATCGACCTTCGGATCACAGCGGAATACATCAAAGGCCGTAACGAAACCCAGATTATCGTGACGGAGACAAGAAATGTTTGACCTAAAACAATGGGCCGCCGAGCGTAAAATGACACAAAAACAGATCGCGCAAATGTCCGGCACCTCCACACAGCCAATATCCGCATTGATGAATGACGGACACTGCCTGGAAGAGACAATCATTAAAGTTTGTTCCGGGATTGGGCGGCCATATAGGCGGGAAGAATGGGAGGAGCATATTTTAAAAAATAAAACGCCAAATCGGCCTAGAAAGCGAAAAATAAAACTGGAGTATGACCAGGTTAGGAACTATCGAGATCGTCGCTCTATGAAGGCGCTACGGCGAAATCTGGCCGTTGGTGAAATGGTTCGGGTGGCCTTTGACGGAAAGAATAAAATCCGGTGGGAATCTGGAGAGATTATTAGGATTTACGGCACACACGTCGGCGTGGATGTGCGGCTGCGGACGATTCGGGGGAATGAATTGATCCTGCGCAAGAGCTACATGATTGACGATGTGGTGAAGTGGAAGGGGAGCCATGCGAAAGATTGAGTTAATGCACTACCTGTTTGGCATTAAAACAGGGTTTTGCAAGGATTGTAAGCATTTCTATCGGAAGCAATACAACGGCATCTATCGGAAGTGTGAGGTGTACGGCGACTCCTGCGGCGAGGGGACAGACTGGAAAGCAACGTATGTGGCTTGCGGATTATACCCAGATGTGTCTTATAACGGCAGAAAAGTGGTTGAACTGGTTAAGCGTGGGAAAACCAAGGAATTAGAAAGCCCTCTGGAGGGGCAGATCAAAATGGAGGTATAACGATGAGTAAAAACTACATGCCAGAAGTGGCAAAGATGTTGGGCGTGGAAATTGGAGAAGAGTTTGATGTTTTGGATGAAGATGGAGAAATTAGGGATTGCGGCCCCTATAAATTTACAAATGAAACAATAGTTAACCGTCTCGGACACGAAGCAAGCGGTTGGTTGTTGTTCTGTTTATTGGCGGGTAAATACACCCTCCAAAAACGCCCGTGGAGACCGAAAGATGAGGAGGAATATTGGGCTGTTCTTACTAATGGGGATGTGGGATGGCGCTGCTTCCGAAAAGGCAACGCAAATAGCCTTGCATCTCTGTACATGGGAAACTGCTTCCCGACCGAAGAAGCAGCCTTGGCAGCAGTGACCGAAATGTTGGCGAAATTCGAGGAAATTAAGAAGGAGGTAGAAGAATGACCGATAAATTAATACTAGATGCTTGCTGTGGCTCTAGAATGTTCTGGTGGAACAAGCGGCATCCAGCGGCAGTCTATAACGATATCCGCGAATTAAAAACAACTCTATGTGATGGGAGAACGCTTGAAGTCAGTCCAGGTACTTTTTATGATTTCAGATATCTTCCATATCCAAGTGATTCCTTCAAAATGGTAGTATTCGACCCGCCGCATCTAATCAAGGCAGGTGCGAACTCCTGGTTAGCCACAAGGTACGGTCTGTTGAGCGAGGACTGGGAAAAACAACTTAAAGAAGGTTTTGACGAGTGTATGCGTGTCTTAGATCAATATGGTGCCCTGATTTTTAAATGGAATGATGATCAGATTAAGCTTTCTGAGGTACTTAAGGTGTTTGGCCAAAAGCCGTTATTCGGAGATAAAAGAAGTAAGACGCATTGGTGTGTTTTTATGAAAGGGGTAGAAAAATGACCAAAAAACTAAAACCCTGCGCTCACTGCGGTAAAGAGGGACATATAAGAGTAAGAGATGACATCTGGCTGCAACCAGCCAATTTTGAACCACATTGTGATACATATGGTTGCCAAGGTTCCGTTGGTCTTGCGTATGCAACCGAAGAAGCGGCCATTGAGAGCTGGAACACCCGCACGCCGGAGATTATGCGGTGCGGGGAATGCGTATGGTTCAATGAAAAGACTAAAAATATTGGAGATTGTGGATTTATAGGAGATATAACGCAAAAAAATAATTTTTGCAGTTATGGAGAACGGAGAGAAGAAGATGGAAAAATATGTGATTGATAAATTAGACAATATGGTGTCTGCATGTGATAGTCGTAGAACGTGTCGCGTATTAAATAATGAATGTCCCTATTATAACGATTGTATTGTTTTGGAACACCGCTTCGAGTGTAAAATAACAGACTTATGTAATATTGTGAATTATGTAAAGGAGGTAAAAAATGCCCGTACAGATTGATATGAAAATGCCAGAGAGCTGTGAAGCGTGTCCGTTTCCATCGTATGGTAGTCATGGAATATTTTGCGCCGCGATGAAAAGATATGCGGATATTCCAGAAGACGAAATATGGGAAAGGCGGGCAGATGATTGTCCGTTGGTGGAGACAGAAGATCGAAACTGGCACGTTATGGCTGATGGGGATTTGCCCCAAAAAGAAGATCAATATCTTGTAACTATTTCGGCTAATGGTTTTGTAGAAGTACTTAAAGGCTTTTGGAAGCATGGTCGAATGGATTTCATAAATGAGGATGGCTGCTATTTTGATGATTTAAATTTGGTTGCGACTGCATGGATGAAATGGCCGGAGCCGTGGGAAGGAGCGGAAAAATGAGCTTAAAAGACGCATTAGAAAATGATGTATTGACAGAAGAGGATCTCAGAGAATCTTTCGAACGCTTAACAAAGATAAGCGCAGCTGCAAAAGATTTGAAATGGGGAGAAAGTAAAGAGATCGAATGTCTAGACTGTAAAGGTGTCTTAACGGTATCGCGATCAGATTATAACGGCCATATCTGGGCGGTTTGCGAAAACTGCGGCGTTAAGATGATGCAGTAGGATGTTTAAGGGAGGAATACAAATGATTAAACTAGACCCAACAAAAATATACTACCTGTCCCACCCATGTACGAGCGTAGGGACGATGGCAGAAAACAAGGATCATGAGCAGAAGTGCTGGGAGATTATTCTAGAAAGTCAGCAGGGCTATGTTTCAAGACGGCACCCGCACAAAAACAAAATTTGCGTCACCCGTCCGTTGATTCAGATCCCAGAGATGATGTCTGAGGATGAAGCCATGGCGCGGTGCCTCGGATTCCTGGAAGAATGTGACGCGATTATCATGTGTGGCGATTGGGAAAAATCAAAAGGATGCGCGAAGGAAAAGTGGGCGGCGGAACGTTGGGAGCTTGAGGTTTTGTATTATGAGCAGGTGGTGAAGCGATCTTTGGATGAATAGCTATGTATGATTGTGAAAATTGCATTTTGCGCACTATGTGCTTTATTGAGATTACTGGCGAGTGTGAAAAAGCGCTAAGTGAACCAGTCGAACAAGAACCGTGTGACTCTTGCAAAGAACGATGGGAGTGTCCGGTGGAGAAGGGCGGGGAGTGCGTAAAGGAGGGCAAAGATTTATGAAACTTATGTTTACTTATTTGAAAAAGAATGGTAATGGAGGTATCCGCGCAACAGGCACATCAGCCGAAATACTAACAATGACTGCAATCGCCGTAGAATCGCTCTCTGTCGTGATTGCTGAGGAAAAAGGAATATCGAAGAAAGAAGCCTTGAAGTTTATCCTTGATTGTTTTTACGAAGATATAGATGCATTAGTAGCAATATAGGAGGACGCATGAAAGACAAAATAACAAAAGCATTTATAACAGTGAGTGAATGGATCGGCTCTCTGTTTGGTGGCATCGCTGCCGGGCTGGGGTGTCTGGTCTGGTGCATAGCGATTATCGGAATCCCGGTCGGCATTATCACGGTGGTAATTGCGGCGGTGTTGAGGGGATTCGGAGTAATTTAGGAGGTTAAGATGATTGGTGTAATTACAGGAATAATTATATTTGCACTTTGCATTGTGTTTTTCTTTGTTGGAGAAAATACGTATAGAGTAGGGCTTTCCGTGATTTCTATAATAATTGGACTTTTTACCGCTTTTTACCTGTTTTTGGCAGGGGCATTGTATGTTGTTGCGAAGGTACAAATACCAGAATTTCAAAATAAAAAGGCATACATTGAGGAGACTCTTGGTAAAGAAGGAAAGTCGCTTAATGACTCCATTGACGAACAGGCATTGCAGGATTTGAAGGTAAGCTGTAATCGGTGGTTGATTGAAGCAAAGACATACCACGAAAATTTGAAAATGTGGTTGGTAATACCGGATGAAGTGATGGACCTGACTTTTATTGAGTAATAAAAAAGGAAGCTTGCGCTCCCATGTAAACTCAAATGAAATTATACCACATCTTGTGGTTTCATACAAGGAGGGCGCAAGTGACCAATAAAGAAAAGAAAGACTGGCTTTGGCGGTATAAAGAAGCGTTGCTGGACATCGACAGTTGGCAGCGGGAGCTGGAGGAGTGGCAGACTCGGGCGGAGAAGATCACGCAGGTGGTATCGGATATGCCGAGAGGTGGCAAGGCGCTCGAAGTGGATGATATTGTGATCAAAATGGACGAAATTATGGACAATATCAAGAAAAAGGTATCTGAATCCCAGAAGATCAAACTGGAGCTAGAAATCGCATTTGAAGGGCTTAACGATTGCATACTAGAAGGGCTGATGAAGTATCGTTATATTAATTGTCTGGACTGGGCTCAGATTGCGATTGTGATGGGGTATTCGGAGCCGCATTGCTGGAAGTTACATGGAAAAGCATTAGAAAAATTAGAAGTGGATAGACAATGATAGATTGAAACATGATATTATGTTAGCATAGAAAAATGTTAACAACGCCGCCGTGACAAACCGGCAGAGCATATCTGTGCAGGCGAAGACGGCTGGCAGGCCGCCACTTCTCAAAATCTGGTTAAGTTTAATGACCGGATGTGGATTGATCACCACACGAGACTTGGCGGTTATATAAAAGAAATGGCCGCTGTATTATATGTGGCTGATTAAGGCATCGGGAAACCGGTGTCTTTTTTCGTGGAGGGAAATAATGAAATATGGCATATCTTGGGTAGAAAACGCCTCTTATTCGGTTGAAGTCGAAGCAGAAAGCGAACAAGAGGCTGTAGAGATATGGGAAACGATGGATCGGTCAGGATTAAAACCGAATAATACTACGATTAAGAGTTATTTTGAAGTATTTGAGTATGGCAATGAATAGTGGACCACGACCTCGGTAAGCTCCGGCGCTGAGGTCTTTTAATGCGACAAAACCGACAATAGCGAGGTGGTGATGGATGCCAAGAGCACCAAATGAGAAAGCAGAAACAGCCAAGCAGATGTACCTTGAAGGGCAGAAAATGGTGGATATCGCCGCCGCCCTTGACATACCTGAAGGGACCATCCGCAGCTGGAAAAATCGATATAAGTGGAATGCAACGTTGCAAAAGGATAATCGCAACGTTGCGAAAAAATGCGGTGCTCCTGTTGGCAATAAAAATGCTGCCGGCGGGCCGCCCGGGAATAAAAAGGCCGAGAAGTTCGGCTTCTTCTCAAAATACCTTCCGCCGGAAACCAAAGAAATTTTTGACGCGGTCCAGGACGCAGACCCCATTGACCTGCTCTGGCACCAGATTCAGATTCAGTATGCGGCCATTGTGCGGGCGCAGCGGATCATGTACGTCGAGGATCAGGAAGACAGCACTAAAGTCACCAGCATGGAAAGTGCCGGCTCCGAAGCCTATATGGTCCAGATGGCCTGGGACAAACAGGCCAGTTTCTTACAAGCGCAATCGAGGGCCATGAAGACCCTGCAAGGCCTGTTTAAGCAGTATGATGAGCTGTTAAAGTCTGATCTGGCCACAGAAGAACAGAAAGCCCGTATTGATCGTTTGAGAGCCGAGATTGCCAAGGTAGAAGCCGAAAACAAAGAACGCGCCGGCGGCGAGCAGCCTGGAGACGATGGTTTCCTGGAAGCTTTGAACGGCAGCGCGGTGGAGGACTGGGCCGATGAAGATTAAAAAAGCAGCCTTC
>NZ_VUMP01000019.1:0-5909 GCF_009696115.1 Eubacterium sp. BL-380-WT-2B
GTTTTTTTGCAACTTTTCTATGAACAGTGCTTTCTATATGCTAACACCGCAGCGTGTACATTTAGGGGGTGAAAAAGCCTTATTTCGCGCGGTTTTCAAGCCTCGTTTTCGGTGGGGTAATATAAAAACCCTTACCCGCCCCGAAAACGCCTTGTAGGGCGTTTCTGGGGCGTTTACAGCCCTTTCTTAAATTCCTCCACCAACAGATCGCTCAAAGCCTGTGATGGGCGTATTTTGACCGTTATATGCCCCTCCGGTACGGTGTCCCACCATTTGCGGATCGTTTTCGGATCAAGTCCGGTGTCCCTATGACAATCGGCCTTGCGTCCCTCTGGATGCTCCTGCCGCCACGCATAGACTTGCGCTTTCTTTTCTTCTGCCCCTTTTCTTCTCCATGTGCCGCCAGGATAATCCACTTCCTGCACCGCCCTTGCTCTTTTCAAATGCTCTTTCTGTGATCTACAATTCCTCTTGTTGCGCTCGATGCGAACATCGGTCAGAGCTTCAATATCGGAAATCGTGAAATTGTAATACTCCTTGTCGTAGGCTTCCAGCGCACTCCGTATATCTTCCTCGGTCAATGCGTTCTCATGCTTCACCATCTGCAGATCATCAAAAGCCTCTTTCATATCCTGCCGGAGCTGCTGCTTCGACACACCGCATTTGTAAGCATAGATAGCAAGGCACATCAAAAAGAAATACCGATGCCCGCCCTTTATCTCTCCGATCTGCCGCAGCCACCAATGGTAGAGCGCATACGGATCATCACCATGCACCTTTCCGGCAATATCCCACTTCTTGCGTCCTTTCTCGCCTCTCACAACAACACGCTCATACCACTCCGGATATGCCTCCCTCGCCTCAGCTCGTGTCATTTTGGATGGGCTGAAAGGCTTATTGACATCCACCCTGTTTTCTGGCTTTGCGTAGGCGTTCAGATAATCCAGCGTTACCCGTTCTCCGGTACGGAAAGCGACCAGCTCCGTCCCATGCTTGTCATTGATGCTGCCCACCATGCGGAAGCTCTGATTGATGGATTGATACTGGATCGCCTTGACCTGCGAAGTGCTGCCATACTCCCATAGCCGGAAAGTGAGGTCATATTTCAGACTTTTAAGCTGAATTTTTATATTCGGGTATAGGTCAATCGGCTGCTGGAAAACATAGTAGATATGCAGCCCTGTCCCCGACAGAACAAGGAAAGTCGGCATCGGCAACCGGCGCACTCGCTCCGGATCGCCGCCAAAGCGCAGAAAGAGGTTGCGCAGCTCGGCAAGACCTACGCCATCCAGATCGAAGATCAGAGCATACATCCGCTGGGCGTTCTCCAGCCTGTTCTCCTTTCTGCGATATGCAAGACCGCTGCACAAAGTAAGGCTGTTCCCCTCGACAAACTCCATGTAATCCTGTTCCCATGTGTCGTTATACATCTTCCTGCGCCGGAGCTTCTTATCCTCGCTCTGTTCGTCCCGATACAGATACACAGCGTTCGGATGGGAAAAATCCGTGTGCCGTTCTCCGGAGTTCTCATTGTCCGGAAACAGCTCTTTATAAAACTCATAGCCTCCGACCTCCGGATATTGTGCGCTCAAATACTCGTAGCAGCCTCGATAATTCTCGGTCATATTACCACCTCACAAAAGAAAAAGTACCAAAAAGAAAATCCGCTGCGGCGGGGATCGCCTGCGGGCGGGAAGGGGGAAAAGGGGGAGCAAAAGAGCGGCGGCTACGCCGCCTTAAAGAGAAAGTCACCTCCCCCTTTTCCCCCTCGCTGCGGGGCATTGAAAGTGCCGCCACTATGGAAAACCCGATGGGTTTACCACAGTGGCTTGGAAAACCTCTAACGAGGTTTACCACACTTCCAACACCCCTCCGCTCACCCCCCTTTTCCCCTCCGACTTTCTCCCTTTCAGAGAGAAAAAATATAGGTTGGGAGTACCCTTACAGGGGGCTTAGATTATCAATACAGCAATTCCCTATTTTCAGTTGTTATTATAGCCTGTCCGAAAGAGATTTTCAAGCCCTCCGGACAGGCTTCTTTTACAGCTCCATGCCGCCCATCCCTCGCTGGTGCTGCTGTTGCTCCTGCTGCTGTCCAATCTCCGGATCGGGCAGCAGCTCCCTCGCCTTTTCAAGCAGAGGACGCAGACGCTCCGGCAAGTGTTCTTCCAAGAAGTCCAGCATCCGACCGATGCCGTCCGTCAGACGCTCGGTGAAGCTGCGTTCCTCCTGCAGCTCGGATTGCAGATAATAGTTTTCATCGCGCAGCCTCCGGTTTTCCTGTTCAAGCCTCTGCTGCCGCTGCGCTTCTTCCAGCCGCTTCTTCATGGACGGCACCTGTGACCGCAGACGGGTGTTTTCCTCCGTCAGCTCCTGTACCTTGTGCCGATCCGTCACGCTGCGCAGTGCCATTTTCTTTAGCTGCTCGACCTGATCCACCGTCACGCCCTTTACTGCCCCTGTGAGCGTCTTTTCCGGCTGAATATCATGCAGGGGTGCATTTACCCTGTCAGCCTCCTTTAAGAGCCGCACAGTGCCTTTCAGAGCGTCCCGCTGCCGTTCCAGCTCAGCAACCTCCCGCTCTACTGCCGCTGTCTGCTGCTGCACCGCTTCCAGCCTCGCAGCCGCTTCCTTGAACTGCGGCAAGTCCATGTGCGGTCTGTTCGTGCCGAGAGAGATAATTTCAAAATCGTGCCGCTGGGCGATCTCCGTCAGAGCTTCTTTCTCCCGTTCCATCCACGCCGCCCATTCGGTCTGCTTTCTGCCGACACCGACAAACCCCTGCTGCTTCAATGCCTGTTTCATAGATACCCTTGTAGAAAGTCCTCTTGACTGCTCCGTTGCCACAGGGATAAAATCGACATGGAGATGGGGCGTTGCCTCGTCCATGTGCAGCACCATATTGAACACCCGCAGATGGGGGTTGCGTTCTGCAAAAGACTCCGCAAAATCTTTCAGAGCTGCCGCCGCCCGTTCTCCGTCCGGCGTACCGCACCCACAGTCGCTCATGTTGCCGATCTGGAAGATCGCTTCATGGAACAGCTTTTCCTGTTTACTCTGCCGGATATGCTCATAGTAGTCCGGTATCTTATCTCTCGTTTTGGTTTTCTTTGCGTTGTAGGCTGCGAGAGCTTCATCAAAGACCATATGATAGACCTGCTTCAGATCCTCGTTGCAGAAAACAATGTTCTGCTCCGTCCGGCTCCGGTCTACATTCGCCGCTGAGAAGCTGCGGTTGTTGTGCCGGATGCTCCCTGCACCTGTCATACCCGAAATCGTAACTCCCATAAAATCGCCCCCTTTCCGCTTATTCTTCCGTCCTCTATTTTATCATAAATTTCCGCTAAAAACAACCTCTTTGTTACTTTCTGGTGAGAAAGTAACGCAAAAGCACTTTCACACCGCCACCCCATCGGTGCAGCGGTGTGAAAGTGCTTTGCGCCCCTAAAGGGGAGGGGTTGCCGGAGCTGCTTCACTGCCGGCTCGTGCCTGCTGCTCTACCAGCTCCGGAGGGGCGCTGCCCCTGCCGTCTGCGGACGGCTCCCCGACCTTCATCCCACCGATAAACTGGAAGTTGTAATTATGCTTTACCATAAGCTTTATCAAGTATGAGATTATGATGTTTGCACGCAAGGGCGTAATGGTTGTAGAAATGCAAAAAAGGAGCGTGAGTTTTGGACTCACACTCCCCGATAAATGGAAATATTCCATTGCAAAAATAAACTGATAGAATTTACTTTATGCCCCTTTGCCTTGTGATTTCGTACATCAGAATTGAAGCAGCACAGCTTACATTGAACGAAGATGCGTATGATTTTTCTGACATTGGAATAGTACAAAGCAGGTCGCAATATTCTTTATATGCTTTGTTCAGTCCCATAGTTTCATTGCCCATCATTAGCATTAGAGGAACTGTAAGGTCAGCTGAATAAATCGGATTTTGCTTGTGTGCGGTAGTTCCGACAGTAAGGAAATTCGGATACTGTTCTTTCAATTTGTTTAGATACATAAAGAGATCGTTATTGTCAGCGATTCGTATAACGGGCATATTGAAAAAAGAACCCATAGCAGAAACAACTACATCAGGATCATAAAGGTCTATGGAATGTCCTGTAATGATAAGCATATCTGCTCCGAGTGCATCACAAGAGCGTATCATTGTACCGAGATTGCCTTTGTTTGACGGTCTGTCAAATAATACTATAAAAGGATTTTCGGAAAGCGGCACGTTCTCAAGCTTGTCCTCACGCATTTCAATGATAGCCATTAACTCAGACGTATCATCTTTATTGCTGAGGTCATTCATAAGCTCAGCTGTAAGACAAAAATTCTCATCTGTTTTAACATTTGCAATCATTTCCTTTGCCCAGCCGGATAAATTGTTTCTGTCATAAATAAAAGATTTTATATTCCATTTGTTCTTTACAGCTTCATTAAGGCTTCTGACACCTTCAACTAAGAACTCGTTATATCTGTACCTTTTATTTCTGTTAGTCTTAAGCACTTCAAATTTCTGATATGTGCTGTTTTTGCTGAATACTTTTGTTTCACGCATAGTGTATCCTTTTTCCTGACGGAAAAAGTCCTCCCTTCGATTTTTATAATTTCGGGGTGGGTGTAAAGCCATTTCCGATTTGTCGTTCTGTTTAGTCCCCAAAGAACCTACTAAACCAGCTACGCTTTTGAACCGGTTCTGTCTCACGCTCCGGCTGATCGGCTCCGGACTTGCCGGAAAGAAGCTGCTGATGCATTGTCCCAGCATGGAGAGCCTGGGCCGCTGCCGCAGTCTGCTGTGCCGTCACCAACGCCGAGCTGACCTCCGCCAACCTTGCGTTCAGTTCCTCGATCTGCTTGTCCTTTACAGCAAGTTGCTCGCTTTTCCGGTCTAATTCTCCCTGCAGCATAGCGATCAAAGTGGTTTCGCAAGTTTCGCAACTTGCTTTCGCCTGTTGCGAAACTTGCTTTCGTTCAACACCTAAATAATGCTGATATATGGAGGTTTTTTGACTTTCGCTGATTGCGAAACTTCCTTTCGCATCTTTCGCAACATGGTTTCGCCTACACCATGCACGAACTGCCTGTTCCGACACGCCACATTCTATTGCAATTTCCGTTATTACACCCGCCAAATATCATCACCACTCTTTCATCCGGAGTTAATCTCAAAACAAATCGCTATGAGATCCCGTCCTTATCAATTTCAAAATCAAAGTCTGCCGAACAACTTTATAGACCAACAGCCAGTCCGGCTCGATGTGACATTCTCTCATGTCCTTATAATTTCTGGAATTAGTGAGAGCATGATCTCGATACGCCTCCGGCAACGGCTGCTCGTTACACAACAGCGTGATCACTTCCTCCAACTTCTTCGGATCGCAGCCTCTCTTGATCGCAAGCTTGTAATCTCGTTTGAACTGCCCCGAAAACTCCGGCTTAAGCATTCAGCGCCTCCATCAGATCTGCAACGCTATCAAACGGACCATACATATCCTCTCCCTTTTCTGCCGCCTCCATCGCCGCATAGGTAACAGCATTCGGCTCGTCAACCTTGACTTCAAAGGGAAGTCCATGACACCTAAGTGCCTGTCGATAAAAAATACCCGTTGCCGTACTCAAATCCATTCCGAGGGACTTAAAGAGAGCTGCCGCCTGTGCTTTCAGCTCCGGCTCCATTCTTATCGTCATATTTCCTTTAGCCATAATAGCACTCCTTTCCTCGTCATTTTTAGCTTGCACTAATATTATATTCAATATTCGTGACATTTGCAAGTGCATTGCAAATGTTTTTTTGCAACTTTTCTATGAACAGTGCTTTCTATATGCTAACACCGCAGCGTGTACATTTAGGGGGTGAAAAAGCCTTATTTCGCGCGGTTTTCAAGCCTCGTTTTCGGTGGGGTAATATAAAA